>NZ_WWIR01000684.1 GCF_009863025.1 Streptomyces sp. SID4985 | reverse complement strand
GGGTTGTCGTGCTCGGCGATGTACGTCTTGCCGTCCGTGTAGCGGACGATGTCGCCGGTGACGTACGACTTGCCCGCCACCCAGTTGGGGTAGCTCGCGCACGACGCGGCCGTGGTGGCCGGAGCCGCCGACGCGGCCGGGGCCGACATCACCAGCGGGGTCACCGCCAGTGCGAGCGCGGTCAGTGCGGCGGAGACGTGTCGTCTCGACACAGAGTCAACTCCTTTGCGGGAAACGGCCGTACCCGGGCAGCGTGCGACGACGGGGCCGGGATTCCCGCGCGGGCGCCAGTGGCGCCGGACAAGGCGGGTGGGGGTGGCCGTGGGGGGTGTGGGCCGCACTCAATCGCATTGGTATGGACCAGTCAAGTCGCCTGTGAAAGAACGGGTGAGGTTCAGTCAACTTGCTGTACTGCAAAGGAGCTTGGACCTGCGGGAATGGGATGGAAGGTGCTACCGGTCACATGTCCTCGCGGAGGCGCGAGGCGGCTCCGGGATGCCGCGGTTGCGGGCGGGACGGTTCCGGGGTAGCGCGTGGCCCGCCGCTGTCGTCGTTCCGTGGGGACGCGGGGGCGGAACAGGCTCCTCGTGAGGGATCGCTCACCGTGGGGCATGATGGGTGAAATCGACCTGCTTCCCGCGGCGGCGGGGAGGAACCGGACGCCGAAGGCGGTACGGACATGCCCCCAGCGACACTCGCCCAGGTGGTCCACGAGGCCGGCTGGAAGATCATCCCGCTCGACCTGGCCGGCGTCTCCGACCAGGCCGGATTCATGGAACGCTGCCTCCCCGCCCTCGACCTCCCGGCCTCGGCGGCCCGCAACTGGCAGGCCTTCACCGACGCCGCCGGTGACATCGGCTGGGGACCGGAAGTGCCGGGCCGACTGCTCATCGTCATCGGCTGGCAGGACTTCGCCAAGGCCCAGCCCGAGCAGTGGGAGAGCGCGCAGCAGGTGCTGGAGTCCCTGGCCGGGCGGCAGCAGGAGTACGACTCGACGTTGGCGGTCGTGCTGGCGATCGCCTGAGCTTGAGGGGGCGTGCCCGGCTTCGCGTGGGGTGGCCGTCCGCGTCCGTGGGCGGCTGACCTGGGGGTTTACCGGCGTCGGCGCGGACGGACTCCCGCTGCCCGCCGACCCCCTACGCCTCCGCCGCCTCTTCCGCCGGTCCCGGCACCTCGGCCGTCTCCCTCCGGTCGGCCATCCGCAACACCACCACCGCGGCCACCCCCGCCAGCGTCCCGAACGTGATCGCCGCCGGAACGCCGCCACCCAGCTGGCCCAGTACGTACAGCGGCCCCCAGCCCCCCGCGTCGCTGTTCAGCGGAAGGCGGGCCACCTGGCTCACCAGCAGGCCCAGGACCGTCGCACAGACGCCGCACAGCGCCATCGCGGGGACGGTGACCCGGGTGAGGAGCCCCGGGAGCAGGCGTAGCGACCACCACACCACCGCGAGCAGGAGGGCGTCGAGGAGGCGGTAGAGGAGCCAGTCGGTGAGGGCGGTCGACGTGGGGGACGTCCAGAAGCCGAGGAGCAGCCACTGGCGCAGCAGGTCGCCCGGTTCGGAGAACATGCCGCTGTCGTAGAACGAGGTCTGGATCGCCGCGGCGACGGATTCGTACGACAGGACGAGCAGGGAGAACGCGACGACCGCCGTGCCGACGCTCGCGGACAGGCGCGCGGCGCGCGGCGGGACCTCGCGGCGGGGCGGCACCTCCGCGCCGTCCACGTCCTCCGCGTCCTTGGCGGCCATCCGGGCGACCAGCACCGTGCCGAGTGCGGCCAGGAGGCCCGCGAACACAGTCAGCTGTTGTCCCAGGGCGATCACGCTCGCCAGCTGGGGCAGGAGCCGGTAGCTGCCATGCCCCCGGGAGGAGATCAGCCACGGCGCGGACACCAGCGCGGCCAGCGTCCCGGCGACGAGGCTCCAGGTCCACACCGCGAACAGCAGGGCCGGGGTGCGGGGGCGTACCGGGGGCAGCCTGCGGACCAGGAGCAGCGCGCCCGCGAGGAAGACCACGAAGACCGTGACGTACCTGATCTGCATCGCGGTGCGGTAGAGGTCGCCGTACGCGGCGCCGCTCAGCATCTCGGACGGCGGATCGTACGCCCACGGCCCCAGCAACAGCCTTACCTGAAGGGATGCTTGGGGATCGAGCATGGTGCCCGCCCCTGGCAGCCGCAACGCCTGCGCGCTCGCCCCCGCCCACCACAGCGACAGTGTGAGCAGTACGGCGCCGACCACTGCGGGCAGCACCGCGCGTCTGTACGTCATCTTCCGTCCCCCGCAAGGATGTTGAGTGCCGTGAGGCTTCGGCCGGCTTCGACCGGCTTCGACTTGGCGGAGAGTACGGGGTCTTGATCACATGCGGATCACGGTGCGCGTCAGCGGGGCCGGGTGCCCGAACTGCGGTAATCGGTATAGGTGTACGGGTTGTCGAGCACCTTGGTCTCGGGCACGTCGGGGTTCATCCCGGCGGCCCACGCCTCCTCGCCGATGACCGACCGCAGGTACTCCACGCTCCGTTCGGCCGTGCGGCGTACGACGGCCAGGTCGACGCCGACCAGTTGGTGGTCGTACTTCACCACCCGGCCGTTCACGACCACGGTGTGGACATCGCCGCGCTGGGCCTGGAAGACCACGTGGCCATGGGGGTTGAGGAGCGGGAACGACACCGGGGAGCGGTCGTTGCGCAACAGCACCAGATCGGCCTTCTTGCCGGTCTCGACGCTGCCCAGGTCGTCGGACCTGCCGATGGCGTGGGCGCCTCCCGACGTCGCCCATTCCACGACCTGTTCGGCACGCAGCGCGGCATGAGTGACGGTCTCGCCACGGGCGTGGGCCTCCAGGTGCTCGCGGGCCCGGTCGGCGCCGAGCGTGGTCCGCATCGCGGAGAACAGGTCGCCGCTCCACCACACACTGGTGTCCATCGACAGCGAGACGGGGATGCCGTGGGCGCGCAGGGCCCAGGTCGTTGGGTAGCCCTGGCCCGCGCTCTGCTCGCTCTCGGTGGAGACCGAGACGGAACCGCCGGTCGCCGCGATGCGGTGGTACGAGTCGGCCGAGAGCGTGGAGGCGTGCACGTACACCGTCTCGGGCGTCATGAACCCGTGCTCGTGCATCAGCCGGATACCGCTGTCGTCGGTGGCACCCCACACCCCGGCGTGGGTGGTGACGGCCACACCCAGTTCGCGCGCGGCCTCGAAGGCGGGCCGTTCGGGGAACTCGGGATCTCCCGTGACGTCGAAGGCGAGTTGGAAGCCGAGCATGTCGTCACCGGTGATCCGGCGGCGCACGAAGTCCCGGAACTCCGGTGCCGCCGTCCACTCCGCCGGGGCCTGGTGGATGTTGCCGTAGGCGAGGACGAAGCGGCCGGGCACCGACCGCAGCGCGTCCACGGCCGCGTCCGCGTGGTCGACCGTCCGCAGCCCGTGCGACCAGTCCACGACCGTCGTCACCCCGGCGTCCAGCGCCTCCACGGCGGACAGCAGGTTCCCGGCGTGGATGTCCTCGGGCCGGAAGACCTTGCCGTGCTCCAGGTAGTACCAGACGAAATACTGGGTCAGCGTCCAGTCGGCGCCGTAGCCGCGCATGGCGGTCTGCCACATGTGGCGGTGCGTGTCGATCATGCCCGGCATCACGATCCCGCCGGCCGCGTCGATCTCCGCCGTCCCCTCCGGCACGTCGAGGCGCGGGCCGACGGCGGTGATCCGGTCTCCCGTCACGAGCACGTCGGTGTGGGGGAGTACCCGGTGCGCCTGGTCCACGGTCAGCACCGTGGCGTCCCGGAAGACGAAGGGACGGCCCGGCTCGAACGGGGCGGACTGGATCGGCACGGCAACTCCCGTTTCCCGGCGGGCGACTGGCCTTGCGGACCCGCGTACGGCCGCGGTCTCGCGCGGATTCCGTACCACTGTCCGTGCAGCGGACAGATGGGCCGCTCCGATGGTGTTCAGCGGGGCGGTGCCGTGTCAATACTGCGTACAGTTCCGCGAGAACACCGTCCGGGAACGGGCGGCCTTATATGGACAGCGCACACGGACACAGGGGGTTGCCATGCCGCGCGAGGGAACCGGGCCCGACTTCATCGAGGCGCTGGCCCGGGGGCTGGAGGTGATCACCGCGTTCCGGCCCCGGCAGCCGGTCATGACACTGACCGACGTGGCCGGTGCGACCGGCCTCGCCCGGCCGACCGCGCGCCGCATCCTGCTCACCCTGGCCGAACTCGGCTATGTGCGCCAGCAGGACAACGGCTTCGCCCTCACCCCACGTGTGCTCGACCTCGGTGTGGCCTACACCCGGTCGATGGGGCTGTGGGATGTGGCCCGCCCCCACCTGGAGTGGCTCGTCGAGCGCACCAATGAGTCCTGCTCCATCGCCCAGCTCGACGGCTCCGACATCGTCTACGTCGCCCGGGTCTCCGTACCCAAGGTCGTCGCCCTGGTGGTGCAGATCGGTACCCGCTTCCCCGCGCTGCCCACCTCGCTCGGCAAGGTCCTGCTGGCCGCCCTGCCGCCCGAGGAGGCGGCCCGCGTCGTCGCCGAGCCCGGTCGGTCCGGCCTCGACCCGGTGTGGCGGCCCGAACGCGGCGAATGGGAGGCCGAGTTGCGCGAGGTGCGCGCGCGGGGCTGGGCGATGACCGACGAGCAACTCGCCCGTGGCATCCGCTCGGTGGCCGCCCCGCTGCGCGACGGCTCCGGGCGCGTCATCGCGAGCGTCAACGTCAACGCGCACGCCGCCGAGACCCCGGCGGACGTCCTGGTCAACGATTATCTGCCGCTCCTCCTCCAGGCCGCGGGCGAGATCAGCCTCGACTTCGCCCGCCTGGAAACCGCGCCCCACACGGTCCGGCGACCGGAGACCAAGCTGCCCAACGACACTTCTCCGGCCCCCATTTGACGGCGTACGGCCCCCTTGACGCCCCGACTCCGCCGACACAGAATCCGTTGGCGGACGAGCGTCCGTGCAGCGGACAGAGAGGCGAGGCCGATGCCGCGAAGCGCCAAGCCGGAAGCCCCGCCGACGACGACCGGCGCGGGCCCGCTCGCCGGAGTCCTGGTCGCGGACTTCTCCCGCGTCCTCGCCGGGCCGTACGCCACCATGCTCCTCGCGGACCTCGGCGCCGACGTCATCAAGGTCGAAGGGCCGAACGGCGACGACACCCGCACCTGGACGCCCCCGGTACGCGGCGAGGTCTCCACGTACTACCTCGGCGTCAACCGGGGCAAGCGCTCCCTCGTCCTCGACCTGCGCGACGAACGCGACGCCGAGGCCGCCCGCGAACTCGCCCGCCGCGCGGACGTGTTGATCGAGAACCTGCGGCCCGGCGGCATGGCCAAGTACGGACTCGACTTCGCGACCGTACGACGGGACAACCCCGGCCTGGTCTACGCCTCGATCACCGGCTTCGGCTCGGGCGCGGGCCGCGGCGTACCTGGCTACGACCTCATGGTGCAGGCCGTCTCCGGCCTGATGAGCCTCACCGGCGAACCCGACGGGCCGCCCTACCGCGCCGGGATCTCCGTGTTCGACGTCATGGCGGGCAACCACGCCGCCATCGGCATCCTCGCCGCCCTCCGCCACCGGGACGCCACAGGGGAGGGCCAGTTGATCGAGGTCAACCTGCTCTCCTCCGCCCTGACCGGCCTGGTCAACCACAGCTCCGCCTACGTCGCGGGCGGCACCGTGCCCTACCGCATGGGCAACGCCCATCCCAGTGTCTGCCCCTACGAACCCTTCCCCACCGCCGACCGCGACCTCGTCGTCACCGCCGCCAACAACGGTCAATTCCGCAAGCTGTGCACGGTGTTGGGCATCCCCGAGACCGCCGACGACCCCCGCTTCGCGCACAACGCCGACCGCACCGCCCACCGAGACGAACTCCACCCCCTGCTGACCGAGCGGTTCGTGACGCGGGGTGCCGAGGAATGGTTCGACCTGCTCGTCGCGGCCGGGGTGCCGTGCGGGCCCATCAACACCATCGACGGCGGATTCGCGCTCGCCGAACGCTTCGGACTCGACCCGGTGGTCAGCGTGGGGGAGGGGGAGCGCGCCGTACCCACGACCCGGCACCCGATCCGGTTCTCCGCCACCCCCGCCACGTACCGGCTGCCGCCACCCGAACTGGACGAACACGGCGACGAGTTGCGCAAGTGGCTGGCCGAACCCGAGGCGAACGACCGTGACTGAGCCGTTGTTCGGCCACGAAAGGGATCCCGGGCAGATCCCACGCCCCGCCTACCCCACCGCCCTCGGCGCCTCCGACCCCGAGCGCATCACCCTGCTCGGGCACGACCTGGCCGAGGACATCATGGGCTCGGTCGGCTTCGGGGAACTCGCGTTCTGGCTGGCCGCCCAGCGGCGCCCAAGTCCCGGTGAGACCAGGGTGTTCGAGGCGGTCCTCGCCGCCCTCGCCGACCACGGCTTCACCCCCACGGCCATCGTCACCCGCCTCACCTACCTCTCCGCGCCCGACTCGATACAGGGCGCCCTCGCCGCCGGGCTGCTCGGCGGCGGCTCCCGCTTCCTCGGCGTCACGGAGGACACTGGCCGCTTCCTCCACGACGTACTGGTCTCCCTGGACCGGGAGTTGCCGAAGGACGAACAGGGCTGGGACGCGGTCGCGTCGAGAACGGTGCGCGAGAGCCGCGCGGCCGGTGAGTTCGTACCCGGCCTCGGACACCACGTCCACAAGGAGGGCGACCCGAGGACACCGAAGCTGATGCGTATCGCTGCGGAAGAGGGCCTGTTCGGGCCGCACTTGACGCTCTTCGCCGCCATCGGCCGGGTCCATCCGGACGTCCTCGGCCGGACCCTGCCCCTCAACGGGGCCGGAGTCTGCGGCGCCGCCCTCGCCGACCTCGGCCTGCCCCTGGAACTCCTGCGCGGATTCGCCCTGTTGGCCCGCACCGCCGGACTGATCGGCCAACTCGCCGAGGAACTGCGCCACCCGGTCGCACGCGACGTGTTCCTGTCCGTGGACCTCAACAACACCCCCGTACCCCCGGACCCGTTCGCACCCGAACCCCTGGCGCCCCTGGCCCGGCCCCCGCACCTCGGACCGCGGCCGGAGGACTGACCCGCGCCCGCGACCGCGCGTGCCGCGACCCCGCGTGCCGTGAGCCGCGCCGCGCGAGGCCGCAGCGGACGGACGGACCCACGCGACAAGAGAGGCAGGGCCACACCCGTGTTCGCCGACGAGGACAACATCACCGAACTGGCCGTCCAGCGCTGGGCCACCGCCCACTCCCCACGCCTGGGCGAGCTGATGACCGCACTGGTCCGCCATCTGCACGCGTTCGCGGCCGAGGTACGCCTCACCGAGGACGAATGGGCCGCCGCGATCCAGTGGCTCACCGACGCCGGCCAGACCTGCGACGACAAGCGGCAGGAACTGATCCTCGCCTCCGACGTGCTCGGACTGAGCATGCTGGTGGTCCAGTTGAACAACCGCTTCACCCCCGAGGCCACCCCCGCCACCGTCCTCGGCCCGTTCCACGTCGACGGATCGCCCACCGTGCCCCACGGGTTCGACATGTCCGAGGGCCTCCCCGGAACCCCGCTCTACATCACCGGGAAGGTCACCGACACCGGAGGCAAGCCCCTCGCGAACGCCGTGCTCGACGTGTGGCAGGCCGACGCCGACGGCGCTTACGAGGCACAGCTCCCGGAAATCGACGAGGCACGGTTGCGCGCCAAATACCGTACGCGGGAAGACGGTTCGTACTGCGTCCGCACCATCGCGCCACGCGGTTACGCCATTCCCATGGACGGCCCGGTGGGCGACCTGATCCACCGGACGGACATCAGCTGGTTCCGGCCCGCACACATCCATTTCCTGATCGACGAGCCCGGTCACCGAAAGCTGATCACCCACCTTTTCCAGGAGGGCGGCGACTATCTCGACAGCGATGTCGTCTTCGGCACCAAGGACCCGCTGATCGTACGGTTCACCGAGCGCCCGGCCGGGACCGCACCGGACGGCGACCCTGTCGGGGAGCCGTATCTGCACGCCACGTACGACTTCGTCCTGCAACCCGAGTGAGCGTTCTCCCGCCCCGGACTCTGGCATCGACCGTGCTGTTCGGTGACGGCATTTTCTGATCGAGTCGGACTGTTTTCTTTTCCCTGTGCTCTTTCTTTGGCAGGGGAATTGGACGGGGTTATCGGTCTGCAGTACGAAGCCTCATACCAGAGCGGGATGTCGGCCGGGTGACTTTGTCAACTGCCCATCAGACCGGATGCGCAGGCAACTACCGTGAGTGTCCGTCGGACGACGCGGGGCATGTGTGCGCCCCGTGCCGCCGACACCGCCAGGCGTGGTGCACCCAGGGCGCACCACGCGAGGACAGGCCCGACGGACCAGTACGAGGACGCAGATGTCTCACCTCCGTGCACCGGCCACCCGTGCCGACCGCCGGGAGGGCGGCAGGCACGGGCGATCGGTCGCCCGACCCGCTCCCGCGCTGCCCGAGACGCACATACGGCCCCAGCTCATGCGCCTCGCCGTGCTCCCGCCCATCGCCGTCGCCCTCGGCGCGGGCGCCGCCGTCGTCTTCTGCGTCCGCTCCAGCCGCGTCCCAACGAGCCTCGGCCTGTGGGCCGTTCTCGCTGGAGCCGTCGTGGTGGCCGCCGCCGGAATCGCCATCGCGGCCGTGGCCGCCGACCGCGCCGCGCGCTCCGTCGGAGAACGCGTCGGCGCCCTGCGCCGCGGCGCCGCGCGCGGCGAGGCCGACCTGCGCACGCTCGTCGACGCGCTGCGCAAGGGCGAGACGCCCCCGCAGCGCAAACCGCGCCGCAGGCCGCCCGAGGACGCCGACGACTTCGAACTCCTCGCGGCCGACCTCGCCCGCGCGCACGACGGCGCCGTCACCGCCGTCGTGCGCGCCGCCCAGCTCTCCAGCCAGGCGGGCAGCGAACAGAAACTGGAGGTCTTCGTCAACCTCGCCCGGCGGCTCCAGTCCCTGGTGCACCGGGAAATCTCCATCCTGGACGAGCTGGAGAACGAGATCGAGGACCCCGACCTGCTCAAGGGGCTCTTCCACGTCGACCACCTCGCCACCCGCATCCGCCGCCACGCCGAGAACCTCGCCGTGCTCGGCGGCGCCGTCTCCCGGCGCCAGTGGAGCAACCCGGTCGACATGACCGAGGTACTGCGCTCCGCCATCGCCGAGGTCGAGCAGTACTCGCGGGTCAAACTCGTCCCGCCCATCGACGGCGAACTGCGCGGACACGCCGTCGCCGACGTCATCCACCTCCTGGCCGAACTCGTCGAGAACGCCACGGTGTTCTCCGCCCCGCAGACCCAAGTACTCCTCCGCGCCAACCTCGTGACCTCCGGACTCGCCGTGGAGGTCGAGGACCGCGGCCTCGGCATGCCGGTGGACGAACAACAGCGCATGAACGCCCTGCTCGCCGACCCCGACCAGGTCAACGTCGCCAGCCTCCTCGCCGACGGCCGCATCGGCCTCTACGTCGTCTCCCAACTCGCCCGCCGCCACGGCATCGGCGTACGGCTCCAGACCAACATCTACGGCGGCGTCCAGGCGGTGCTGGTCATCCCGCAGGCCCTGCTGGGACCGGCGCCGGGGATGATGTCCGGCGTTGCGGGGGGTGTGGGGCACGGAGGGGGGCCTGGACAGGCTCAGATTCCGTCCGGGACCGGGGAGTTGACGGCTGCGGCCGGACGGCCCTCCTTGGCGCCAGGCGCGACGACCGATCCCGCCGCCGGAGCGGACGGTGCGTCCGGTGGCGCGCCGCTCGTGGCTCGTGGTGAGGGTACGGCTCCTCCCGGGCTAGGGGTCGGTGGTGACGCCGGTCGTGAATCGGGCGCGGGGGAGAGCGGGCGTTCCGGCCGTACGTGGACCGCGCCGGGCGTTTCTGACGGAAGCGCCGGGAAGGTGCCAGGCACCGGTCGGGGGCGGCACGCTCAGGGAGCGAGCGGGAGCGGGGGCACACCGCCGCCGTTGCCCACGCGCGGTGCCCACGAACGGCGGCCCAACCCCGCCGAGGCGGTGCCCGGCGTCAGCGCCGAGGAACGGTCCGTGGTGGAGGCCAACATGGGTAACCTCCCCACCCCGCGCGTCGGCAGTGCGGTGCGCGGCACCATGGAGCGGCCCCGGCTGCCCCGCCGCCGCGCCCAGGAACACATCGTCCCCCAACTCCGGGGCGGCCCCACCCCCCGCCAGGAGGGCGACACCGTCGCAGGCCACGACCCCGGCCTGATGGCCGCCTTCCAGCGCGGGATCGGCCTGGCGGAGACCCAGCAGCACATGGAGACGACGGGGTCCGGCTACCCGGAGGCGCCCTCCGAGGAAGGGGCCGTGGGGATGGCCACGGGGCGCATGGGGCCGGGGTATGTGTCGTCTCCGCACCTGGAGGCCGGCCATATGGCGCCTGGGCATGTGGGTTCCGAGCACGTGGAGCTTGGGCACACGGAGCTTGGGCACGCGGCTCCCGGCCACATGGGTCCGGAGCACACGGAACTCGGCCACGCAGCTACCGGCCACATGGCGCCCGAACACATGGATTCTGCCCCCGTGTCCGCTGACCACATGGTGTCGAGCCACATGGTGTCGCTGCACTTGGCACCAGCGGAGCCAGGGGACATGGAGCCGACGCACATGGAGTCGGCGCACATGTTGCC
>NZ_WWIR01000683.1 GCF_009863025.1 Streptomyces sp. SID4985 | reverse complement strand
GCGGCGGCGCGCTCGCGCATCCCGGCGAGTCCGTTGCCGGTGCCGCCCGCGTCGGCGCCGGTGGCGGGCCCGTCGTCGTCCACGGTGAGGCGCAGCTCGTGCGCACCCTGTTCGAAGCGTACGCGCGCGTGCCGGGAGCCCGAGTGGCGTACGACGTTGGTGAGGGCCTCCTGGAGGATGCGGAAGGCGGCCAGGTCGGCGCCGGGCGGCAGGCTCGGGGGCTCGCCCCGGACCTCGACGGTGAGTCCGGCGGTGGCCGCCTGCTCGACGAGTTCGGGCAGCCGGTCGAGGCCGGGAGCGGGGGCGCGCGGGGCGGCTCCGGGGGCGCGCAGGGTGTCGAGGACCTGGCGCACCTCGCCGAGCGCCTCCTTGCTGGCGGCCCGGATGGTGGTGAGCGCGGTGCGGGCCTGCTCGGGGTCCTTGTCGAGAAGCGCGAGGCCCATGCTGGCCTGGACGTTGATGACGGAGATGCTGTGGGCGAGCACGTCGTGCAGTTCGCGGGCGATCCGCAGCCGTTCCTCGTCGGCGCGGCGCTGGGCGGCGCGGGCGCGGTCCGCGCGTTCGCGCGCCCACTGTTCGCGCCGGACCCGGGCCAGTTCGGCCACGGCGACCACGGCCGCGACCCAGGTGGCGGCGACGATCTCCTGTCCGGCGCTCGCACCGGAGTCCCCGGCCGGCGGGAGGTAGCGGTAGAGCCAGAGCGCGATCAGCAGATGGCCCGCCCAGAGCAGCCCGAGCGCGGCCCACGCGGCACGCCGGTGCCCGGCCACGGCCGCGCTGAAGCAGCCGACCGCGACGGTCAGGAACACGGGCCCGTAGGGGTAGCCCGCGGCCAGGTAGGCCAGGGTGATGACGGAGGTGGCGAAGGCGACGGCCACCGGATGGCGGCGCCGCCACAGCAGGACGGCCGAGGCGGCGACCAGCAGCACGCGCCCGGCGACGTCCGGCGCTTCGCGGTGTGGCTGGGCGTGCGCGGCGAAGGACGATCCGGCGAGCACGACGGCGGTGATGAGCACGGTGGAGAGCCAGGGCCACCGGGTGGCCCGGGTACCGGACCAGGGGTCGCCGTCGTTCCGGTGCCACCAGGGCGGTCCGTACCGCCACCACCCGGGTCCGTGCTGCTCTTCCATGCCTGCCACGCTAGACGCCGCCGGGGTGCGCGGGCGTCGGCCGAGCGTGGTGATCACGGGTACTCCCGGGGGAGTACGGCAAGCGGCCCCGAGGAGTACGGGAGACCGGGCCGGGGAGTACGGGGGGACCGGGGAGACCGGGCCGAGGGGCCCTCACGCCCCCGTCAGTCCCACGCCCTCCCCCAGCCGCCCCGCCGCGTACCGGAAGAGCTCCGCGCGGTCGGTCACCATCCTGTTGAACTGCCCGAACACCTCGAACCCGACCAGCCCGAACAGCTGGGACCAGGCCGCCACCAGCGCGGGCGCGGCCTCGGGCGGCAGGGCCGGGGAGATGTCGGCGGAGAGGCGTTCGGCCTCGGGGCGCAGTTCGGCGGGAAGGGGCGGGAGCGGGGTGCCGGTGCCGTCCCGGTGGGCTTCGCCGACGATGCCGACGAGGAGCAGTCCGACCCGGGAGGCGGCGGGGACGGTGGTCGGGGGCGCGGCGTAGCCGGGCACGGGTGAGCCGTAGATGAGCGCGTACTCGTGGGGGTGGTCGAGCGCCCAGGCCCGTACCGCCTCGCACACGGTGGTCCAGCGGCGCAGCGGGGCCGTGTCGTCCGGGAGGGCCGAGTGGGCGGTCTCGGCGGCCTCGCCGAGGGAGTCGTAGGCGTCGATGATCAGGGCGGTGAGCAGATCGTCGCGGCTCGGGAAGTAGCGGTAGAGCGCGGAGGAGACCATGCCCAGCTCGCGTGCCACGGCCCGCAGGGAGAGCTTGGCGGTGCCCTCGGCGGCGAGCTGTCTGCGGGCCTCGTCCTTGATGGCGGCGGTGACCTCGGTCCTGGCCCGCGCGCGGGCGCCCTGTGTGCTGCTCATGCGACGAGTCTGCCATGGAACGAGAGCGGTGCCCACAAAAGAGAGCACCGCTCTTGCGCGAGAGCACCGCTCTCGGCACACTGAAGGAAAGCGAGAGCACCGCTCTCCCACAGCATGGGGGTCGTCATGTCGTCTTCGCCGTCGCCGTACTACATCCAGGGCAGTCCGATGACCGTCCGCTTCAACAACGTCATCGGCTGGCTCGCCCGGCACGGACTCAGCTTCGCGGGCAGCGCCGAGCTGTCGGTGCGGGGCCGCAAGAGCGGCGTCATGCAGCGCATCCCGGTCAACCCGCACACCTACGAGGGCGAGCGGTACCTGGTCTCCGCGCGCGGCCACTCCCAGTGGGTGCGCAACATGCGCGCGGCGGGCGGCGGGGAGCTGCGGGTCGGCCGGAAGGTGCGCACGTTCACGGCGGTGGAGCTGCCCGACGCCGAGAAGGTCGCGGTTGTCCGGACCTACCTGGAGCGCTGGGGCTGGCAGGTGGACGCGTACTTCGCGGGCGTGACCGCCAAGTCCTCCGACGCGGAGATCCTGGCGGCCGCCCCCGACCATCCGGTGTTCCGGATCACCGTCGCGGACTGACGAGGTCCTCGGCGCCGGTCACGGCGTCCTCGGCCGCCCGTCACTCATGGGCCGCCCGTCACCCATCGGCTGCGTGTCACTCATCGGCTGCCCGTCACCCATCGACGAGGTCCTCGTCCGCGTCCGCCAGGTCCGCCGCGTGCCCCCGGTCGAGGAAGGCGATGGTGCGCTGGGCGAGCGGGCGGGACCTGACCATCTCGCCGAGCGAGGACGCGCCGCTGGTGATGTCCCTGAACGCCCTCCAAGCGGGGCGGAAGCCGGTCAGGGCGGCGTGGAACAGCCCGGGACGGCGCTCGAACGCGGCCAGCAGCCGCTTGCCGACGCTCATCTCCACGCCGAGGCCGGCCTTGACGGCGAAGGCGTAGTTCAGCGCCTGGCGGCGGGTGTCCACCGCGTCGTGGGCCTCGGCGATACGCACCGCCCACTCCCCCGCGAGGCGCCCCGAGCGCAGCGCGAAGGAGATGCCCTCGCGGGTCCAGGGCTCCAGCAGCCCGGCCGCGTCGCCGCAGACCAGCACCCGGCCCCGGGAGAGCGGGGAGTCCTCGGCGCGGCAGCGGGTCAAGTGCCCGGAGGAGACGCTCGGTTCGAACCCGGCGAGGCCGAGCCGGGCGACGAAGTCCTCCAAGTACCGCTTGGTGGCGGCGCCTTCGCCGCGGCGGGAGATCACGCCGACGGTCAGGGTGTCGCCCTTGGGGAAGACCCAGCCGTAACTGCCGGGCAGCGGGCCCCAGTCGAGGAGCACCCGGCCCTTCCAGTCCTCGGCGACGGTGTCCGGCACCGGGATCTCCGCCTCCAGGCCGAGGTCGACCTGGTCCATCTTGACGCCGACGTGGGCTCCTATCCGGCTGGCGCTGCCGTCGGCGCCGACGACCGCGCGGGCCAGCACGGTCTCGCCGCCCTGGAGCACCACGGCGACCGTGCGCCGGTCCGGTACCGCCGAGCCGTGCTGCTCGACGCGCTGCACGGTGACGCCGGTGCGCAGTTCGGCGCCCGCCTTCTGCGCGTGCTCGACCAGTTGCTGGTCGAACTCGGGCCGGTTGATGAGCCCGAACAGCATCTGCCGGGAGCGCCGGGTGCGCGTGAAGCGGCCGTTGTGCGTGAACGTGACCGCGTGCACCCGGTCCTTGAGGGGCAGTTCGAAGCCGGGCGGCAGCGCGTCGCGGGAAGGGCCGATGATGCCGCCGCCGCAGGTCTTGTAGCGGGGCAGCTCGGCCTTCTCCAGCAGGAGCACCCGCCGTCCCGAGACCGCCGCCGCGTAGGCGGCCGAGGCCCCCGCGGGTCCCGCGCCCACCACGACGACGTCCCAGACCCGCTGCACGCCGTCCGCCGAAGAGTTCTCGCCGCTCACGATGGTCTACCGCTCCGATCCAGCCGATGCCGCTCTCCCGGGCTCCCGGCCGCACCGGAGCGGGGAAACCCATGTCATCCGGCATCCTACGGCGATCACCGCCGAGGCCCACTGTGGGAGGATCGGGGGTATCCCAGCAGTTCAACGTCGCGTAAACAGCGTCGCACCCACGAGGAGCGTGCCCCATGCCGTCGATTCCGGTCGCCGAGACCGTCGCCTCGCTCATGCCCCGCGCCAAGGCGGAGCTGACCGAGCTGGTCGCCTTCAAGTCGGTGGCGGACTTCGCGCAGTTCCCGAAGAGCGAGAGCGAGGGCGCTGCGAACTGGATCGCGGACGCGCTGCGCGCCGAGGGCTTCACCGACGTGGCACTGCTCGACACCCCGGACGGCACCCAGTCCGTGTACGGCTACCTGCCCGGCCCCGAGGGCGCGAAGACCGTCCTCCTCTACGCCCACTACGACGTGCAGCCGCCGCTGGACGAATCCGCGTGGACGACTCCGCCGTTCGAGCTGACCGAGCGGAACGGCCGCTGGTACGGACGCGGCAGCGCCGACTGCAAGGGCGGCCTGATCATGCACCTGCTGGCGCTGCGCGCCCTCAAGGCGGACGGCGGTGTCCCGGTCGGCGTCAAGGTGATCGTGGAGGGCTCGGAGGAGCAGGGCACCGGCGGTCTGGAGCGCTACGCCGAGCAGCACCCCGAGCTGCTCACGGCCGACGCCATCGTCATCGGCGACGCGGGCAACTTCCGCGTCGGCCTGCCGACCGTGACCAGCACCCTGCGCGGCATGACGCTGGTCCGCGTCCAGGTCGACACCCTCGCCGGGAACCTGCACTCGGGCCAGTTCGGCGGCGCCGCCCCGGACGCGCTCGCCGCGCTGATCCGGGTCCTGGACTCGCTGCGCGCAGAGGACGGCTCGACCACGGTGGACGGCCTCGCCGCCGCGGAGCACTGGGACGGTCTGGAGTACACCGAGGAGCAGTTCCGCTCGGACGCCAAGGTGCTCGACGGGGTCGGCCTGATCGGCGACGGCTCGGTGGCGGACCGCATCTGGGCCCGTCCCGCCGTCACGGTCCTCGGCATCGACTGCCCGCCGGTCGTCGGCGCCACCCCGTCGGTGCAGTCGAGCGCCCGCGCGCTGATCAGCCTCCGGGTGCCGCCGGGCACGGACGCCACCGAGGCGTCCAAGCTGCTCCAGGCCCACCTGGAGACCCACGTGCCGTGGGGCGCCCGGGTCACCACCGAGCAGATCGGCAGCGGCCAGCCCTTCCGCGCCGACACCATCAGCCCCGCCTACCAGGCGATGGCCACCGCCATGGCCGCCGCCTACCCCGGCGAGACCATGCAGTACGCCGGCCAGGGCGGCTCCATCCCCCTCTGCAACACCCTCGCCGCCCTCTACCCCCAGGCCGAGATCCTCCTGATCGGCCTCAGCGAGCCCGAGGCCCAGATCCACGCGGTCGACGAAAGCGTCTCCCCCGAGGAACTGGAGCGCCTCTCGATCGCCGAGGCGCTGTTCCTCCAGGAGTACGCGGCGAACTGACCCGCCCTCTTGTACGGCCCTCGGCGCTGAACGCCGCCGGGGGCCGTTCCCTTGGGTGCCTACGGGACGGACCGTCCCCTTCCCGGTGGAGCCGTGCCCAGGTTTCTGACGCGTAGGCACAGTGCCCCACAGGCCACTCACCCCACCGGCGTCCCCGCCTCCAGATAGATCGCCGCCCCCCGCTCGCGCGCCCGCAGGGCCCAGCGGAGGCGTTCGTAGCGGACCGGGGGGAGCATGGCGGCGGCCTCGTGTTCCGAGGCGAAGCGCCAGGCGCGGAGTTCGGGGCCGGGGAGGTGGACGCGGGAGGCTTCGGCCGGGGCGAGGCGGCCACCGTCGAAGAGGAGGCGGAGGCCGCCGTAGCGGGGCGGGTCGGGGCGTTCCCAGTCGACGACGAGCAGCCGGGGCACCTCGCGCAGCCGTATGCCGGTCTCCTCGGCGACCTCGCGCATCCCGGCGCGGGCGGGGGCCTCGCCGGGTTCGACCACGCCGCCGGGGAACTCCCAGCCGGGCTTGTAGGTGGGGTCGACGAGGAGCACCTTGTCGTCCTCGTCGAAGAGGAGCACCCCGGCCGCCAGGGTCTCGGCGGTGGGCTCGGGGGTCTGCACGATGTCGCAGGGGCGGGCCGCGCCGCTGCCGACGGCCTCGGTGACCCGCAGGGCCGCCTCGTACGGCGTGAGGGAGCCGGTGTCGATCGGATACGCGTCGGCCGCGAGCCAGGAGGCGAGGGCGGCGCGGTAGGGCTCGATGTGGTCGTAGGACCACTGGCGCACGCGTATCTCGCCGTCGGGGTCCGGGGGTACCTCCCGGCCGGCTATCCGCGCGCGCAGGATCGTTTCGGCCGGGGCGAGGACCAGGTGGCGCACGGAGATGCGGCGGGCGGCGAGGCCGCCGAAGATCTCGTCGCGGTACTCCTGGCGCAGCAGGGTCATCGGCACGACCAGCGTGCCGCCCAGTTCGGCGAGCATCGCGGCCGCCGTGTCGATCACCAGACGGCGCCAGATCGGCAGGTCCTGGAAGTCGCCCACCTCGGCCAGGTGCTTGGCGGGCAGCAGGCGGGACAGCTCCGCGCCGATGATCTCGGGGTCGAAGAGCGTGCTGTTCGGGATCAGTTCGATCAGTTCCCGTGCGGTGGTGGTCTTCCCCGCACCGAACGCGCCGTTGATCCAGACGACGGTCACGGTTCCCCCTCTTGTGTTGGCCCCCTGGGGCTTGCCCGTTCCACCCTGCCACGGAAACCACGCCCAGTTGAGGGCGCACAGCACGGCGCCGGCACCCCTTTCGCGGGGTACCGGCGCCGTGGGGGGGGTCACGTCGTGCCGAGCGTGCCCTCGTCCAGGTCCAGGCTCTCCTGGCTGACGAGGTGGTCGACCGTGCCCAGGGTGTCGGTGACCCTGAGATCCTTGACCACGCCGTCCTCGTGCGCGTGGGACGGAGTGATGGCGGCCACGACGAATCCGGTGGCGAGGCTGGCGATGGCGAGCATGCTGCGCTTCTTCATGACCTGATCAACTGCCGGAGCGCCGAGGAGTCACGCGGATCCACCCAGGAAGCCCGCACCGAAACCCACACAACCGAACGGCCGATACCCGTTTGTCACGAGGCTTCCAACACAGTCCCACACGTTCTACCGTAATCGCGCACTGCTGACACGAACATGCCGTCACCCGCGCACGCGAGTCGGAGGAACGTGGACGATGCGTCACCCCCACACGTACAGATCCCGCAGATCCGGCGTCACAGCGGTCGGCGCGCTCGCCGCCGCGCTGCTGGTGAGCGCGGCCGCGCTCACCGCGCCCGCCGCCGCGACTCCCCTACGAAGTCCGGCCGTGGCCGCGGACGAAAGCCTCGCCCCGACCCCTCCCATGGGCTTCAACAACTGGAACTCCACCCACTGCCGGGCCGAGTTCAACGAGACCATGGTCGAGGGCATCGCGGACCTCTTCGTCGACAAGGGCCTGAAGGACGCCGGTTACCAGTACGTCAACCTGGACGACTGCTGGGCGCTCCCGAACCGGGACGCGAACGGGCAGTTGGTGCCCGACCCGGTCCGATTCCCCCACGGGATCAAGGCAGTTGCCGACTACGTCCACGCCAAGGGACTCAAGCTCGGCATCTACACCAGCGCGGGCACCAAGACCTGCGACAACACGGGCTTCCCCGGCGCGCTCGGCCACGAGGCCAGTGACGCACGGCAGTTCGCGGAGTGGGGCGTCGACTACCTCAAGTACGACAACTGCAACAACCAGGGTGTCGACGCCCGCCAGCGCTACCGCACCATGCGCGACGCCCTCAGGGCCACCGGGCGGCCCATCGTCTACAGCATCTGCGAATGGGGCGAGAACAAGCCCTGGGAGTGGGCGAGCGGCGTCGGCCAACTCTGGCGCACCACCGGTGACATCAGCGACAACTGGGGCTCGATGCTGTCGATCCTCAAGCAGAACCTGCCCCTCGCGCCCTACGCCGGTCCGGGCCACTGGAACGACCCCGACATGCTGGAGGTCGGCAACGGCGGCATGACGGACACGGAATACCGCTCCCACTTCTCCCTCTGGTCGATCATGGCCGCACCGCTGCTGATCGGCACCGATCTGCGCAAGGCGTCCTCCGAGACCCTCGACATCCTCGGCAACAAGGAGGTCATCGCGGTCGACCAGGACCCGCTGGGCCGCCAGGGCACGGTCGTCTCCTCCGAGGGCGGCCGGTGGGTCGTCGCCAAGGAGATGGCGGACGGCAGCCGGACGGTCGCCCTCTTCAACGAGTCCGCGACCGCCCAGCACATCGCCACCAGCGCCTCGGCCGTGGGCCTGCCGAAGGCGGCCGCCTACACCCAGCGGGACCTGTGGCAACACCGGAGCCTCAACACGGCGCGCACCATCGCCGCGACCGTCCCGGCCCACGGCACCGTCCTGCTGCGGGTGTCGGCCGACGGCCACTGGGCGGCCCATCCCCCGGCCACCGAACTCGGCCTGACCGAGCAGCCGTTGATAGAGGCGGCCACACCGGCAACGCTGACGACCTCCCTCACCGACCTGGGTCGTACGACGGCCCACCGGGTGTCGGTGTCCCTGACCGGCCCCGAGGGATGGCGCGTACGCGCGGAATCCCCGACCCGGGCCGGGTCGCTCGCACCGGGCCGCTCCCTGCGCACCCGATGGCGTGTGACGGCCCCGGAGGGCACCCCCACCGGCCCCTACGTCCTTTCCCTGCGCGCGAGTTACCGCTCGGCCGCCGGAACGCAGGTCACCGACGTACTCCCCCTGACCGCCGACGTGGTGGTACGGCCCCCGTCCGGCACCTCGTACCTGAGCGACCTGCCCTGGATGTCGGCCACCGGCGGCTGGGGCCCGGTGGAACGCGACACCAGCAACGGGGAGAGCGCGGCGGGCGACGGCAACCCGCTCACCATCGGCTCGGTGGTCTACGCCAAGGGACTCGGCACCCACGCGCCCAGCGACATCGCCTACTACACGGGCGCCCGGTGCACGAAGATCACCGCCGAGGTGGGCGTGGACGACGAGAAGGGCACCCGGGGCACCGTCGCCTTCGAAATCTGGGCGGACGACACGAAGGCCGCCTCGACGGACGTCCTGACCAACACCCTCCCCGCCCAGCCGCTCACCGCCGACGTCACCGGCGCCCGGGTCGTACGCCTCGTCGTCACCGACGGCGGCGACGGCATCGACTCGGACCATGCGGACTGGGCGGATGTGCGGGTGAGCTGCTGAGAAGCGGGACTTCACCGCGGTCCTCCCTGTGAGTGAGCCGACCGTCGCGGTACCGCACCGCCCTGTCCACTCGTCCGGGTGAACACGGGCCGCCGCCCCCTGCCGCAGTCCGGCCGGGGGCGGCGGCTCTGCCACGCGGCGCCTGATCATCCGCGACCGGTCCGGTGTCGCGCCCTGTCCGCGAGCGGTGGTGCCCGGTGCCGCGATCACGTCGTTACGATCTGCGGCGCCGAGGCCAACGCGTCGATGCCTGCCGTCATGCACAGGGCTGACCTCCTGTTATGCCGTCATGCGGACGCGACTCGGGCCCAGCTGTCGCACAGGACGACGACAGGCAGGACGACGGGGAGAGACATGGACCGGACGCATGAACGGGGTGGCCCGGACGGGGAGTCGAGCGCGGGGGTACGGCTGGCGCTGTTGCTGCGCCGATGGTGGGAGGAGACCGGCAGCTCCTCCGGCGGCACCCGGCCCACCCAGCAGGCGCTGGCCACGCGGCTGGGAGTCGACCAGACGACGCTGTCGCGCTACCTGAACCCGAAACACCTGTCGGCCGCTCCTCTGCGGGTGATCGACGCGCTGCACGCCCAGTTGCGGGCCCCGGCGGCGGAGCTGGAACAGGCACGGGCGCTGTGCCGGGCCGCGCAGCGGGAGAACAGCCGTCAGCGGAGGGCCGCACCGGCGGGCGCCTCGGACGGCGGGAGTCCAGCGGGCGCCGCGGACGGTGGGACTCCGATGGGCGCCGCCGTCCCGGGCGAAGCAGCCGCTTCCGCCTTCGGCAAGGGGCACGCGACCACCCGCGGGAAGGACAGAGTGGGCACCCTCGGTCGCCTCCACTCCTCGTGGCTCCCGCCGGTCCTGATCGCGGCGGCCATGGTGCTCGCGTTCACCGCGGGAATGGTGGTCCACCGCCAGCTCTCCGCCCAGGACCACGTCACCATGGCCAACGGCCCGGCCGGTGCCGCCCCGGCGAGCCAGGGCCCGTACACATGGCCCCTTCTGCGCGTGGGCGAGGACTGCTTCGCCCGGGGCCGTGCGCTGCAGTACCTGCTGAGGGCACGCGGCTACCGGGTGCCGACCGACGGCTTCTTCGGGGAGGACACCCGGAAGGCGGCCATCACGTTCCAGCGGAGGGAGGAGATTCCCGCCGACGGGAAGGTCGGCGGGCTCACCTGGCCGCGGCTGGTGATGGACGTCAAGCTCGGCAGCGGATCGTACGAGGTGCGGGCCGTGCAGGAGCTTCTGGCCAATGTGAACCGGGGTGACACGCCGGTCTCGGGGAGGTTCGACACGGAGACCGCCGAGCAGGTGAGGCACTTCCAGCACGAGCACGGCCTGCGCGCGACCGGCCGGGTGGAGAAGAACACCTGGCTGGCGCTCCTGGTGAAGCAACTCCCGCCGGCCCATGCGCCGGACTACCAGCGGACCGTGGTTCCGCTGCCTTCCGCCTCGGAGTGAGAGCCCGATTGGGGCACACCGCCGCACAGGCTCCGTGCATCAGGACATAACAGCAGGTCAGGTCCCCATCATGCAGGCTGCATCGATGTGCCTGGACAAACCGCCGGGATGGTCTTCTTCCGCCCGGCCGTCCCGGCCATGCTGATTCCGCGACCGGCGCTCCAGGACGGCCCGCCCCTCGGTGGGCGGACACCTCCACGTCCTCGTCCGGTCCGCTTCCTGTCAGCACGTCGCCCGAAGGGGGCACCCATGTCCGCTGTCCGCAAGATCCTCACGTCCGTCGCCTCGGCCGTCGTCCTCGCCGGTGGGCTCGCCGTAGGCGCGGCCGGCCATGCGAGCGCGAGCGCCTGCCCGTCCTCCTCGTCCCCGTTGATCGGCGGGGCGGAGGCTCACTGGAGCATTCGCTGTTCTGGCCGCGACGTGGTCATGTCGGGCTGGGTCCAGGACACCCGCGCGGACGGCAAGTGCGCCGTGGTGCGCATCAACGCCGGTAACGGCAAGTCCGAGCGCCCGACCGCGTGCGGTTCCGGCACCCGCAAGCAGTTCTCCTACAAGTTCACCAAGACGAACAAGGCGGAGGGGCGCCTGGCCCTCGTCTGACCGCGGACCGGGGGGCGGGCCTCGGCGCCCGCCCCCACGTCATCCACGCACGCGTCGTACGGAACGAACGTCGTACGGAACGAACAAGGGACATACATGAACAGCAACGGACGTCACCTGCGCGGTGCTGTGATCGCCGGGGCCGTGGTGGCCACGCTGAGCCTGGCCCCGGCCGCTGTCGCGCAGAGTCCCGCCAAGGCGCCCTCGGCGGCCGGGGCGACCACCCTGGTCTTCGACAAGAACCCGAACGACCCGACGAACTCCCGGCTCAACGTCTACCGGGGCACGAAGCCCCTGGCCGCCTACCGGGCCGGTTCGGGCAACGGCAAGGAGATCAAGAACGACTGTGCGATCGGCAAGGGCTGGATGCCCAACGGCACTTGGAAGATCCGGAACAAGTACCGCACGTACAACGGCCAACGCATCAAGGGTTTCGCCGTCTACCTGGAGGACATGAAGTGCTCCTCGGGCAAGGCGAAGCGCACGCAGATGTTCATCCACTCCGAGATGAACCGCGACGGCACCCAGGGGCGCACCGAGCCCCGTCGCTGGGACGGGGCCGGTGACTACAAGTCGAACGGCTGCGTGAAGCTGAAGCCGGAGGACATCGTGAAGATGTTCCGGCTCCTGGACCGCTACGGCTGGCCGACCCACTTGCGCGTGGTGAACTGACACCACTCAGAAGGACAGCGCTCAGACCCCGGCGGCGGTCGCGTCCGGCCTGCGGGCCAGCGCGGCCGCCGCGGCGCCGACCAGACCCGCGTCCGTCCCCATCTGCGCAGGCGCCACCGTCAACCGCTGAACGAACGACAACGTCGCGTAGTTCGCGAGCGCCTTGCGCAGCGGGGCGAACAGAACGTCGCCCGCCTTGCCCACACCCCCGCCGATCACGGCGATGTCGATCTCGACGAGGGTCGCGGTGGCGGCGATGCCGGCGGCGAGGGCCTGGGCGGCGCGTTCGAAGGTGGCGACGGCGACCGGGTCGCCCGCGCGGGCGGCCGCGGCGACGGCGACGGCGGAGGTGTCGCCGTCGGGGCCCGGCTGCCAGCCCTGTTCCAGGGCGCGGCGGGCGATGTTG
>NZ_WWIR01000682.1 GCF_009863025.1 Streptomyces sp. SID4985 | reverse complement strand
CGAGCCAGACGCGGATGCGGTCGCCGTTCGTCTGCACCTTCAGATGGTGGGTGCTGCCGGGCGGGATGGGCGTGGCGTACGTCGCGATGTCCCGGCCGGGGCGCCAGAGTTTGACGACCCCGCTGGTGTCGATGTTCGCCGTGTACCCGGCACCGGAGGCGTCCGCGCGGAACGTGAGACCACCTGCGCGGGCGGAGTCGAGGCTGATGTCGCCCTGGTAGGTGGCGTCGCCCGCGCTGGTGGCGCTGAGGTAGAAGGCGTCGCCGGAGGCCGAGGCCCGCTTGCCGCCGCTGACGTCGCTCCAGGCACCCCCGGAGGCGTGCCAGGGGCCCTTGAGGTTGCTCAGCAGTGTGGACTGGCCGGTGCCCCAACTGGTGTTGAGGCGTGTGAAGGTGGCGCTGTCCAGGGTGACTTTGCCGTCGAGCGCGAAGAGTCCGATGCCCTGGCTGTCGGCGCCGGAGTCGAAGTAGGCGTTGTCGGAGAGGGAGTAGAGACCGCCGTCGGCGAAGAGCTCCAACTGCCCCCGGTCCACGAGGAGTCGGAGGGTCACCTTGCCGTTCCTCGGCTTGAGCGGCTTGCCCTGGAGCGTCTGGGCCTTGGTGTCGTAGACGACCCGGCGGTCGGCGGAGCCGTCCGAGCGCAGATGCAGGTCGAAGCCGAACCGGGAGGCGGTGGCGTTCTTGACGTCGAACTGCGCGGTCAGCTCATAGGTGTCGGCCTTGACGCCGTCGAGGAGGTTGCCGGACCTGGCGGTGTCGATCGTACGGTTCTTCCAACTGCGGCTGTCCGAGGCGAGGGTGGACAGTTCGGCGACCGGGGTGCGGGTGATCCGGGGGCCGTCGGGCGTGGTCACCAGGGCCAGGGTCGCGGGGAAGGTCGCGTTGCCGGTCCAGGTGCTGCCGTAGTTGCCGCCCTGCCAGGCCATCTGGACGGTACGGCCGTCGGGGGTGTTGGTGAACGTCTCGGCGGCGTAGAAGCTGCCGCCCGCGTAGGTGGTGCCGAGGTCCATCTGCTGCGGCTGCGTCCAGTCGGTGCTGAACGTCCTGCCGTCGAAGGAGCCGACGACGTACTGGCTGGAGGCGGAGGTGAGAATCCACTTCTGCTGGCCGGAGTTGCCGTCCAGGTTGAGCGGGTACATGTCCGGGCACTCGAAGAGCCAGGGCGCGCTGAAGCGGCTGGCGAACGTCCAGTCCAGGAGGTTGGGCGAGGTGTAGATGTTCACGCCGTTGCCGCCCTGCGAGGACCACACCACCATCGCCCAGCGGTGCCGGGCCGCGTCCCAGAAGACCTTGGGGTCACGACTCTCGTCCGGGATGTCGATGACCTTGCGGCCCTTGTCGTAGGACTGGAAGGTCTGGCCGTTGTCGTTGCTGTAGAAGACGCTGACGCCGTTGGTGTTGGAGAAGACCACCATCGGGTCCAGTGAACCCGTCCTCAGGCCCGAGGTGTTGTCCTTGTCGACGACTCCCCCGCCGGAGAACAGCGTGCCGGGGTGGACTCCCGGCTCCAGCGCCATCGGCTTCTGCGTCCAGTGGACCAGGTCGGGGCTGGTGGCGTGGCCCCAGTGCATGGTGTCCCAGGCCAGGCCGTGCGGGTTGTGCTGGTAGAAGAAGTGGTAGAGCCCGTTGGCGTAGACGAGGCCGTTGGGGTCGTTCATCCACCCGGACTGCGAGCTGAAGTGGAACTGGCCCCGGTACGGCTCGCTGTAGGTGGTCGGGGCGTACGGGAACTCCGGGTAGTCCTGCACCGTCCCTGCGGCCGCGGGCGTGCCCGGCAGCATCGCCGCCAGGAGCGCGATCAGGGAGACGAGCAGGGCTGCGGCTCTTCGACGCACGGGAAACCACCCTCACCTGGGGACATGTGCATGTCATCGTTGACATCGTTATCGGCGCGCGGTCGATCAGATGATGGGGGTACGGGGTCAACTCGTCAACGGACAGGGAGAGTTCGGTTCTCCCGGGGTTCGGCGCGCTCAGCGACCGGACTCCACTTCCCCCTGGCGCGCCAGCAGTTCGTCCATCACGGTGGCGGCCATGTGACGTGCGGTGCGGAGGATGTCCGCGTCACTGAAGTCGCCGCGCGCGGAGGCGTCCACGGCGGCGTTGATGCTCAACAGGGCCATGCGCAACTGGAGTACGTCCACCGGTGTACGGCGGGGCAGCAGTTCGGTCAGCGCGTCGACGAGGGCCGCGAGCGCGGATCCGATCCGGTTGCCGGTCTGCGTGGCGAGGGTGCGCACCAGGAGCGGGTTGGCCGTCAGAAAACGGATGCCGTGGAGCTTGTCGATGGAGAACGACTCGACCCAGCGCAGCACGGCCGCCTTCGCCAGCTCCGGCGTCCGGGGCTGGGTGTCGATCCAGGCGAGCAACTCCTCCGCCTCCGATCCCCGCTGGTCGAACAGGGAGCGGACGATGTCCTCCTTGCCGGCGAAGTGGTAGTAGAGCGACGCCTTCTTGATCCCGAGCGCCTCCGCGATCTCGCGCATCGAGGTCGCCTCGTACCCGGACGCGGTGAACAGCTCCAGGGCGACGCGACGGATCGCGGCGCGGGTTTCGGCGCCGGAGCGGCGGGGCGGTTCGGGGGCGGGGGAAGCGGCCATGCCCGCAGCCTACCGCACGGTAGGCTTGCCTACCTTCCGGTAGGTAGGCTACGTTCGGCGGCGCCACCCGGCCATCCGCCCCTGTCGCCCCAGGCACCCCGGAGGAAGAAGATGAGCAGGTACGAGGTCGTGTGCGAGTACCCGTATCCGATCGCGGAGGTCTGGCACGTCCTGACCGATCCCGCCTACGTCGCCCAGTGGACGACCACCGGCCAGGGCGGCCGCCCCGAGGGCTTCGCGCCGGTCGTGGGCACAGCGTTCCGGTTCGCCGGCAAGCCGACCATGGGGTGGGCGGGCATCGTGTACTGCGAGATCCAGGAGGTCGACGCGCCTCACAGGCTGCGCTACACGTGGAAGGGCGACGCCGACACCGACGAGGTCACCGACGTCGTGTACGTCCTCGAGGAGATACCGGGCGGCACCCGCTTCACCTGGCAGCACACGGGGTTCACCGGCGTCGGCGGCTTCGCGATGTCGAAGCTTCTGGGAAACGTCCGCCGCAAGATGCTGACCGAGGGCGTACCGCCGGTGCTCGCCGCCCACCACGCGGCTCAGTCGGCCTGATCGGCCACCCACGCGCCGTCCCGCATCAGCACCCTGCCCCGCAGCTCCGGTGACCCGCGCCAGGCCAGCACCGTCCCCAACTCCACCTGGATGTAGACGAACGGGCCCTCCTCTTCCCGAGGGTCCCAGCCGAACTTCCCGGCGAACCCGGCCGCCGCCTCCTCAGGCACCTCCGCGGCCGGAAGGCACCGCGCCTCGCCCCGCAGCAGAACGACATCGAAGCTGTCCGGCAGCGCCAGCCGCACCCGCGGCTCCTCGCGGAGGTTGCGCGCGGTCGCGGAGTCCCGGCCGGTGCTCATCCACAGGGTCCGGCCGTCCCACCAGAACCACAACGGCACTTGGTGCGGCCCGTGTTGGGGGTGAGCGGTCGACACCCACACGTCCCGCTCCTCGGTGAGCCGGACGAGAGTGTCCTGCCTGCGCTTCGCCCGGTCCCGGCGACTGATGTCCGTGGTCTGCATGTCGGTCAACGTAGCCAGCGGTGTCGGCGCGCGCCTGAGGCATTGGGCCTACGACCTGCGACCGAAGCCTCGGCATGAAGGGATGCCGGAGACGCTCAGGGTGCCGTGAACAGGGTGGGGAAGCGGGGTGCCAGCCACGGCTTGCGCCCCCAGGCGAGTACGCCTCCGCGTGCCATGGCCTGCCAGGGGCCCAGGCGTCCCAGGGCGATGAGGAGGAAGGTGACCGGCTCGGTGAGGATGGTGCAGTCGGAACGCTCCGGCGGGGCGGGGAGCACCTCGACCGTGCCGTCGGCGAAGGTGACGCCGAACGCCTCACCGCCCCGGACGCGGAGGGTGTAGCGGGCCGTCACCCCCGAGGCCGCGTCGGCGTTGGCGACGCGCGGCATCGCCGTCTTCAGGAACGGCAGGCACAGGGCTACCCGCGTCCGGTCGATCATGTGCGGACGGCGCAGGGCGCGGGCGAGGTCGTAGCCGTGGCCCAGCATGTGGGTGAGCAGGTACGAGGCGAGGACGGTCCGGTCCATGGGACCGAGCGGGGTCACGAGCGTCCGGTCCCCGGTCCCGTCCGGCACGGCTCGCTCCACCGCGTCCAGGAACGCCTCGGCCTGCTCCACGATCATCGCGGCCAGCGGCTTCGCCTCGCGCTCGGGGAACTCGGCGAGACTCCGCGCGTTGGCCGCCGCCAGGCTCTGCGGCGTGCCGTCCCCGTAGTGCCGTTCCTGCCCGGACGCGAGATCGGCCATCAGCCCGTTGGCCAGGGCGAGATGAGCGGCCGTCTCACCGACGGTCCATGTCAGTCCCGGCACGGGACCGGCCATGTCCGTCGCGCCGTCCAGGAGCGCCGCGATATCCCCCGCGGTCTCCCGTATCGCCCGCCCGAGCCCCTCCGGCAACGAGCCTCCGCCGCCGGTCTCCACTTCCCGTTCCACGCCGCCCGCTCCTCGCATCTCCGTGATCACGCACCTGTCGCGCGGTACAAAACCAGACCCGCCGACCGGGGACAAGGCCGTAGGCACGGGCTCGAACAGTCGGCTCGCAGTCGACCACCGTTCCCCCCGGACAGGACCACATGATCTCGACGGTCAGACGGTCGGACGGGCGACCCGCGACGGGTGCGCAGCGCGAGTACCAGGCCACACCACGGTCGCGGCGACGACGAGTGCGGGGGCGCCTGCGGGTGGGTGTTTGGGGCCACGCCCCGGCGCCCCCCTCCCGGCCGCCAGTTGCCCCACGGGGCGAAGTGACCTTCTGCGGGACCGGGTTCACCACTTCCCAGGAGCGCGGGGCGCCCCCATAGTGAGCGGACCACCGAACAGGCCAGGTGCCACACCGGGGTTGGGGGTCATCGTTGCTCGTAGGAATCATCGGCGGCGGTCTGTGCGGCCTTGCTGCGGCTCGCAGGGCGCTCGAACTCGGGGCGGACGTCGAGCTGTTCGAGAAGGAGGCGTCGACCGGCGGGATGGCGTCAAGCCTGCGCGCCGGGGAGCTGACCTTCGACCTCGGGCCGCACACCCTGTATGCCGGAAACCCGGCGATCGTGCGGGACATCCGGGGACTCCTCGGCGGGCGACTGCGTGAGGTGACACCGGAGCGCGGCATCTGGCGGCAGAGCAGGCTGTACCAATTCCCCTTCCATCTGGGCGACTTCGTCAGGACATCGGGGCTCCAGGGCGCCTGGCTGCCGCTGCTGCGGTACGTGACAGCACGCGTCACGGACCGCCTGAACGGCCCTGCGGAACCGGCCAGTCTGGAGGAGTGGGCCGTACGACGGTTCGGCCGCCCTCTCTACGAGTTCTACGTCCGCGACCACGTCACGAAGAACGTCGGGCTCTCCCCCACAGCCCTTCCGGCCCTCTGGGGGAGGCAGCGCATCAGGATCCCGGACCTCACCGAAGCGGCGGCCCAGTTGATGGGACGCGCTGCGCCGCCCAGAGTCTCCTACTACCCGGAACACGGCATCGGCCGCATCCCCGACGCGCTCACCACCGCCGTGACCCGCCGAGGCGGCCGGATCAGCACCGGCACACCGGTCGTGGGGTGGACCCGGACACCCGACGGCATCGAGCTGGACACGGGTACCACGGCCGGGGCGCGGGTCAAGAAGGTCGATGTCGTGGTGAACACCGGCCCACTCGACTCGTTCCTGCTCCGTGCGCGGAACGACTCGGTGCCGCCGGAGGTCACCGAAGCGGCCCGGCGACTCACCTACCGCTCGACGGTCTTCGTGTACGTGTCCACGGACGACCCACGGGCCCACATGCCCTACGACCTCTGCTACTTCCCGGAGCCCGCGCAGATCTTCAGCCGGGTCTACAGCCCCGCCGGATACTCCGAGCACTGCGGCGGGCCGTCGAGAACCGGCTTCTGCTTCGAGATCCACTGCGATCCGGACGACGCGCTCTGGAAAGAGACCGATGCCGCCCTCGCGCACCGCACCGTGGCCGAGGCAGGCGCTGTCCCGTTCTTCGGCTTCCCCGACCGGCTCCGTGTGGAGGCGGTCGTCCGGGTGCGCAGGCACTATCCGCTGGCGGACCCGTCCTCGGACGCCCTGCGCACCGTCGACCGCTTCCTCGACTCCTCGGCGCCGCGCATCATCAGCGCGGGACGGCTGGGTTCGCACCGCTACGTGAACATGGACAGCGCCATGCTCATGGGCACGGCCGCCGCCGAGGCCGCCGTCGGTTCGGGGACGGCGGCGGACATCCGGCGGATCGCCGACACTCCTCAGTTCGTCGAGACGGGACGGGCGCGCAGATGAGCGGCGTACCACGGCATGTCGGGGTGATTCCCGACGGCACCCGGCGCTGGTCCCGGCTGAACGGGGTGCCGCTGACGGAGGGCTACCTCCTGGCCATGCGGAACCTGGCGGACATCATCGATCTGCTGCTCGCCTCGCGGGTCCGCACGGTGAGCGTCTACATGCTGAGCGCCAGAAACCTCCTTCGCCCCGCCGAGGAACTGGCCGCGGTGTTCGAGGCCGAAAGCCGGTTCTGCTCCGCGATGCTGCCCGAGGTGCTTCGCCGGCATGGGGCGCGAGCCGAGGTCGTCGGCCGCAACGAGGGCCTTCCCACCGGTTTCCGCGACGCCCTGGAAGGGCTTCGGAGTGTTCGAGGCGAGGGGGGCAAGGGAGGCGAGGAAGTCCGGAAGGTCCATCTCCTGGTGGGATACGACGGCTGGGACGAGGTCCTCACCGCCCTGCGCGGTGCTTCGTCCATCGAGGAGGCGAAGGCCGCGCTGGCCGTTCCGGACGACGTGGACCTGGTCATCAGGACCGGCGGGGGCGCCCTGCTCAGCGGCTTCCTGCCGATGCAGAGCCAGTACGCCCACATCGCCACCGTCGATGCCCTCTTCAACGACCTCTCCCCGGCGGATGTCACCGCCGCGCTCGCCGAGTTCGCCGAACGTACGAGACTTCAGGGGCTCTGAGCGGCCTCCAGCATGCGCGCCGCCGTCTGCGCCCGGGGTGAGCCGAGTTCGGCGAAGGCGGCGTGCGCGGCGGTGAGAGCGTCGTGCGTCCGGGAGGCGTCCCCGATGCCGTGGTAGAGCAGCCCGGCCTCGAACAGCACCCGGGCGGTACCCGGCCGGTCGCCGAGTTCCGCGAAGACGGTGCGGGCCTCGTCGAAGCATGCCGACGCCTGATCGGGCCGACCGCCGCGCCGGTGCAGGATGCCTCGGTGCATCCGGCTGATGCCCCGCCAACGCCGGTCGTCCAGCTCGTCGAAGACGAGGTCGGCCGCGTCGAGCCGCTCGGCCGCCGACCCGTACTCGCCGAGGTCGCACAGGGCGGCCGCCTGATGGACAGCCGTGATACCCGCCCAGCTCCGGTGCTCCCGTCCGGCGAAGACGGGCAGGGCGCGCTCGTAGATCTCCAGGGCCGGTCCGGGCCGCCCCTGCCCCCGCAGCACGGCGCCGATACGGATCCATGCCATGGCCTCGCGCGCGACGTCGCCTGCCTCGTGGAACAGATCGACGGTCTCGGAGAAGTACCCGAGGGCTTCCTCCCACCGCTCCTGTGACTGGCGGACGATGCCCAGCCCGCGCGTGGCGAAGGCGATGCCCCAGGGCTCGTCCAGCTCGACGAGCACGGCGCGGCTCTCCTGGAAACAGTGCCAGGCGCTGTCCCAGGCGCCTTCGTTGCGAAGGGTGACTCCGATGCTGGCCAGCGCGAGCGCGCGCTCCCGGCTCGCGGGCTGATCTCCGTAGAGCGCGATGCACTCCTCCAGCGCCTCGACGGAGTCGCTCCAGCGGGCCTGCGAGCGGCGGACTGCGGCGATGTCGAGCAGGAGTTTCGCCTTCACCCCGAGGTCGCCGAGTTGGTCGGCGGCCTCTCTGGCCAGTGCGTAGAACTCCTCCGCGGTGTTCCACAGGCACCGGTTCTGCAGGAAGGGCAGCAACGCGCCGCCCAGCACCGCGGCATCGGGCCACTGGTGTGCGGCCAGAGCGCGGCCGGCCATGAGGAAGACGTTGGCGTACTCGACGGAGCACCACGCGTACGGGTCGTCGACGCGGAGCTGTCCGATCGCGCCCAGTTCCACCGCGCGGCGGTCGGCGGAGCGTGCGTCTCCGGCCACGAAGAGACCCGGCCCGATGGTGACGGCGATGGCCCGGTAGGCCGCGATCAGCCTGGCGTCCGGGGCGGCGGAGTCCTCCCCGCTCTCCTCGAAGAGCTCCTGCGAGAAGTCCCTCAGCAGGTCATGGAAGCGGTAGAGCACGTGGTCGCAGCCGTCCGTGGCGGGGGCCGACTCGACGAGGTGCAGATCGTGCAGGCGGGTCAGCACATCGTCCGCCCGGGCCCGTGTGGTGCCCGTGAGCGCCGCCAGGTGCCAGCCGCCGAAGAAGCCGCCGTTCATCCGGGAGAGCAGGCGGAACGCCTCCTGCTCGTCCGCCGGAAGTTGCCCGTAGCTCAGTCGGAAGGACGCGCGAACCTCCAGGTCTCCGGCCGCCAGCCAGTGCAGACGGCGCCTTTCGTCGCCCAGCGCGCTGATCATGTGCCGACTCCGGGAGCCGTCCACCGTGTCGAGCCGGGCCCCCGCGATCATCAGCGCCAGCGGCAGGTCGCCGCAGTACGAGGCCACCTGCGCGAGTTCCTCGTCGGGCAACTGCTCCACGAAGCCCCGGGAGAGGATCCGCAGCAGCCCGGTCGCCACCTCGCGTTGCAGTGTGCCGAGCTTCAGCGTGCGGGTACCGGTCAGCCCGGCGAGCCGTCTTCGGCTGGTGACCACGACCATGACCGCCGGGCCGGCCGGCAGGAGGTCTCTGACGTCCGCCTCTTTCGACGCGTTGTCGATCAGCACGATCAGCCGCGACCGCGCGGTCAGGGTGCGGTACAGGTTCTGGCGGTCCTGGAACGAGGACGGGATGTCGGACGCGGGCGTGCCCAGCGCGAGGAGGAAGCCGGCCAGCACGTCCGTGGTCCGGAGGGCACGCCCGCCGAAACCGCCGAGGTCGGTGAAGAGGGCGCCGTCCGGGTGACTGTCCGCCTGCGCGTGGCAGAAGCGCAGCGCCAGGGCGGTCTTCCCGACGCCCGCCGGACCGGTGACGACGATGACCGGCGCCTGGTCCCCGGTGGCCACCCAGCGTGCGGCGTCCTCCAGTTCGGCGACCCGGTTGACGAAGTCCGAGGAGGCACGCGGAAGAAGATTCGGCCGGAGGGACACCCGCGGTGCCTCGTGCCTGATGTGGATGTCCCGCCCCGCGACATAGCCACCGGAGACGGTGACATCGCCGTGCACCGTGGTCGTGCTGTGCGCCGTACGCACCGAGGCGTTGGAGGGGACACCGGTGATCACCGTACCGCCGCCGAGACCGGAGATCGCGTCGTTGCCCGCCTGCAGCAGGTCGCCACCGACCTCGGCATCCGCCACGGACTGCTCCGCCGCCCCTACGGCGTCACGCGGGGCCCGGCGCTTGCCAGGCCACCATCTAGGGGCCATGGGGCGTGTCACCCTGCCGCTGGCTCAGATCCCGGGCGATCCGGGAGCCGTCCACCGACTGCTCTCCCGTCTCCGTGCCCAGATCCTGCCGCAGCGACCCGCCGACGATCACGTCCGAGACACGCTGCCCGGCAGCGGGTCTCTCCCCTGCCGCGACCCAGACCTGCAGGGCGGCACCCACCACCACCAGAACAGCGAACGCGACCCACCACGCCACCGCCCAGTGCTGGGTGAGCACCCCCGTGACGATGTTCACCACCGCGGCCACCACGAACGTGACCGCCGCCGCGACTCCCCGCTTCACCGCCGGGCTCATCCCCGCCCCCCTCACACACGGCCTGCGCGCCGTCTCACGGACCACCCGCCTGGAGCGTCCGTCTTCGGGCTACGCAAGGACAACCTGGACCGTCCGGCTCTTACCTTGCCAAAACGTCGCCGTCCGCGCCAGGGAACGGAGTTGATTGCCGACGCCCCGTCAAAAGGCATCCGTGGAGACGCGTTGGACGGTTTCGAGGCCGGGGCCGGGGCGGTGCCTGGGCGAACCCGGCGTGGAGGGGACTCTTGCGACAGGTGTGAGCAGCAACGCGTCCGCCAGGGAGCCTGGTTCACGGAGGCGTCAGCGGCTGCGGCTGTGGCTGTGGTCGGGGCCATGGCTCGCGGCCACGTCGGCGTACGCCTCAGGAGACCAGGCGGCGTGGATCTTGGGGCGCAGGGTGGCACCGAGGCGCCGGTAGAAGCGCTGCGCGTCGACGTTGTCGGCTTCCACACCCCAGCGGATGAGCAGTCGCGCGGGTGCGGCCGATGCCGCGAGAGCGGCCATGAGTCGCCGCCCGACGCCTGCGTCGCGGTTCCCGGGACGGACGTAGAGGTCGTCGAGGTCGAGTACGTCGCCGCCGGTCCACAGGTGCAGTCGGCGGACGGAGGAGACGTAGCCGATCGCCGGGCCGTCGCGCTCGGCCAGCAGAACGATCACCTCGGGGCGTCCGAGCAGGGAACGCCACTGCTCGTCGGTGACGCGCACCTGCGCCGTCTGGTCCTCGTGGGCGGCGATCTCACGGACCATGGCCGCCAGCTCGGGGGCGTCGTCGGGGGTGGCGCGGCGGATCGCGATCTCGGTCATTTCGGGTGTCCGGTTCGGGGTCGGGTGGAGGCGGGCGGTGACGGGGAGGAGGAAGCCGGGGAAGCAGGGCAAGCCGGGGAAGCCGGGCGGCCGCCGGGTTTTCACGCGGCACCACGGGGGTCGACGGCCTCACGGGGGGAGGCGGGTGGGGTCCCGCAGTGGGCGTAAGGGACGGGCGCGGTTCACGGGACGAGGGTGTGTCCGGCGCGGTCGACCGCGGGGGCGATGTCGGCGCGGTCGATCGAGTGGGAGGCGGTGACGGTGCGGGTGCCGATGCCGGTGCTGGTGCTGGTGCTGGTGCCGGTGCCGGTGCCGGTGCCGGTCATCAGGTCGACGGTGACGGACCCGACCCCGGCGACGCTCGCGATCGGAAAGCTAAGGTGACTTCCTCATGGCTGTCAGCCGGGTGCGGTGGCCGTCGCGTTCATCGGCCGGACGACGAGACCGTCGCGTCCCGCATCCTCCGGGCGACCACGACGAGCCAGGTCATCCACGCCACGTCCAGCACGAAGGCCAGCACGATGGCGACCGACTCCGTGCGGGAGAAACCGGCGGTGCCGACCACCCAGCCCTGCACCAGGTAGGCGAGGCCGGACAACGCCATCAGCAGGACCATCGGCCGCGGTATCCACGCGGTGCGTACGGCGGCGGCCGCGAGCAGGAGCAACGCGATGCTCAGCGCGAAGTTCTGATAGCTCCTCACTCCCCACTCGAGCCAGCGGACGGCCTCGGCGCTCGCGAAGCGCTCCGCCTTCTCGGCGTCCGGCGCGCTTGCCCACGCGTTCACGGCCTGCTTGAGGGCGACCCCGTCCACCGCCTGGAGGACGCCGTACAGCGCCAGTGCCGCCGTTGTGGAGGCGGCGCCGAATCGGCTCGCCCACAGCGCCGCCGAACTGTGCGCGTCCAGGGCGGAGAACAGGACGAGCAGTCCCGCGAGGAGGATCGCCATCCCCACGAACTGGCCGAGGTGCACGAGGGTCCAGACTCCGCTGTCCGCGTAGGCGGCGAACACGGCGTGGTGGTCGTTCGCGGCCCCACCGGTGTGGAACTGGGTGATCACGATGTACAGGAGCTGTCCGAGGAGAAGCAGCGCGGCGGACAGACGCAGTGCCGCACGCCGTGCCAGGGGTTCGGTCGGTACGGGAGTGGCGCTCGGCACGGGCGTGGTGCCGGACAGGTGCGTGGTGCTGGGCACGGGCGTGGTGCTGGGCACGACATGTCTCCGGTTGGTGTGCGGAACGGGCGGTTTCACGGGACGGGGACGAAGCCCGTCGTGTCGACGGCGGCAGCGGGTCACTCGCGATGTGCTGGTGGTGACCGTGTCTGCCGGGTACAAGAATCGGTGGGAACGCGGCAGCTTCTCACCGGGAAAATCGCCGGGTTTTCCGCCGGGTTCGGGCCGAGGACGGGTGCGCGGTGAGCGCGTCACCCCGCACGTGGACAGCCGCGATCACCTGCGCGGTTGGTGTCGCCGCATCGCGGTCGGGGCCTGGCCGGCCCGTTCGGTACCGTTGGGCTCGTGCTGGCCGGACGGGACCCCGAACGCGCGGCGATCGCCGCCCTGCTCGACGCCGCCCGCGCCGGCGACGGTGGCGCGCTGGTGGTGCGCGGCGTGGCCGGGGTCGGCAAGTCGGCGCTGCTGGCCGACGTCCTGGCGGCCGCGCGGGATCTGCGGGTGATACACACCTCCGGCGTGGAGTCCGAATCGCCGCTGGCCTTCGCCGCGTTGCAACGGCTGCTGTGGCCGCTGCGCACCGGAATCGACGCGCTTCCGGCGCCGCAGGCTGCGGCGCTGCGGGCCGCGATGGGCGAGGCCGAGGGTGACGGTGACCGCTTCCTGGCGTTCCTCGGCACGCTCAGCCTGCTCGCCGACGCCGCCGAGGACGGGCCGCTGCTCGTCGTCGTCGACGACGCGCACTGGCTCGACGACGCCTCGGCCTCGGCGCTGCTGTTCACCGCGCGCAGGCTGCGGGCCGAGCGGGTGGCGCTGCTGTTCGCCGCCCGGGACGGTGACGCCCGTCGTTTCGCTGCCGACGACCTGCCCACTGCGCTGCTCGACGGGGTGACCGGTGCCGACGCCACCGCGCTTCTGTCCGCCCGGGCCGGGACCGCTGTCGACCCGGCGGTGTGCGACCGGCTGGTCGCGGGCACGGGCGGCAACCCGCTCGCGCTGGTCGAGCTGGCCGACGTGCTCACCACCGACCAGCTGGCCGCTCGGGCACCGCTGCCCGCCCCGCTGCCGCTGACGGACGGCGTGGAGCGTGCCTTCCTCCATCGCGTCCGCCAACTCGACGAGCCCGCACAGCGGTTGCTGCTGGTCGCCGCGGCCGACGACACCGGCCGCCTGACCGTGGTCCGCGATGCCGCGGAGCGCCTGGGTGCGAGCCATGCCACGGACATCCCCGAAGCAGCCGATGCCGCCCGCGCCGTCGATGCCGCCCTGGACACCGTCGAGCGTTCCGGGTTGCTGCGTGTCGACGGCGATACCGTCGCCCTCTACCACCCGCTGGTGCGCTCGGCGGTCTACCAGTCGGCCACCAGCACGCGGCGCCGCGCCGCGCACCGTGTGCTCGCCGACGTACTGACCGGCGATCCCGAGCGGCGGGCCTGGCACCTGGCGGCCGCCGCCGAGCGGCCGGACGAGGACGTCGTCGCCGCCCTCGACGCGGTCGCCGAGCGAGCGGC
>NZ_WWIR01000681.1 GCF_009863025.1 Streptomyces sp. SID4985 | reverse complement strand
GGCGCCGACGGGGTGGGCCGGGGCCCACTCCTCGTCCCGGTCGACGGCCCGCAGCCGGTGCCGGGCGCCGTTCGCGGGGAGCGGGGCGGAGCGGGGCGTCGTCGGGGCGGGGGCCAGGGGACCGGCGAGGGGAGTGGCGGTGGACTGAGGACGGTGGGTCGCCATGAGAGGTCAGCTCTTTCGCGCGAGGAATGCGTCGGACAGGGCGACGGCCGCGATTCGTGGTCGGGCGCGCCTCGGGACGTTCGTCGTGTCGCGCGGGTGCCTGGAGGCCGGGATTACGGCTTCAGAAGGCCCGCGCGGTGCTCGCGCGGCAACACACCCGGTCGAAGTCGTCGTGCTGACGGGAAGGCCAGAACGGCTCCAGGTCATGGCGACCCGTCGCGGTGTTCTGCTGGAAGCTGGCCATGTGCCCATTGAAGCAGAATCGGGCGCCGGACAGGAGGCGTCTCTCACTGGTCGGACGGCTCGTCGGCCGGTTGTTGGCCGGATTCCGCCACCGTTCACCTGGGGCGGGGCGGTGGTGCGCGGGGTGGGGCGTACGGGCGTACCCCGGAGCTCGTCTCAGTCCGTGGACGGAGGGTGGCACATGGTGGGGCCGGGCTCGGTGGACCCGTAACGCGCGAACGGGCGCCCGCCGTGACAGCGGGCGCCCGTCCGGGACGGTGATGCGGTCGGATCAGACCTGGCCGGCCTTCTCCAGGGCGGAGCAGCAGGTGTCCACCATCAGGCGGGTCACCACGTACGGGTCGACGTTGGCGTTGGGACGGCGGTCCTCGATGTAGCCCTTGCCGTCCTTCTCGACCTGCCACGGGATGCGGACCGAGGCGCCGCGGTCCGAGACGCCGTAGCTGTACTCGTTCCACGGGGCGGTCTCGTGCAGACCGGTGAGGCGGTCGTCGATGCCCGCGCCGTAGTTCTTGACGTGGTCCATCGGCTTGGAGCCCTCACCGAGGGACTCGCACGCGGTGATGATCGCGTCGTAGCCCTCGCGCATGGCCTTGGTGGAGAAGTTGGTGTGCGCGCCCGCGCCGTTCCAGTCGCCCTTGACCGGCTTGGGGTCGAGGGTGGCGGTGATGCCGAAGTCCTCGGCGGTGCGGTAGAGCAGCCAGCGGGCGACCCACAGCTGGTCGGAGACCTCCAGCGGGGCGAGCGGGCCGACCTGGAACTCCCACTGGCCGGGCATGACCTCGGCGTTGATGCCGGAGATGCCGAGACCGGCCTTCAGGCAGTTGTCCAGGTGGGCCTCGACGATGTCGCGGCCGAAGATCTCGTCGGCGCCGACACCGCAGTAGTAGCCGCCCTGGGGGGCCGGGAAGCCGTTCTCGGGGAAGCCGAGCGGGCGGGCGCCGTCGAAGAAGGTGTACTCCTGCTCGATGCCGAAGATCGACTCCTGTGCGGCGAACCGCTCCGCGACCTCGGCCAGCGCGGCACGCGTGTTGGACGCGTGCGGCGTCATGTCGATGTCGAGGACCTCGCACAGCACCAGGATGTCGTCGCCGCCGCGGATCGGGTCCGGGCAGGTGAAGACGGGCTTGAGCACGCGGTCCGAGGCGTGGCCCTCGGCCTGGTTGGTGGAGGAGCCGTCGAAGCCCCAGATCGGCAGCGCGTCGAGACCGGCCGGAGCACCCGCGATGATCTTCGTCTTGGAACGCAGCTTGGCCGTCGGCTCGGTGCCGTCGATCCAGATGTACTCAGCCTTGAAGGTCACGGGGCCACTTCCTCTGGGGTGGGTCGGTCTGCGGGCAGACTGCCAACGGGCGATTTCCCGTCCGTTGCCCTTGTGTGAACCCCGTGTTACCTGAGGCTTTTTGTGGTGTGGCTCACCTTGTGGGGGGAGTTGGGCGGGATGGCGGGGGCGGGCGGGTCACTTCCGCTCCGCGGCCGCCGCGTCCCGCACCCCCGCGAGGAAGTCCCGGATCGCGGCCCGCTGCCCCGCGTCGTACCCGCGCAGCAGCTCGGCGGAGCGCTCGATCAGCGGGCCGAAGAACTCCCGTCCCAGCGCCACCGCGCGCTCCTCGACCTCGATCACGACCCGGCGCCGGTCCCGTTCGCCCCGTACCCGCCGTACGAGACCGGCCCGCTCCAGCCTGTCGACCAGCGCGGTGGTACCCGCGGAGTTGAGCCCGAGGGCCGTCCCGAGCCGCCCGGCGGTGGTCTCCTCGCCGGCGCGCCGGGCGTCCATGAGCGCGATCAGGGCGCGTACGTCCGTGGGGTGCAGTCCGTTGAGGCTCGCGAACCGGGCGCTGTGCAGGGCGAGTTCGACGGAGACGGCGCGCAGCAGATGCACGGTCTCCAGCTCCGGCTCGCTCGCCGGTCCTGAAGGGGTGGGCACGGGGCGCCTCCGGGGCTATCGTCTCGCTCGGCGAGTATCTCGCTCAACGAGATGATAGAGGGGACGTGTGATGGCGCGGACACGGACGTACGACGGGACGCGGACACAGAAGCGGCCGCGGGCACGGACGTACGACAGCGACGCCTTCCGGACCGCCTACGACAAGGTGCTGGCGAAGTGGCCCGCCGACCGCGAGACCCTGACGGTCGCCACCCCCTATGGCACCACCCGCGTCAACGCCTGCGGGCCGCGCGAGGCACCCCCGCTGCTCCTGCTCCCGGGCGGTGGCGGAGCGACCTCGGTCTCCTGGTACGTCCAGGCCGCCGCCCTCGCTCCCACGCACCGCGTCTACGCCCCCGACCTGATCGGCGCTCCCGGTCTGAGCGTCCCCGACGACGGTCACCGCCTTCGCACGCCCGCCGATCTGACGGCCTGGCTGGATGCCCTGCTGGACGGGCTCGGAGTACGGGCCGCCGACATGGGCGGTCACTCGTACGGCGGCTGGATCGCTCTCGACTACGCCCTGCGCAGGCCGGAGCGGGTGCGCCGCCTGTTCCTCCTGGACCCGACCCAGTGTTTCGCCGAGTACAAGGCGGCGTACCTGCTCCACGCCCTGCCGATGCTGCTGCGGCCCACGCCCCGCAGGGTGCGCGCGTTCCTCGAATGGGAGACCGGGGGAGCGGACCTGGACCCCGACTGGCTGCGCCTTCAGGAGGCGGCGGCGGGGTTTCCGGCCGCGCGGCCGGTGACGGGACCGCGCCCGAAGACGGCCGGACTGCGGTCCCTCGACAAGCCGGTCCTGCTGCTCGTGGCCGCGAACAGCAGGACCCATGACGCGGCGAGAGTCGTCGCGCGGGCCGGTGCGGTGCTGCCGCGGGTGGAGACGGCCGTACTGGCGGACGTCTCCCACCACGCGCTGCCGCACGCGGGACCGGCCGAGACGGTGCGCCGCCTCACCGCGTTTTTGTCGGTCGGCTGACCCTTATCCCACCTTCTCGATCACGGCGCGGCGGATGAGGAACTTGCCCGGCTCCCGCACCTGCTCGAACGCCTCGTTGTTGAGCAGGACGCAACTGCCGGACACCGACGTGACCTTGACGGTGGTCGACTTGTTGTTGTCCAGGTTGGTGACCTTCAGGGTCGTACCCGCCGGGAACTGGTTGCTGGACGCGGCCGGGGCGCCGCCCTCACCCGAGAGCGTGACGGTGGAGCCGTTGCAGACCTGCTGCCCGGAGGCCGCGGCGCCGCCTGCGTTGTTGCCGCCGCCGTTCTGCGCGGGCGGGGCGGCGCTCTGCTGTGCCGCGCCACCGGCCTGCTGGTTGCCCTGCTGAGCGTTGCCCTGCTGGTTCTGCTGACCCTGCTGCTGGCCCTGCTGGTTGCCCTGCGCCGCCTGGGAGCCCTGAGCCGACTCCCCAACGGTGCATCCGGCAGCCTTCTGCTGGACCTTGATCTGCTCGATGACCGCCTCACGGTTGGCGATCCGGGCGTTGGACTGCGCGTCCGGGTTCGCCTTCTGGTCGGCGATGAACTTCTGGTTGTTGCCGAGTGCCGTGGCGAAGCCCTGGCAGACGGTCGAGTCCGCCGCCGACGACAGCGTCTTGGCGTCCTTCGGGGTCTGCGCGGCGTTGGAGGTGGTGGCCAGCGCGAAGGCACCACCACCCGCCACCGCCGCCGCGCTGACGAGCAGCGCGATCTTCTTCTTGGTGTCGAGTCTCCTGCGCGACATCCGCGCCTCCTGCGAGGTAGGGGAGCGTACGCCGCTATGTACGGGCCGCCGGACGCCGTTACTCAGCGGTTACCGAAGCATCCCAAGTAACCTACGTCACACGGGAGTTGAGGATGCTCTCGCGGAGGTCATGTCTGACTCCGCCGTACAGCCTCCCGTACGGCCTCCTCCGTCCGCCCCACCAGCGCGGTTCCGTCGTCGGCGGTGATGATCGGCCGCTGAATCAGCCGAGGATGCGCCGCGAGCGCGGCAACCCACCGCTCCCGCGCCCCCGCGTCCCGCGCCCACTCCCCGACCCCCAGCTCCTTCGCCTCCGCCTCCTGTGTCCGAGTGATGTCCCACGGCTCCAGCCCCAGCCGCTCCAACACCTCCCGAATCTCCCCCTCACTGGGCGCGTCCTCCAGATACCGACGCACGGTGTACCCGGCCTCCTCGGCATCCAGCACGTCGAGAGCACTGCGGCACTTGGAACAGCTCGGGTTGATCCAGATCTCCATGGGGGTCACGGTACGCGGGGCGGGCGGGGCGTCTTTCAGTGCGCGCGCAGCTTCTGCCGGGCCGCGTCGACGAGGCTCTGTGCGGCCGTGCCGTGGACGGCGGACTCCCGGAGCGTCTTCCAGGTCCGCAGGTAGGTGTCCACGCTGGCGGCGTCGTCGATCCAGAACTCCGCGTGCCAGTTCTCGACGATCACCTGACGGTCGTCGTAGACCCAGAAGGCGGTGGCCGGAGGGATCTTGAGGGGAGCGGACAGCGGGACGATGCCCAGCTCCACCGTGTCCAGACCGATGACTCCCATCAGCCGGTCGAGCTGGGCGGCGAGGACGGACGGCGGGCAGATCAAGGTGTGCAGGGCGGCCTCCCACAGGAGGAGGTGGAAGCGTTTCGAGGAGTCGTACAGCGCCTCCTGCCGCTTCATGCGGGACCGGACCGCCTCCTCGGTGTCGCGCGGCGACCGCTGCAGCTCCGCGTACCGCGTGAAGATGGAGCGTGCGTAGTCCGGCGTCTGGAGAATCCCGAAGATCATGGAGGACTCCCAGCCCCGGAACACGGAGGCGTCGGCATGGGCGTTGAGGTGGGTGTCCTGCACTGCCTTGTGTCCGGCGGCCAACTGCCTTCGCCACGACCGGATGTGGGACTCGAAGCCCCTCAGCCGGGCCGCCAGCTCGTCGTACGCCTCCGGCTGGCCGGTCGCCTCCGCCCACTTGCGCAGGTCGTCGGAGGTCGGGGTCTGCCTGCCGTTCTCCAGTCTGCTGACCCTGGACTTGTTCCACCCGTACCGCCCGGCGAGTTCCGCACCCGTGAGCCGGCCGGCAGGGGCGGAGAGGCGGAGCTCGCGCAGTCGTATCCCGAGCGCCTCTCGTGCCTGCTGATAGTCCGTGCTCACGGGGGGTGTTCCTGTCTCAGCGCGCCTTCGCGGGGAGTCGAGCCGCGAACTCCTTGTACGGGACGGCGTAGTGCTGCGCGGCGTCACGTGCTCTGACGTAGCGCAGCACGGCCGCCGGTTCGGTGATCAGCTCGACGTCGACCAAGTTGTCGGTGTCGTCGAAGTTGAGCAGGGCGACCAGCCGGGAGTCGAAGATCCAGAAGTCTTCGGCGGGCAGGCCCACGCGGTCGGCGTCGTCTCGCCACAGAGTGCGGATCTCCTCGCCGACGGCGCTGTTGCGGCGCGCGTTGTCGAGCAGATAGAGCTGGCCGGTCGTGGGCGGCCTGTCGACGACACGGACCCGCTCGAACCGCTTGCCGAGTGCGACCTGTTCACGGCGCTGGGCGCACCACTCCGCGTCCGCGCCGGTCCAGTCGACGGGCTCGCCGCTCGTGAACTGGGCGTATGTGTCGGTGAGTTCGTCCGAGGCATAGCGGCGGCGCGTCTCCAGGCGCCATGCGGTGTGCTCGAATCGCGTGAAGAGTCCGTCGAACTCGTCCGGACCGACGTTTCGAGGTCCTCGTGCACGGACGGACATCCGTTGACACCGCTGCCCGTTCCGTTGAACCGCAGTCGCCGGGTCATGATCGCGTCCTTCCCTCGGGGGACTGATCTCTCAAGCTTCCATGAGGTCAATGACCTTTGTTCCGCGTTCGGTTCGCCTGAATCGGCAACCTTACGCAACTCTGCGGTGATGGTTCGCAACTTCGCGCAACTTCCATGGCGCACCGGAAGTGCCCCTCCCTACCGTCGCGTTCATGGCTGGAGTACAGCAGGCGCATGACGCCGATCCCCACGTGGCCACCGAAGTCCTGAGGTCGGCCCTGTCCCAGGCGGGCATCGTCCTGCCGTCGCTCGGAGCCGACACCGGCTCGCCCGCTCTCGGACTTGTCGAGCTGGGCCGCGTACGTGCCGACGTGGCCATGCGGCTGGCGGAGGCGCTGCGGCAGAACGACACCGCATGAGCGCGGTGAGCGCCCCTGGCGGCGCGGACGGCCTGCCGCCCCGGATGACGCTACGGGTCTACACCGTGAACCGCGCGGGCCGCATCACGAGTGACTCGGGGAAGCGCGGGATCGAGGGCGCGGAAACCTGGACGGTGACAGGCGTGGGGCAGGAGTTCCCTCCCTGCGGGTGCCCGCGTCACCGGGTGATGAGACCCGTGCGACGACCTCTGTGAGAACGGCGCGGTGCCACGCATCAATCGATTGAAAGGAAGGGTGAGCCCATGACCGTTGAGCCCCTGGCCCCCACGTTCGACCGGCCCGCGATCGGTCCCCACGCCCGGGACCCGAAGGACCTCCTCAATGCCGTCCAACCGCACGTGAGGCACCTGACGATCAACGTGCTGGACAGTGGCATGACCCTCTGGGACCGGGAGGTGGCCCTGCTGCTGCGAGACCACACGATGGTCCGCGACATGGCCGAACGCGTCCTCGGCAACGCCGTCATGTACACCATCGGCTGCATGGAACACCCCGACGTACACCTCGGAGTCGGCAAGCTCGTCGACATAGGTGTTCATCAGCTCATCCTCGACACACCGGTCTGGTGGGCACTGTGCGACGTGTACAACGGGGGCCGCTACAAGCATCACGCCCCGTTCATCGAGCGCCGTCGCGACGGCCTGTGCCTGCGTACGGCGGACTTCCTCAAGTCCATCGGTTTCGACGTCGACGAGGAGTTGTGGGCGATCGATGGCACGGACTGCTCGCCGTGTGACAACAAGGTGCCCGACAGCCACTGAAACCACCTCCTCGAAGGGAGCCCCCGTGCCCGCCCAGCACGACATCGCCGCCGAGACCGAACTCTGGGACGCGTACGCCGCCTCCGCCTTCAAGGACGACGCCGAGCCCGGCTTCCGGTGGACCCAGTACGCCGGTCACGGGCCCGGGCCCGAGCTGCTCGGGGACGTGCGCTCCGTGCTGGAGATCGGCTGCGGTACGGGCCGGGCCCTCGCGTATCTGGCTCGGGACGGTGTCGTCGCCCGGGGTGTTGATCTGTCGCCCGTCATGGTGAAGAAGGCCACCGCCAAGTGGGTCGGCACGGGGGCGGACTTCGCGTGTGCCGAGGTTCTGGAGTACCTGGGCACGCACGAGGAGACGTACGACGCGGTCTACTCCGTCTTCGGCGCCGCCTGGTTCACCGACCCGGCCCGTCTGTTTCCCCTTGTCCACCGACGGCTCAACCCCGGCGGTGTCTTCGTCTTCTCCCAGCCACCCGCGATCCCCGGCGCCTACGGCCCCCAGGGGATGTACAAGGGAGGCTTCGCGGGCAGGGCGATGTTCACCTACCGCTACAGCTACCGCCCGGCCGTGTGGGAGCGCCTGCTCACCCGGGCCGGGTTCGCCACGGCGGAGGCGCGGGTCCTGGAGGCGCCGCGGCCGGGGTACATCGGAACGCTTCTTGTCCAGGCCGGGGCATGACCCCGACGGGCGGTCGTGTTCGAATTTCTGGTGCCCCTGAGGTGCCTCGTGGAGATGGGGCGGACGCATGGAAATTCGCTCCTTCACCTGCGGATTTGCCTGGCTCGCGGACTCCTGAATGTCAGTCCCCGGCAGTAGAATTGGAGCAGTGTTCGAGAGTGCGTGCCGGGGTTTCCGGTAGGCGCTCTGATCGCGACAGGAGGATGCCCGTGCCCGCTGCCGCCGCTCTGAAGAACAAGCCGTCGCCCACCCAGTCCACCGCCAGGCGCGCCGTGCCGCTCGACTCGCCGTACGTACCGGTGGCGAAGAGCCCGCTGCCGGCTGGGCAGCCGCGCGAGTGGTACGTCACGCACAACCGACGCCTGAAGGCCATGCGCCTGGCCATAGCCCTGCTCGACTCCGGCATCTACCGCCCGACCCAGGCCCGCGACGCCACCATCCGCCGCACGGCCGAGAAGCTCGGCGTCCACCCGCCGTCCGCGACGACGTGCCGGATGGTGCGGGCGCTGATGCGATAGGCGGGTGGGGGAGGGGTGGCGCCGGTGCCCTGGGGGTTGCGGCGCCACTCCTTACGCTCCGTGGTCTGGGCGACCAGGTCGTACATCGCCTCGGGGCAGCCGGGTTCCAGGAGCCAGATGAGGTCGCCGAAGAGGCCGCCGCCGTAGGTCCGTACGAGCTGCTTGTAGTCGGCGGGGAGGGGGACGCCCAACGTCCCTTCCGCGGCGGGCCATTCCACGTTCCGGCCGCCGCCGGGCGGGGGAGGGCAGAGGGCCGTGAGCGGGGCGAGGTGGCGCAGGGGTCGGGTGGGGTGAGGGTGGGACATGGTGCCTACCCTGCCCCATGCCCTGCCCTGCCCCATGCCCTGTTTCATGCCGGGCCCGCCCCCTCAGCTCAGCAGCGCGCCCACGTACGCCTCCAGCCGCCCGCTCAGCACCTCGGGCGTCAGGTCCGTCCGCCCCAACTCGCGCCACGGCTGGGCCAGTTTCGCCGCGTCGGGGGCGTACGCGAGCGCGTCGAGCAGGCGCCAGTAGAGGTGGTCCGGGCCGTTCGCGAGGCCGTGGCCGCCCTGGCATTCGTATCGCGCCCGGAAGGCCAGGCCGTGTTCCGGGCCGTGCAGCAGCGCCAGGGCCGTCGAGCAGTGGGCCACGTCCAGGTCGGCGGGGCCCCAGGAGGTCTCCACCCAGTCCACGACCCCGCTGATGCGCGGCTCCGCGTTCTCGCCGGTGAACAGCACGTTCCCGGGGTGGTAGTCCCGGTGCAGGAAACGGCCCTGGTACGACGGAGGTTCGCGCTCGATCACCTCCACCGCCCGCTCCCACAGCCCGCCGGACACCGCCGCCCGCACTCGCTCCGGCCAGGTCCACGCCTCATAGGCGCGCGGCCGCTGCTCCGGTACGACCGCGTGGATACGGACCAACTGCGCCGCGAGCAGGTCCAGTACGGCGGGGTCGGGCGCGTCCATGCGAAGTCGGCCGGGCAGCTTGGTCATCAACAGGGAAGGGTGGTCGCAGTGTTGACCGGAGACGTCCACCGCGACCAGTCCCGGCGCCGGGACACCCGCCTCATCCGCCAGCAACTCCAGTACGGCCGCCTCCCGCGACAGCAACGCGGGCGCGTGCCGCCGGTAGAAGGGCTTCACGAAGGACCGCAGGACAAGTTCCGTCCCGTCGTCCAGGCCGAGGGCGCGCATCTGGGACGACCAACCACCCTTCAGTGGGCAGGAGTTCACGACCGTCCGACCCTCCGGAAGCCGTTCGTCCGTCCATGCCCGGGTCGCCGACCAGCCCCCTTCCTCCAGCCCCTCCAAAAGGAGTCCCGCCAACTCCCCGAGGTCCTCCGGATGATCCCGGAACCACAGCCCCAACCGATGCTCGGCGTCCGGCAGTTCGAGGCGTGTGTACTGCGCCCGCGTCGCCAGCGCGTCCTGCACCGCCTCCGTCACGGCCCCCGGGATCACCGAGTCCGTACCCGGCACCACCAGCACCGCCCGCCCCTCGTACGACCGCAGCACATCGAGGGCGGGGGAGGCGCGCCAGCTGTCCGGCGTGCGGAGGATCTCGGTGAAGCGGCCGTCCCCCGTGCCGAAGGGCAGGTCCCAGGCGTCGGGGGCGTACACCGCCGGGGCGCCCAGGCCGAGCGCGGTGACCCGGGGGCTGTAGTGCCGTACGAGGTCGGCCACCGTCTGGCCGCTCATGCTGAAGCCGACGAGGATCAGCGGGGAGTCCGCCGGGGCGTGGGTGTCGATCACCGAGACCGCCTGCTCGTACCGGCGTCGCAGGCTCAACTCGGCGAGGGCGCCGGCGCTTTCGCCGTGTCCGGAGAAGTCGAAGGCCAGTGCGTGGCAGCCCTGTGCGGCGAACTCCGCGGCCAGTGGCAGGAGCCGGGCCTTGCTTCCGGTGCCCGCGCCGTGCAGCAGGACGGCGGTGGCGCGTCCCGGCACCGCCCCGGCGCGTACGACGCTGAGCCGTTCGCCGTCGCAGGCGTGGGTGAATTCGTCCTGGCCGAGGGAGAGTTCGCGCATGCGGGCCATTCACCCACACCCCGCCATCGCCGCGCGCCTGGAATCCCGGTGCGTCCTCCCGGCCGGGCCTGGCAAGATCCACGTATGCCGATTGCCGCCGTGTCGCCCGAAGTGTCCCTCGCCTACGACAGCTTCGGCGACCCCGGTGACCCGCCTGTCCTGCTGGTGACGGGCTTCGGCGCCCAGATGATCGCCTGGCACGAGGACTTCTGCCGCGCGCTGGCGGAGCGCGGCCGCCATGTGATCCGCTACGACAACCGTGACAGCGGGCTGTCCACCAAGTTCGACGAACACCCCGTGGACCTGGGCGAGTTCATCACCGCTGTCAGCTCGGGAGACATCGCCTCCGCCCTCGCGATGGTCCCCTACCGGTTGCGGGACATGGCCGACGACGGCCTGGGCCTGCTCACCGCGCTCGGCATCGACCGCGCTCATGTGGTCGGAGCGTCGATGGGCGGGATGATCGCCCAGACGATGGCCCTCACCCGGCCGGAACGGGTGCTGACGCTGACGTCGATGATGTCCTCGACCGGCGAGAGCGAGTACGGCCGGTCGAGTCCCGAGGCCCAGGCGGTGCTGTTCGGCCCCAAGCCGCGAAGCCGCGAGGAATACATCGCGGCGGCGGAGCGGGAACTGGTCTGGGCGTCCAGGCGCTACGGCGATCCCGCCGCCCTCCGGGAGCTGGCGGCCCGGAGCTACGACCGCGCCCACTACCCCGCCGGAGCCGGGCGGCAGCTCGGCGCGATGATCCTCAGCGGCTCACGCGCGGACGCGCTCCGCGAGCTGCGCGTGCCGACGCTGGTGATGCACGGTCTCGACGACACGCTGATCGACGTCAGCGGTGGGCGGCGCACCGCGGAGCTGGTGCCCGGCGCGAGGCTCCTCCTCGTACCCGACATGGGACACGACCGCCCGCGCGAGCTGTGGCCCGAGATCATCGACGCCCTCGTGGACCACACCGGCTGACCGCGGACGGTGCGACGGCAGGCGTGAAGGCAGGTCCGAAGGCACCCGGTGTCCCTCAGCCGCCCATCCCCGGCGCGTCCCACAACGGGAACCACCGCGACTTGTCCGGCTCCATGCGCAGGTCGTTCTCCAGCGCCGACGCCAGTTGCAGCTCCATCGCGTTGTCGCGCGACTGGCGCCCGGCGTGGGTGCACAGGGGGTAGAAGCCGCCGCGTTTGTAGAGGTAGACGAGGGCGAGGGAGCGGTCGTCGGCGGGGTTGTCGCGGGTGAAGGTGACCAGGGAGCACAGGAGCTGGGGGCCGAAGCCGTTGGCCTCCATGGAGCTGTTGACCGCGTGCAGGTCGTTGACCAGTTCGGGGAGCTGGTCGGGGGAGCGGCGGGAGACGAGCCAGGAGTAGCCGTACGCGTCCTGGACCAGCTCCACCCGGGGTCCGGTGCGGCCGGTGTCCGCGTCGAGGAGCGCCCGCACCTCGCGGTGGGTCTGCTCGAAGGCCGCACCCTCGACCGTCGCGAAGCACACCGCGCCGGTGCCGGTCGGCGTGAACCCCGACACCACCTCCAGCGTCACCGCCGCCGACGGCAGCCCGAACAGCCGGTCCAGATCCGGCGGCACCGGCTTCGTACGCCCCAGCAGAATGTCCAGCAGCCCCATGCTCAGGCCGCCGACTCGGGGGTCGCCGCCTCGCCCAGCTCCGCCGAGATCCGGCCCAGCTGCTCCAGCCGCTGTTCCAGCGTCGGGTGGGTGGAGAAGAACCGCTCGATGCCGGGCTCCTTGCCGGTCGCCGGGGTGAAGTAGAACGCGTTGAACGCCTGCGCCGTCCGCAGATCCTTCGTCGGGATACGGGCGATGTCCCCGGAGACCTTGGTCAGCGCCGACGCCAGCGCCGAGGGACGGCCGGTCAGCTGTGCGGCCGCGCGGTCGGCGGCCAGCTCGCGGTAGCGGGAGAGCGCGCGGATCAGCAGGAAGCTGATCGCGTACACCGCGATCGAGACCCCGATCACCGCCGCGAACACGGCCGCGGTGTTCTGGTCCCGGCGCCCCGAGCTGAACAGCGACGAGTAGAAGGCGAACCGGACGATCAGGCCCGCGAGCACCCCGAGGAACGACGCGACCGTGATCACGGCGACGTCCTTGTGCGCGACGTGCGACAGCTCGTGCGCGAGGACGCCCTCCAGTTCGGCGGGTTCCAGGCGCCGTAGCAGTCCCGTGGTCACACAGACCACGGCGTGATCCGGGTTCCGCCCGGTCGCGAACGCGTTCGGCATGTCCATGGGCGACACGGCCACCACGGGTTTCGGCATGTCGGCCATCGCACACAGCCGGTCCACCACCGCGTGCAGCTCGGGATACTCCTCCGGCTCCACGACCCGCCCGCGCATCGCGAACATCGCGATCTTGTCGGAGAACCAGAACTGCGCCACGAACAGCGCACCCACCAGCACCACGACCAGCAGCCACGACTTCAGCAGCACGATCAGCGCGGCCACGAACCCCACGTACAGCAGGCCGAGCAGAAACAGCGTGACCGTCATCCGCACGGTCAGCCGCCGGTCGCTCCGGAAGCGGCTCCGCATCTCGCATCACCCCGCACTCAGCGCCCTGTGCTGTCCAGTGTGCACCCGCGGTGGGCCATGGGAGAGGCGCGATACGACCCGGAACCGGCAAAACCGTCAGGGGGGCGCCTCTCTTCGTCAAGCGGGCGTTCCCGTCGTCAAGCGGGCGGGGCCAGCCGTGAAGCGGACGCGGCCGGGAGCAGCCGGGCCCGCTCCAGAAGCCCGGCGACCGCTGGCGCCGACCGGTCGCGCGCCCCCCAGCCCAGCATGCGCCGTACGACCGACTCGGCTCGCGCCCACAGCCGTAGATCCCCGTTCCCGTCCCCGTCTCCGCATTCGAGCAGCGTCACCGCCGCCCGCAGCCGGGTCGGCTCGTCCCGCGCGTCCAGCAGCCGCCACGCCGACACCCGCTCACACTGGCGCCGGTCCGCGCCCAGCCGCCGCAGCAGCCACTCCTCGGGCAGCGCCTCGGCGGACGGCAGCAGCGCTAGGGTGGCCTCGCGGACTACGCCGGGCGCCGGGTCGTCCAGCAGCCGCCGTACGCGGGGTATGTCCGTCACGTCCAGCGTCCGCAGCCCCGCCAGGGCCCGCGCCCGCACCCCCGCCTCCGGGTGGTCAAGCAGCGGCCACAACAGCCCGGCGTCCGCGCGCTGCCCGCACTCCGCGAGGCCGATGGGGGCGCCGACCAGGGGCACGGGGTCGGCGCAGCGCGCCCGGTACCAGGGCAGCGGGTCACCCCCGAGCTGCCGTACGACGTACCGCGCACAGGCCCGCACCAGCGCCGACCGGTCCGCGAGGAACTCCTCGGCCCGCGCCGGCCGACCCAGCCGCCGCAGCCCCGTGACCCCGGCGGCCCGGACCTGGGGAGCGCGGGCGCCGAGCAGGAGGTCCACCACGTCCACCGCGTCCGCGTCCGTCATGGCGGCCGCCGCGGCATCCGCGCACATCCCCTGCACGACGGCGTCGTCGTCCCGCGCGGCGGCCCGGGCCAGCTCGACAGCCGAGAGGCGTCCCTCCGCCACGGCCAGCCGGTACGCGAACCGACGCGCCGTACAATCACCGGACACCAGCAACGGCCCCGGCCCCTCCCGGCGCAGCACCCGTTCCAGCAGCCCGAGGGCGAAGTCCCCCCGCTGCCGGTCGGCCAGCCGCAGCACCAACGGCGCGAGCCGTACGGCCGCCTCCGCGTCCAGCGCCTCGACGAGCAACTCCCGCGCCCGCTCCCGCACGGGCCCGGCCCAGTCGGCACACCGCACCACCACCAGCGGAAGCAACGCGGGCCGCCCCGCCGCCCGCTCCAATGCCCGCTGCCGTATCCGCCCGTCCTGACGGCACAGCACCACCGCGAGCCCGGCGTCACTCACCGCCTCACCCGAGACCAGCGCGGCCAGCACCCGCGACCCGGCACCGTGCTCCCACGCGACCCCGTGGTCATCCGGCCGGTACCACTCCTCGACCCGGACCCGCCGATCCCACTCCACCCAGTCCTCGGGCCCGCCACTCCCGAACAGCCGCTCCGCCTCACCGGTCCCCACCCGCATCCGCCGCACTCCCTCTTCCCGACCGACGACGGCAACGCCGCCCCCCCCCGAAGACTGCATGGTTCAGGCAATGATCAACGCCCCTGGTCCTGGGATCATCACCCCGCTGTGTCAGAACGCGACTACGACTCAAGGTGGTTGATCTCGTGAGACTGAGCCGTGTGACGCTTGCTGTGGCTGCCGGGGCGCTGGCTCCGGCGTTGCTGTTAGCGACGCCCTCCTTCGCCGCCGGTACTTCGTCGGCGGGGGCCGTCGCCGTGACGGCCCAAGTGGGCTCACCGTACGACGACATGGACGACGACGATCTGCGCGTCGCGCTCGTCAGCCTGCTCGCCAACCCCGCCAGCGGTCAGCGGGTGAAGCAGGAGATCAACGCGCTGCTGGACCGCGACGATCCGGCGGAGATGCGGGCCTGGCTGGAGACGGGGTACGCGCTGGCCCAGGCCGAGGACGACCGGGTGGCCATCGT
>NZ_WWIR01000680.1 GCF_009863025.1 Streptomyces sp. SID4985 | reverse complement strand
GCGAACAGCGGCGTCGCGAACATCAGCAGCATCACGGTGCCGTGCATCGTGAACGCCTGGTTGAACTGCTCGTTGGAGATGATCTGCAACCCCGGCCGGGCCAGCTCGGCGCGCATCAGCAGCGCCAGTACGCCGCCGATGAGGAAGAAGGCGAACGACGTCAAGAGATACAGCGTGCCGATCGTCTTGTGGTCGGTGGTCGTCAGCCACTTCACCACGACACTGCCGGGCTCGCTGCGCCGGACCAGCAGCTCGTTCTCGGACGAGTCCTCCGCTGCCGGCTCGGGGCGGTCGATGGTAGTCACGGGTTGCGCTTCTCCTGGTGTTCGCGGTCCGGCCGCCCCATGGCGTAGGTGACCGCAATCCTGGTGGCTCGGGGCGGAGAAGGGCGCTCCCGGGCGGTCGACATGCCGCCGTACGGGTGGTTGCCGCACACGAGTGGAGCAGTGGTCGGAAAAGCGCATCGCGTGGCTCGTGAAGGGGAATGCGCGTCGCGCGGCCGGCTAATGGGCCCGATCGCACCGCGCGCGCCGCGATCGGGAAAGCGCCCCCCCCGCGCGGGCTCAGCTCTGCCGGGCGTTCACCGGATCGTGCGCGACCTCGTCGGGACACTCGCGCCGATCCCGGGACGCGCGCCGGTCCCGCCGCCAGTCGAAGGTCGCGAGCGCCAGGGACGCCGCCATGCCGACGAGGGCGGCGGCCAGGGCCGTGGTGAGCGCGGAGCGGTAGTCGCCGTGGCCGCCGAGAGCGACGTAGAACAGGCCCGGCAGCGCCGCCGTACCCACCGCCGCGCCGAGGCGCTGGCCGGTCTGGAGGGCGCCGCCCGCCGCGCCCGCCATGTGGACGGGCACCTCGCGCAGGGTCATGGTGATGTTCGGGGACACCACGAACCCGCTGCCCACACCGCCCAGGAACAGCAGCGGAGCGGCGAGCCACGGGGCGCCGCCGAGCGGGGCGAGGCGGAGCAGGAGCGCGGTGCCGCCGAGGCCCGCGAGCACCGCCGTCAGACCGCACACCGTGAGCACGCGGCCGAAGCGCTCCACCAGCCGCCCGGCCAGCACGGCGGCCATCGCGGAGCCGAGCGCGAACGGGGTCACCGCGAGCCCGGACATCAGCGGCGAGAAGCCGAGACCGTGCTGGTAGAAGAGCGCGAACACCAGCCAGACACCGCTGAAGCCGATGAAGTACAGGGTGCCGACGCCCGCGCCCACGGCGTAGCCGCGCACGGTGGTGAACAGGCGCGGGTCCAGCAGCGGCTGGGTGTCACGGGCGACGAGCCGCCGCTGCCAGGCCGCGAAGAGGACGAGGAGCGCCGCGCCCGCCGGGAACAGCCACCACAGGCGCCCGATGCCACCGGAGTCCGCCTGGACCATCGGGAACATGACCGCGAGCACGCCGAGACCGAGGAGCAGCACCCCGGGGACGTCCACGTGCCCCCGCCCGCCGCGCCGGGTGCGGGGGAGGAGCCGTCGGCCCAGCAGGACGGCGAGGATGCCGATGGGCACGTTGACGTAGAAGATCCACCGCCAGCCCTGGTCGCCGGAGGCCAGGGCGAGGATCGCGCCGCCGGTCAGGGGCCCCACGGCGGAGGAGATGCCGACCGTCGCGCCGAAGAAGCCGAAGGCCCGGCCGCGCTCGGCGCCCCGGAACAGCTGCTGGATGAGCGCGGAGTTCTGCGGCGCCATGAAGCCCGCCGCGAGACCCTGGGCGAGACGCGCCACCACCAGGAGCGTGATGTCGGGGGCCGCTCCGCAGGCCGCGCTGAAGAGCACGAAGCCGCTGAGCGCGAGCAGGAAGATACGGCGCCGGTCCAGGGCGTCGCCGAGCCGCCCCGCGGTGACCAGGGCGAGCGCGAAGGTGAGGGCGTATCCGGAGACCACCCACTGCACCTGGGCGGGTGAGGCGTGCAGATCCCGCTGGATGGTGGGCAGCGCGACCGCCACGATCGTCACGTCCAGCAGGCTCATGAACCCGGCCACCAACGTGACCGACAGGGCCCGCCACCTGCGCGGGTCGGGCTCGTAACCGGCCTCCCCGGTCTCCGGCCTCCTCATGTACGGCTCCTCATATACGGATCGTCACCTGCCTCTTCCACCGGTGGCTCCAGCGCACGACCAGCCCCACCAGACCGGTCAGGGTGATCGCCCAGACGACCACGAACGCGCCGGTCAGCAGCAGGTTCCGGAACACCACGTCCAGGGCGAGCAGACAGACGGAGACGAAGGCGAGCGCCGACACCCACAGGGCGAGCCGCCGCCCCCGGAGGTGCCGGATCAGGAAGGGCTCCCTGCCCAGGGTCTTGTCCATCTCGGCCAATGCCCGCAATTCCCGCTCGGACAGATAGACGACATCCATGGGAAACACCCTCTCGGGCGGAGGAAATACTCCGTTTCAAGTATCCGGCGGACATCAGGTGAAACGCGGGGACGGCGGAAACGAATTCCGCCGTCTCCGCAGGCCGGAGGATCAGTCCTCGCCCCTGACGATGTTCCACTCCGTACCGGTCCGGGGCGCGGAGTCCTTCGGGACGACCGCGGCCACACAGGTACGCACCCGCTGGCCGCGCAGCCGACGGGCCCTCGCCCAGCCGGTCTCGACGACGCGGACGGACGCCCACTCCCTCGTGTCCCCGGTGCTGTCCTCGGTGTCCTCGGTGTCCTTGGTCATGGCGGTGTCGCTGGTCACGGCCTTCATCTTCCTTCCGGGTCCCCGCAGGGCTTCCCTGGCCGAGTCACCGGTGCGGCACGGGGCAAACATGGCCCCCGTCGGCCAGGAGCGGAGCGGGACACGTCAGGGAGCGCCCTCCCGTGCGCCATGGCCGCCGTCCGGCTCCGCCCCGAAGCCGAACCTGCGCAGCACGATGTCGTGCGCCAGCTCGCTGACCGTCCGGCCCTCGGCGAACGCGGCCGCCCGGATATGGTCCAGCGCCTGCTCCGGGGACAGATCGAGCTGGACCATGACCATGCCGACCGCCTGCTGCACCTCGCCGTGGTCGGCCTCCGAGGCCCGCGTCCACGGCGCCACCCCTTCCTCGGCGGACGATTCGGCCGCTTCGTCGCCGGGCTGGATGTTCGTGACGGCAAAGGTGACGGCGTCCCGGGTCCACAGGGCGATCCGCAGGTCGGACCCGGACAGTCCGCCGGGGCGGTCGCGGTACAGGTCGAGGGTGCCGACGGTGGTGCCGTCGACGTCCAGCGGCAGCGAGAACACGGCCTCCACGCCCAGACGCACGGCCTCGGCGGCGAACACGGGCCAGCGGTGCGCGTCCGGTCCCCGCGTGAGGTCCCCGGCCAGCACCACCGCCGCGCTGTCCAGCGCGCTCCGGCAGGGGCCGTCGCCCAGCGTGTACTGCGTCTCCGCGAGCCGCGCCGCCGTACGGTCGCTGGCGCACCAGGTGGCCCGTACGCTCGGTCCGCCCGCGATGGAGACGGAGGCGCCGTCGACGGGCAGCAGCCCCACGCAGGCGCGGCACAGGGACTCGGGCATCTGACCGGGGTCGATCCGGGTCAGGTCAGCAGTCATGATCCACCACCTCCGACCGTGTCCCGGAAGGCCGGTGCCGTCCGGGACGGGTCCGCGTCCACCCGCCCGGTTCTCCAGGTGAGCCGGGGCGAAACGTGTCCGCGTGCGACAGGGGTGCTCAGGAGCCGTCACCGTCCGCAGTCGGCGGCGAGTGGCGCGGTGTCCATGCCCGCCCGTTCACCGAGCCCGTCCAGGAAGTCCTGGATCGCCTCCAGGGCCGTACGCGTCGGCCGCCAGCCCAACTCCTCATGCGCGCGGGCGCAGTTCATCAACGGCAGCCGTAGCACCGCGTCGAAGAGGTCGGGTGAGGCGGGCACCAGCCGCAGCCACCAGGCCGCCGCGAGCGCGGCCCGCAGCGGAGGCAGCGGCACCCGTACCGGCTTCGCCTCCAGGAGCTTGCCCAACTCGTCGGCGTTCAGGACCGGTTCGGCGGCGAGGTTGAACGCGCCACGCACCGGGAGGGTGACGGCCCGCGCGAACGCGTCGGCCGCGTCGTCGGTGTGCAGCGCCTGGAACACCAGACCCGGCAGATCCGGCACCGCCGGGACGAACTGCGGCCGTATCAGCTGGGGTGGGATCAGCGATCCCGCGAAGATCCTGCGCTGTTCGGCGGCGGACTCCCGCTTGAACATGAAGCCGGGGCGCATCCGCACGACCCGGATCTCCGGGTGCGCCTGCTCGTAGGCGTCCAGGCAGCGCTCCAGGTACGCCTTCTCGCGGCAGTACGCCGCCTGCGGCCAGCCGTCGGTCGGCCAAGACTCGTCCACCGTACGGTCCTTGGGGCCCGGCGAGTACGCGCCCACGGACGAGGCGTGGATCAGTGCGGGCACCCCGGCCCCGGCCACGGCCTCGAACACCCGCCTGCTGCCTAGCACGTTGGTCCGCCAGGTCGTCAACGGATCATGCGTGGGCTGGAACTTCCAGGCCAGGTGGATCACGGCGTCCGCGCCCGTGAAGTGGGGGAGGAGGTCGTCGCCGCCGGGCTCGACGTCGACGGCCGCCCAAGTCGTCTTCTGCGGCTGCCAGTCGGGTGTCCGGCGGGCCAGCCCGAGGACCGACCCCACCTCCGGGCGCTCGCTCAACGTCCGTACCACGCTGGTGCCGACGTTGCCGGTCGCCCCGACGACCACGACCCGCAGGCCGCCCGTGCCGCCCGGCTCCGTGTGCGCCATGACAACCACCTCCCGACATATATGCGCGTTTCACCTGCTTTCCGGCCTGCCGGGTACCCGTGCACGCAGGCCGTCACGCACCCCATGGCTGCCGACGACCGGCGCCGGGTGAGCCCCCGGCCGCCGGGTACTCGGCACGACGACGAGCCCGGCACACACCCTGGAGGCGACCATGCGTGCTCTCACCTGGCAGGGCAGGAGGGACGTACAGATCCGGACCGTCCCCGACCCCCGGTTGCAGGACCCCACCGACGTGATCGTCCGGGTGACCTCGACCGGGATCTGCGGCTCGGACCTGCATCTGTACGAGATCCTCGGGCCGTTCCTCGACGAGGGCGACATCCTCGGCCACGAGCCCATGGGCCTGGTGGAGGAGACCGGTCCCGAGGTCACCTCGCTCGCCCCCGGCGACCGGGTCGTGGTCCCCTTCAACGTCTCCTGCGGCACCTGCCACATGTGCCGCCAGGGCCTGCACTCCCAGTGCGAGACCACCCAGGTCCGCGACCGGGGCATGGGCGCCTCGCTGTTCGGCTACACCAAGCTCTACGGCCAGGTGCCCGGCGGCCAGGCCCAGTACCTGCGGGTGCCCTTCGGCGACGAACTCCCGGTCAAGGTCCCCGACGGCCCGCCCGACGCGCGCTTCCTCTACCTGTCCGACGTACTGCCCACCGCCTGGCAGGCCGTCGAGTACGCGGACATCCCGCCCGGCGGCTCGGTGGCCGTCTTCGGCCTCGGCCCCATCGGCGACATGGCCTGCCGTGTCGCCCAGGAGCGGGGAGCGGGCCAGGTCATCGGCGTCGACCTCGTACCGGAACGGCTGGAGCGCGCCAGGGCCCGCGGGGCCACCGTGTTCGACATCGGCACGTACGGCGACTCGCTGCCCGACGCGATCCGCGACCTCACCGACGGACGCGGCCCCGACGCCGTCATCGACGCGGTCGGCATGGAGGCGCACGGCGCCCCCGTCGCCAAGGCCGCCCAGTGGGCGACCGGACTGCTGCCCGACGCGCTCGCCCAGAAGCTCATGGAACACGCGGGCGTCGACCGCCTCGGCGCGCTGCACGCCGCGATCGACACCGTCCGCCGGGGCGGCACCCTCTCCGTCTCCGGGGTGTACGGCGGCATGGCCGACCCGATGCCGATGCTCACGCTGTTCGACAAGCAGATCCAGCTGCGCATGGGCCAGGCCAACGTGCACCGCTGGGTGGACGACATCCTGCCCCTGCTCACCGACGAGGACCCGCTCGGCGTCGACACCTTCGCCACCCAGATCATGTCGCTGGAGGACGGTCCGCAGGCGTACGACATGTTCCAGACGAAGAGCGACGGCATGGTCAAGACGATCCTGGAGCCGTGGTGAGCGGCGGCACGGTCAACACGGCGACCCGATCAGGATTCGGCCGCCCCCGCCTGGGAACTCGGCGCCCATGATCCAGACCATTCTGCGTGGCGGCGTCGCGGGCGCCGCCGGAACGACCGTGCTGAACGCCGTCACCTACGCCGACATGGCGCTGCGGGGCAGGCCCGCCAGCGAGGCCCCGTCCGAGGTCGTGGACAAGGCCGCCCACGACGTGGGCCACCCCGTCCCCGGCGCGGGCGAGACCCTGGCGAACCGCCTGACCGGCATCGCCGCGCTCTCCGGCATCGGCGTCGGCTGCGCCACCGGTGTGGTCGTCTCCCTGCTGCGCGGCGCCGGAATCCGGATGCCCTGGTGGCTCGGCGGCATCGTCACCGGCGCCCTCGCCATGGCCGGCGCCGACCTGCCGATGGCCCGGCTCGGCGTGAGCGACCCGAGGACCTGGTCCGCCGTGGACTGGACCTCGGACGTGGTCCCGCACCTGGTCTACGGCACCGTCACCTACGGCATCCTGACGGCGTCGGAGTGCCACCGCTGCCACGGGTAGCCCCCTCCCGGCCCCCGGAGCCGCCGCACACGGTCGTCACGGACTGTCCCGACCGGCGGGTCCGGGCGCGGGCCGGAAGCGGCGCCGTCGTACGATGCTGTCGATGTCCGGCACCCGTCAGCGCACCCCAGCCCCGCCCCCGTGGCGTCTGCTCGTGCTGCTGGTGCTGGGCGGGCTGCTGGCCATGCACGGTCTGGCACCCGGCGGCGGACTCGGGTCCGTGCAGCGGGCGAGCGCCCCGCACATGGCGGTCGTGCTCAGTGCCCCGTGCGACTGCGGGGCGGAGCACGACCACGGCCACGACGGAAGCGGGCACGCGCACCATGCCGACGCCACCTGCGCGTCGGGCGCCGTACCCGGCGGTCCCGAACTGGCGCTCCCCGCTTCCCCGGACGTCATCGCCCCCGTGACCGGCGCCCTCTCACCCGCCCGACCCGCGTCGGCGCCGGACGGGGCCCGCGCCCCGCCCTCCCTGGCGGAACTCCAACTCCTGCGGATCTAGAGGCACTCGCGCGACCGTACGCGGTCGCGTTCAGCGGTGTGCCCTCAACAACCTTCCGGACCACAGGAGTTCCAGCATGACCACCCGTCACACCTTCCGCACGGCCGCGCTCGGCGCGGTCACCCTCTCCGCCGCGCTCCTCCTCGGCGCCTGCGGCGGCGACCGCACCGACACCGGAGCCCACTCCGCGCACGGCGCCACCGCCACCGCGGCGGCGCACAACGCCCAGGACGTCGCCTTCGCGCAGGGCATGATCCCGCACCACCAGCAGGCCCTGGAGATGGCCCGGCTCGCCACCGGCCGGACCGATTCCGCGCAGGTCAAGGACCTCGCCGCGCGCATCGAGAAGGCGCAGGACCCGGAGATCCGCACCATGAGCGGCTGGCTGAAGTCCTGGGGCGAGCAGGCGCCCATGGCCGGCATGGACCACTCGGCCCACACGGGCATGAGCGGAATGATGGGCGCTGACGACATGGCGGACCTGGAGAAGAAGAAGGGCGCCGCCTTCGACTCCGCCTTCCTCTCCCTGATGATCCGCCACCACCAGGGCGCCGTGCAGATGGCCACCACGGAGAAGGACAAGGGCCGCTACGCCCCCGCCACGAAGCTGGCCGGTGCGGTCATCGACGGCCAGAGCGCCGAGATCGCGGAGATGAAGAAGCTGCTCGACGGCGAAAAGTAGCGCCGGGTACGCCGGTGGGCCGGACGCACCCGCGCCCGGCCCACCGGCTCCGTACTCAGCCCGCCTGCCCCAGCACCTTCGCCAGGGTGTCCAGCGCCCCGCGCAGCTCCTCCGCCGTGATGGTCAGCGGCGGCGCCAGCCGGATCGTCGAGCCGTGGGTGTCCTTGACGAGGATGCCCTCGCGCATCAGCCGCTCGCTGATCTCGCGCCCGGTGCCGAGCGCCGGGTCCACGTCCACGCCCGCCCAGAGGCCCCGCGCCCGGAACCCGGTCACGCCGTGGCCGAGCAGCGCGGTGAGCCCTTCGTGCAGGACGAGGCCCAGCTCGGCGGCCCGGCTCTGGAACTCGCCGGTCTCCAGGAGTTCGACCACCGCCGTGCCGACGGCCGCCGCCAGCGGGTTGCCGCCGAAGGTGGAGCCGTGCTCGCCCGGGTGCAGCACCTCCATGACCTCGCGCCGCGCGACGACCGCCGACACCGGCACGATCCCGCCGCCGAGCGCCTTGCCGAGCAGCAGCACGTCCGGCACCACGTTCTCGTGCTCGACGGCGAGGGTGCGCCCGGTGCGGCCGAGCCCGGACTGGATCTCGTCCGCGACGAACAGGCACCCCTTGCGCCGGGTCAGCTCGCGCACCCCGGTCAGGTAGCCCTCGTCCGGGATGATGACCCCGGCCTCGCCCTGGATGGGCTCGATCAGCACCGCGGCCGTGTTCTCGTCGACCGCCTCCTCCAGCGCCGCGAGGTCGTTGTACGGCACGACCTTGAAGCCGGGCGTGAAGGGGCCGAAGCCCGCACGCGCCGTCTCGTCCGTGGAGAAGCTGACGATGGTGGTCGTACGCCCGTGGAAGTTGTCCGCGGCGACGACGATGTCGGCCTGGCCGTCGGGGACGCCCTTCACGTCGTACGCCCACTTGCGGGCCAGCTTGATGCCGCTCTCCACCGCCTCCGCGCCGGTGTTCATCGGCAGCACCATGTCGAGCCCGGTGAGGGCCGCGAGGCGTTCCGCGAACTCGGCGAGCCGGTCGTTGTGGAAGGCGCGGGAGGTCAGGGTGAGGCGGTCCAGCTGGTCGTGGGCGGCCTGGATCAGCGCGGGGTGGCGGTGGCCGAAGTTGAGGGCCGAGTAGCCCGCCAGCATGTCGAGGTAGCGGTGGCCCTCGACGTCCTCCACCCAGGCGCCCTCGGCCCGCGCCACGACGACGGGCAGCGGGTGGTAGTTGTGCGCGAGGACCGGCTCCTCCGCCCGGATGAGGTCGTCGGACGTGCGCGGGTGCGCGGGTGCGGTCATGAGCGGATCTCCTGGGTGCAGCACTTGATGCCGCCGCCCGCCTTGTGCAGCTCGGACAGGTCGACGGGAACGGGGGTGTATCCATGGTCGTCCAGACGCGCGGCGAGTGCCTCGGCCTGGGGGGCGATGAAGACGTGACGGCCGTCGGACACCGAGTTCAGACCGAAGGCCAGCGCGTCGTCCCGGGTGGCGAGCACGGCGTCCGGGTACAGCCGCCGCAGCACCTCCTGGCTGCCCGTGGAGAAGGCCTCCGGGTAGTAGACGATGTTGTCGTCGTCCAGCACGAACAGGGCCGTGTCCAGGTGGTAGAAGTACGGGTCCACCAGGGTCAGCGCGATCACCGGGTGCCCGAAGAACTCCTGGGCCTCGCGGTGGGCCTCGCGGGAGGTGCGGAAGCCGGTGCCGGCCAGCACGTACCGGCCGGTCCACACCAGGTCGCCCTCGCCCTCGGTCACCGACAGCGGGCGGTAGACGTCGTAGCCCGCCGTCTTGAACCACGCGTCGTAGTGCTCGGACTCCGGGCGCCGCTCCACCGAGTGGAACAGCGAGCCGAAGACACGGCCGCCGACCACGAACGCCGAGTTGGCGGCGAACACCATGTCGGGCAGGCCGGGGACCGGGTCGATCTCCTCCACGGTGTGTCCGTGGTCGCGGTAGACGCTGATCAGCGTGCGCCACTGGGTCCGCGCCAGATCCACGTCCACGGGGGCGTCGGGACGCATCCAGGGGTTGATGGCGTACCGCACTTCGAAGTGTCTGGGTTCGCAGACCAGGAAGCGCCGGGGGCGCCGCACACGGGTTTCGGCCACAGAGGGTTTCCTCCGCTTTCCGGTGTGTCACTCGGGGATGTCACCACGGTAAGAACACCCGCCGACGGCGGACAAGAAACAAAAGCTGCGTGTCCGCGCAGTATCGCTGCGTCTCCACCAGGGAGAACGCACGACACCTGCGTCCGTTCGAGGTTTACCGGACGATCACTCCGGTGCGGCCTGGGTGGCGCCCGCTTCCGGACTGTCCGGGAGAAGGTGGGACAGGACCATGACACTGATCGTCTTCCGGATGAAGGGCTCGGCGCGAATGCGCTCCAGGACGTCCTCGAAGTGCTCCACGTCCCGCGCCCGCACATGCAGCAGCGCGTCCGCGCCGCCGGTCACCGTCATGGCCGCCGCGATCTCCGGATGCCCCCGCACGACCTCGGCCAGCCGCCTGGGCGGCGCCGCCCCCTCGCAGTAGACCTCCACATACGCCTCGGTGCGCCAGCCCAGCGCCGAGGGCTGCACGGTGGCCGTGAACCCGGTGATCACACCGCTCTCCCGCAGCCGGTCCACCCGCCGCTTCACCGCCGTGGCCGACAGCCCGACCATCGCCCCGATCTCGGCGAAACTGCTCCGCGCGTTCGCCATCAGCGCGGTGATGATCTTCCGGTCGAGGTCGTCGAAGGACGTGGCCCTGCTGTTCATGCGGGCACTGTAATCAGCCTGGCCAGAGGGCGCCCTACGACTTGGTGAGGACCAGGGCCAGCGTCAGCAGCACCAGGACGATCCAGCCGAACCAGAGCCAGCCGTTGCCGCCCAGGACGACCGTGTACGCGGTGACGACGACGAGGCCGCCGACCGTCAGGGCACCCATCACTCTCGTGGAGCCGTTGGGCCGGGTGGAACCGTTCGTGGAACCGGGCATCGCGGCACCCTCCTCGTGGTGGTCCACCCCCATGGTGCCCCGCATCCGCCGTCCGTGGCACGACTCGGGGCCGGCCGCGTTCTCCGCGACCGGCCCCGTACGACTCGTTGTCCCCGGCAGTGTCAGCCCTGGCGCCCGCTCAGCGAGGCCAGATAGGCGTTGTACGCCTCCAGCTCCTTGTCACCGTCCCGGTCCGCCGCGCGGTCCTTGCGGCGGGCCTGCCGCTGTTCGGAGCCGTACCACTGGAAGAGCAGGGCGATCAGCACCAGCACCGAGGGGACCTCGCTGAAGCCCCAGGCGATGCCGCCCGCCGCGCCCTGGTCGCTCAGCGCGTCGATGCCGAGAGAGGCCGCCGGGTGCTGGAAGGTCTTCACCATCGGCTCGGACGCCATCATCAACGCGATGCCGAAGAACGCGTGGAACGGCATCCCCGCGAACAGCTCCAGCATCCGCATCAGATAGCCGGGGCGGTGCGGGCCCGGGTCCACGCCGATGATCGGCCAGAAGAACACCACGCCCACCATGAGGAAGTGCACCATCATCGCGATGTGCCCGAGTTGCGAGCCCATCAGGAAGTCGAACAGCGGGGTGAAGTAGAGCGCGTACAGGCTCGCGATGAACATCGGGATCGTGAACGCCGGATGCGTGATCACCCGCATGTACCGGCTGTGCAGCAGCGCGAGGAGCAGCTCGCGCGGTCCCCTGCGCCCCTTGCCCGCCGTCGGCAGCGCGCGCAGCGCCAGCGTCATCGGGGCGCCGAGCAGGAGCAGGATCGGCGACAGCATGCTGATGATCATGTGCTGCACCATGTGCACGCTGAACATGACCATGCCGTAGTCGTTCAACTTGGTGCACATCGTCAGGCCGATGGTCAGCACACCCACCGCGAACGACACCGTCCGCGCCGTCGACCACTGGTCCCCGCGCCGCCGCAGCCGCACCACGCTCCAGCCGTACAGCCCGAGCCCGGCCAGACAGGCGATCAGGAAGAACGGGTCCGCCGACCACTCCAGCCCCCGTCCCAGCGTGAACGGCGGCAGATCCGGCATCATGCCGTGCCCGCTGTGGTCCATCCGGCGGCTCCTGGTTCGTGGGGGTTGTGCGGATTCTGTCCGCACTCAGGGTACGGGCGCCGCCGTGACCGCCCGTGAGCGGGGTCGCCCGTACCCTGAGGCCCCTCAGACCACGCACTCCGCCTCGGCGTACCGCTCCGCCGGGACCGTCTTCAGGCTGCTCACCGCCTCCGCGAGCGGCACCGTCACGATCTCGGTGCCGCGCAGCGCGGTCATCATCCCGAACTCCCCGCGGTGCACCGCCTCCACCGCGTGCCAGCCGAACCGGGTCGCCAGCACCCGGTCGTACGCCGTCGGGGTACCCCCGCGCTGGACGTGCCCGAGGATCACCGGGCGGGCCTCCTTGCCGAGCCGCCGCTCCAGTTCCACCGCGAGCTGCCGGGCGACCCCGGCGAAGCGCCGGTGGCCGTACACGTCCGTGCCGCCCTCGTCGAACTCCATGGAGCCCGCGCGCGGCTCGGCGCCCTCGGCCGCCACCACGATGGCGGACCGCTTGCCCGCCGCGAACCGCGCGCCGACCCGCTGCGCCAACTCCTCGACGTCGAAGGGCCGTTCCGGGACGAGGACGGCGTGGGCGCCCGCCGCCATGCCCGAGTGCAGCGCTATCCAGCCGGTGTGGCGCCCCATGACCTCCACGATGAGCACCCGCTGATGGGACTCGGCGGTCGTCTTCAGCCGGTCGAGCGCGTCGGTGGCGACACCGACCGCCGTGTCGAAGCCGAAGGTGACGTCCGTCGCGGCGATGTCGTTGTCGATGGTCTTCGGCACGCCCACGATGGGCAGACCGCTGTCGGAGAGCAGCCGGGCCGCCTTGAGCGTGCCCTCGCCGCCGATCGGGATGATCGCGTCCAGGCCCAGTTCCTCGACATGGCCCCGCACCCGCTCCACCCCGCCGCGCAGCCGCTCCGGGCGCACCCGGGACGAACCGAGGACGGTGCCGCCGAGCGCCAGGATGCCGCTCACGGCGTCGAGGTCGAGCTTCGTGTAGTCGCACTCCAGGAGGCCCTTCCAGCCGTCCCGGAAGCCGAGCACCTCGTCGCCGTGGTCGACGAGGGCGCGGTGTACGACGGACCGGATGACGGCGTTCAGACCGGGGCAGTCGCCACCGGAGGTGAGGACACCAATGCGCATAGCCCGAGATACCTTCTCGACGAGTACCGGGAGGCCGGACCACGTTGTCCGGCGGCTTTCCCGGTCAGAGTACGGCGCGATCGGCCACCGTCCCACCGGGCGTCCGCCTGATGGACGCGCCCGCACAGGTGAGCGGACACACAGTCAGGCGGGCCCGTGACACCGTCACAGGCCCGCCTGGAATGTACTGCTTTGACCCTTTTAGGGGTTCGCCCTTGCGCGGGTCGGGGGTTCGCCCCTACGCGGGCTGCTTCGCCGCCGCGATCCGCTCCTCGCGCAGCGCCTCGTACCACCGGTCGTCGATGGGCGGCAGCGCGTTCACGTCCAGCGCCAGCTTCAGCAGCAGGTCCGCGATCTGCGGGTTACGGGCCAGCACGGGCCCGTGCATGTACGTACCGAACACGGTCCCGTTGTACGCGCCCTCCGTGCCGTCCCCGGTGCCGTTGCCCCGGCCCAGGCGGACCTGGGCGAAGGCGCGGGCGGTCGGGCCCAGATGGGTGACGCCCTGGTGGTTCTCGAAGCCGGTCAGCGGGGGCAGACCGAGCTGAGGGTCGATGTCGCCGAGCACGTCGCCGACACACCGCTCGCCCTCGCCGCGCACCGAGACCACGTCGAGCAGACCGAGGCCCGGCTCGCGCTGGCCGAGGTCGTTGATGAACTCGTGGCCCAGGATCTGGTAGCCCGCGCAGACGGAGAACACGATCGCGCCGTTCTCCACCGCCCGCTGGAGGTGACCGTCGCGGCGCAGCCGCTCGGCCGCCAGCCGCTGGGGCCGGTCCTCGCCGCCACCGATCAGGTAGATGTCTCCCGAGGTCGGGATCGGCTGGTCGCTGCGCACGTCCAGCCGGGCCACGTCCAGGCCGCGCTGCCGCGCCCGGCGCTCCACGACGAGCGCGTTGCCCTGGTCGCCGTAGGTGCTCAGCAGGTCGGGATAGATCCACACCAGCCGCAGTTGGTTGTCGCTCATGAGGTGATCGCCCTTCCTGATCAGTTGCCGACCCGGCGGCGCAGGTCCTGGAACGCGGTGTAGTTCGCGATGACCTCGATACGGCCCGGCGGCGCGAGCTGCACGGCCTGGTCGAGGTTCTCGCACACCTGGAAGTCCTGGTTCGCGACCTCCAGGCGGACGGCGAGGTCCAGCTTGCGGTCACCGATCACGAAGATCGGGTGGCCGGTCAGCCGTGTGTAGTCCACGTCCCACAGCCACGAGGTGTCGGTGCCGTCCGCGCCGCGCGCGTTCACGGACAGGATCACCGGGGTCGGCGGCGGGTCGATCAGGGAGAAGGTCTCCAGCCAGCCGGCCGGGTTCTTCGCCAGCAGCAGCCGCAGATCGCGGTTCTGGAACTGGACCACGTCGTAGCGTCCGGCGACCGCCTGCACCTGGTACATCCGCTCCAGGGCCACCTGCGGGGGCACCCCGAAGACGGCGGCGACGGCCGCGGAGCTGGCCGCGTTCGCCTTGTTGGCGCGGCCCGGCAGCTGGAGGTGGATCGGCCAGGCCGAGCCGTGCGGGTCGAGCACGTGGTCGCCGGAGAGCGCCCAGCTCGGGGTCGGACGGCGGAAGCCGCACTCGCCGCAGAACCAGTCGTCGCCGGGGCGCTGCATGACGCCACCGCACGACGGGCAGGACCAGGCGTCGTCCTTCCACATCTGTCCGGCCGCGACCCAGACCACGTTGGGGGAGGACGAGGCCGCCCACACCACCAGCGGGTCGTCGCAGTTGGCGACGATCACGGCCTTGGAGTCCGACAGACCCTCGCGCCAGTTCTCGGCGAGCATCCGGGTCTCGGCCGCGCGGTCCAGCTGGTCGCGCGAGAGGTTCAGCAGCGCGATGCACTTCGGGCTGGTGTCCCGCGCCACACCGGCCAGGTACTTCTCGTCCACCTCTATGACGCCGAACTTGGCGTCCGAGCCGCCCGCGAGGGCGGAGGTGATACCGGCCGGCATGTTGGCGCCGAGCGCGTTGGACACGACCGGTCCGGCGGCGCGCAGCGCCTCCGCGATGAGCCGGGTCGTGGTGGTCTTGCCGTTGGTCGCCGACACCAGGACGACGTCCAGGTGCGTGGCGAGCCGGGCCAGCAGGTCGGGGTCGAGCCGCAGGGCGACCTTCCCGCCGATCACCGACCCGCTGCCGCGTCCGGCGGCGCGTGATGCCGCCGCGACCGCCTTGCCCGCGGTCACGGCCAGCTTGGCCCGCGGCGAGAGCGGGTCCGAGTTGCCTGCCATCAGTCCTCGATCCTCCTTGCGTACGCGCCGCGCCTCAGGCCATCCGGCAACGTGGTGGGGGCCTCAGCCTATCGAGAACCGTTCGCACACCCGAATCCCGGCCCACACCGCGCGGTGGTCATGGGCCGAACGAACCGTACCCTTGCCGCCATGCGACAACGCTCCATCCCGGGCGCCCGAGGGCGCGTCAGGCCCCTTTCCCTCCTCGGCGACCCCGTGCTGCACGCCCCCTGCGCGGAGGTCACCGACTTTGGTCCGGAACTCGCACAGCTCGTCGCGGACTTGTTCGCGACCATGTACGCGGCCGAGGGAGTCGGCCTCGCCGCCAACCAGATCGGCGTCCCTTCGCGGGTGTTCGTGTACGACTGTCCCGACGACGAGGAGGTCCGCCACCTCGGCCACGTGGTGAACCCGCGCCTGGTGACGGCGGACGGCATCGAGCTGCGCGGACCCGAGGGCTGCCTCTCCCTGCCCGGCCTGGAGGCGGGCACGGAACGGTACGACCACGCGGTGGTCGAGGGCTTCACGATGGACGGCGAACCGGTGACCGTGCACGGCACGGGCTTCTTCGCCCGCTGCCTCCAGCACGAGTGCGACCACCTGGACGGCACGGTCTACGCGGACCGGGTCACCGGCTGGCGAAAGCGGCGGCTCGACCGGCAGGTGAAGCGGGCCGACTGGAGCCGCTGAGGGCCTGCGGACGCGCCGGAGGCCCGGGTCGGCTCAGAAGCCCGGGCCGCCGACCCGGTCCCCGGCGGCCGCGAGGCGGCCCCACAGCAAGTCCGCGAGGGAACGCACCAGTTCGGTGCGCGAGCAGGGCCGCTCGCCGAGCCACCAGTCGCCGGCCGCGTGCATCATGCCGACGATCCCGTGCCCCCACACCCGGGCCAGCTGCTCGCTGCCCGGACCGAGGTCCACCCGCTCCTCGATGACCTGGGCCAGCTCCTCGCCCATCCGCCGCAGCAGCGGCACGCTGTGCTTGCCCACGTCGAAGCCCGGGTCGCCGGACGGGGTGCCCTCGGCGGGGTGCATCAGGAAGCGGTAGACCTGCGGCCGGGCCTCGATGGCGGCGAGGTAGGTGTCGAGAGTGTTCTCCACCCGCTCGCGCCGGTCCGAGGGCGCGTCCAGGGCCGCCCGCAGCGAGGCGAGCAGGGCGTCGGTGTGCCGTTTGGCGAGCGCGGCGTAGAGGCCGCCCTTGTCGCCGAAGTGGCGGTAGAGGATCGGCTTGGTGATGCCCGCCTCCGCGGCGATGGCGTTCATCGACGCCTGCGGGCCGTCGCGCAGCACCACCCGGTCGGCGGCCTCCAGCAACTCGCGCCGTCGGCGGTCGGCGGACCGCTGCTGATCGGTCCGCTGCGTGGTGTCCATGTGCTCTCCCCACCTGTGCTGATTCGGTGACGCCTGCGCAAAGTAACACTGAAAGGCCCCCTGACATCGAACGGGATACCGAGAGGCCATACGGAGTTGACTTCCTCTACCGGTCGGTAACAGACTCTGGTTACCGCTAGTAACAGTAGTACGCGCCGCCGCTGGAGGGGACATGGCCGAGTTCACCATGGAGCTCAACGACGAACAGAAGGAGGTCCGGGACTGGCTGCACGGTTTCGCCGCCGACGTCATCCGCCCCGCGGCCGCCGAATGGGATGAGCGTGAGGAGACTCCCTGGCCGGTCATCCAGGAGGCCGCCAAGGTCGGCATCTACTCCCTCGACTTCTACGCCCAGCAGTACTTCGACCCCACCGGCCTCGGCATACCCATGGCCATGGAGGAGCTGTTCTGGGGTGACGCGGGCATCGCCCTCTCCATCGTCGGCACCGGCCTCGCCGCCGTCGGCGTCCTCGCCAACGGCACCGAGGAACAGATCGGCACCTGGATCCCCCAGATGTACGGCGACGCCAGTGACGTGAAGGTCGCCGCCTTCTGCTCCTCCGAGCCCGACGCGGGCTCCGACGTCGCCTCGATGCGGACCCGTGCCGTATACGACGAGGCCAAGGACGAGTGGGTGCTGAACGGCACCAAGACCTGGGCCACCAACGGCGGCATCGCCAACGTCCACGTCGTCGTCGCGGTGGTCGACCCGGACCTCGGCTCCAAGGGCCACGCCTCCTTCATCGTCCCGCCCGGCACGGCGGGGCTGTCCCAGGGGCAGAAGTTCAAGAAGCACGGGATTCGTGCCTCGCATACGGCCGAGGTCGTGCTCGACAATGTCCGTGTTCCCGGGTCCTGCCTGCTCGGGGGCAAGGAGAAGCTGGACGAGCGGCTGGCTCGGGCGCGGGAGCGGGCCCGTAGCGGGGGCGAGCGCGTGAAGAACGCGGCGATGGCCACGTTCGAGGCGTCTCGACCTGCCGTCGGGGCCATGGCTGTCGGTACGGCTCGGGCTGCCTACGAGGTGGCTCTCGATTACGCCGTCACTCGGGAGCAGTTCGGGCGGGCCATCGTGGACAACCAGGGGGTTGCGTTCCAGTTGGCCGACATGCGGACTTCCATCGACGCGGCTCGGTTGCTCGTGTGGCGGGCTTCCTGGATGGCCGTCAATGGGAAGCCGTTCACTGCGGCGGAGGGGTCCATGTCGAAGTTGTTCGCCTCCGAGACGGCCAAGAAGGTCACTGGGCAGGCGATTCAGATTCTTGGGGGGAATGGGTACACCCGGGAGTATCCCGTTGAGCGGATGCATCGGGATGCGGCGATCTACACGATCTTTGAGGGGACGAGCGAGATTCAGCGGCTCGTTATTGCGCGGACGCTCGCGGGGGTGCCGATTCGGTAGCGCCGTGGGGGCGCGGGTGCGTTGCGGAGTGCCGGTCGTCTGTGGCTTGTCGCGCAGTTCCCCGCGCCCCTTTGAGGTTGGTCAACTCACCGGTGTTTCAAGGGTGTGAGTTGGGTTATGTCGTAGCGCCTTCTCAGCGCTTCTATCGCCTCGTGATCCGGCGGACCTCCGCTGTCCAGGATCTCCAGGAGTTCCTCGAAATAGCGTTCGTGGTCCGGTGGGGGAGAGGCCTGGAAGAACATCTTCGCCGGGGTGTCCGTGGGGTTGGCGAAGGCGTGGGGGCAGCCGGGGGGTACGACGATGAGGGTGCCCGGGGTGGCTCGTACCACTCTCGTGCCCGAAGTCGACTCCCATTTCTGCCAGTTGTCGGGGGTGCGGACGCGCGGCTCGAAGGCGAGGACGTCCAGTTCGCCGTCCAGGACGTAGAACAACTCCTCGCTGCGCGTGTGGACATGGGCGCCGACGTCGAACCCGGGCGGGACCTCCACCTCGAAGGTGGAGGCCGTCCGCGAGTGGGTGCCGGTGACCTTGAACGTGACCCGCTGGGCGGCCGTTTCCACGACCCGGCCCTGGCCCGGCGGCACCAGCAGTCCCTCGGTGGTCATGGGGCGCTCACCAGGTCACCGGAAGCGCCTCGGGACCCCGGATCAACGCACCCTTGCGGAAGGGCACTTGGTCCGGCGGCACCGCGAGCCTGAGGCCGGGCACCTGGTCGAGGAGCGTGTCCACCAGGAGTTCGGACTCCAGCCGGGCCAGCATTCCGCCGGGGCAGTAGTGCGGGCCGAAGCCGAAGGCCACGTGCGGATTGGGGCTGCGCTCGAAGTCGATCGTCTCCGGGTCCGGGAAGACCTCCGGGTCGCGGTTGGCGGCCAGGTAGGAGACGTAGATCGCGTCGCCCGCCCGCACGCGCACACCCCTGATGTCCACGTCCTCCAGGGCGATCCGGGACAGGCCGACGGCGTTGCGGTGCGGGATGTAGCGCAGCAGCTCGTCGATGGCCTTCGGGCGGATCGCCGGGTCCCGGCGCAGCCGGTCCGCCAACTCCGGCCGGGTCAGCAGCAGATAGAACATCTGCCCGCTGTTGTTGGTGACCGCCTCGCCGCCGATCTGGAGCAGTACGGCGAGCCCGACGGCCTCCTCCAGGGTGACCTCGGCCCGGCCCACGGCCGTGCCCAGCAGCGAGGTCACGTCCTCGCCGGTGCTGCCCTCGCGCAGGGCGATCAGGTCGGAGAAGTAGGCGCCCATCTCGCGCTTGGCCTGCTCGCTGACCTCCTTGCCGTGCGCCGAGGACAGGATGAGCTGGGTCCACTCGTGCATCGAGTGCCGGTCGGCGGCCGGGACGCCCATCAGCTCGCAGATGACCCCGATGGGGAAGGGGCTCAGCACCGACCGGGTGAGGTCGGCGGGCGGGCCGTCCTGTAGGAGTTCGTCGACCAGCTCCTCCAGCATGTGCCGGGACTTCTCCCGGACCCGCTCCACGCCCTTCGCGGTGAACGCGGCGGCGACCGAGCGGCGCAGCCGGGTGTGGTCGGGCGGGTCCAGGAAGCCGACCGCTCCCCGGTCCGGGATGAAGTGCGGGGCGAGCCGGGTGACCGGCTTGTCCATGACCGCCTCCCGGCCGAACCGGGGGTCGTTGGTCACCAGGCGCACATCGTCGTGCCGGGTGACCAGCCACGCCCAGCCCTCGCCGTTGGGCAGTTGGATGCGGGTGACCGGGCCCTCGCGCATCAACTCGGTGAGCACCGGGTCGAAGTCCGTCCCGGCCAGGTCGAGCGCGGGCCACTGCCGGACGGGAGGCTGGGTCTCGGTGAGTGTCTCCTCGGACATGGCGCCTCCTCTCAACTGCCCTCGGACCAGCGGCCGACGGTCATCTCGGCGGTGATCCCGGGCCCGAACCCGGCCATCAGCCCCCGCGCCCCGTGCTCGGGACCGCCGTCGTCGAACAGCCGGCGCAGCGCGTCCAGGACGACGGCGCTCGCGATGTTCCCGTAGTCGGTGAGCGTGGACCGGCTGAACCGGAACGCGTGCGGCTCGACGTTCAGGAACTTGCTGAGGTCGTCGAGTATTCGGGGGCCGCCCGCGTGGATGATGTAGAAGTCCAGGTCGGAGGCGTTCCAGCCGTGGGTGCCCGCGAGGTCCTGGAGCGCCGGGGCCAGCGGCTCCATCGTGGTCGGCACCCGCTTGTCCAGCAGGAAGTGGAACCCGGTGTCCCGCACGTCGTACGAGATCCAGTCCTCGGTCTTGGGGATCAGGTACGAACCGTTGCGCTCCAGCTGGACACCCCGGCCGCCCACTCCGCGTACGACGGCGGCCGCGATGCCGTCGCCGAACAGGCCGTTGGACAGCAGCGATCCGACGCCGAGGTCGGTGGGCTGGTAGCACAGCGAGCAGAACTCGCAGGCCACGATGAGGGCGTTGGCGTCGGGGTAGGCCGAACAGAAGTCGTGCGCCCGGTTGATGGCCGCACCGCCCGCCGCACAGCCCAGCTGGGCGATGGGCAGCTGCCGGGTGGTGCTGGAGAAGTCCATCTCGTTGATCAGCCACGCGGTGAGCGAGGGCATCATGAAACCCGTGCACGACACGTAGATGATGACATCGATGTCAGAGGTGAGGAGCTCCGCGTCGTCGAGCGCCTCGCGGATCACCGCGGGGACACGGGCCTTGGCCTCCGACTCGTAGAGCTTGTTGCGCTGCTCGAACCCCGGGTGCTTCAGGGTCTCCTCGATGGGCTGCACGATGTGCCGGGTGCGCACTCCGGTGTTCTCGATCAACCGGAGGGCCAGCGGGAGCTGGGGGTTGTCCGCGTGGTGCGTACGCGCCAGCTCCAGCGTCTCCTCCATCGTGATCACATGCTCCGGCACGGACACCGAGGGTCTGCACAAAGTCGCCATGAGCGGTCCCTGCTTTCGCCGTCCGGCGGGCCTTCGTCCGCCGGTCAGAAGGTGGTCCACCCACACTCACCCGAGAGAGCGACGAACTCGCGCGGTGTTACGCCGAACCGGCGAGAACAGAGAGTAACGAGAGCCCATAATCGCAGGCCAGGGACAACTTCCTTAGGGGCGCGGGGAACTGCGCGATCAGCCCCCGACGGCCCGCACCCAAACGACGACAGAACCCCTACGGCGCCCCACTGCTATGCGCAATGCACGCCACATCAATCCGGTCCGCCAATTTCGCCAACTCAATGGTCAACGCGGCAACCGTATCCTCGTCCAGCCTCTCCCCCGCCTCGACGAGATGCACCCACCGCGCCCCCACACTGCGCAGCAACGCACTCACATCGGCCGCTGAAACCGACAGCGCGCCACGGTCGTCCACGATCAAGGGCAACGTCACTTCGCGGGTCACAGTCCGGATCGTAGTCCGGCTACCCTCACGCACCCTGCCAAACCGTCGTGATGTTGCAGAACTCCCGGATTCCCTGCCCGGACAGCTCACGTCCGTACCCCGAGCGCTTCACACCGCCGAAGGGGAACGCCGCGTGAGAGGCCGTCATCCCGTTGATGAAGACGCCCCCCGCCTCGATGTCCCGCGCGCAGTGCGCCATCTCGTCCGGGTCGTGGGTCCACACGCTCGAACTGAGGCCGAACGGGGAGTCGTTGGCGATCAGGATCGCCTCCTCCAGGTCGTCGGCGCGGTACAGCGTGGCCACCGGCCCGAACGCCTCCTCGCGGTGGATGCGCATCTCGCGGGTGATCCCGCCGAGGACGGTCGGCGGGTAGAACCAGCCCGCACCCTCGGGCGGCTCGCCCCCGCACAGCACCTCGGCCCCGCTCCGGCGCGCGTCGTCGACCAGTTCCTCCACGTCGTTGCGGCCCTGCTCGGTGGCGAGCGGGCCGATGTTCACGTTCTCGTCCAGCGGGTCGCCGACGGTGAGGTCCTTCATGCGGGCGACGAACTCCGCCACGAACGCGTCGTAGACGTCCCGGTGGATGATGAACCGCTTGGCGGCGATGCAGGACTGGCCGTTGTTCTGCGTCCGCGCGAGCACCGCCGTGCGCGCGGCGCGGTCGAGGTCGGCGGAGGGGAGGACGAGGAAGGGGTCGCTGCCGCCCAGCTCAAGGACCGTCTTTTTGATCATCTCGCCGGCGGTGGAGGCGACCGCGCGGCCGGCCGGTTCGCTGCCGGTGAGCGTCGCGGCCTTCACGCGGTCGTCGCGCAGGATCGCGTCGACGGCCGAGGAGCCGATCAGCAGGGTCTGGAAACAGCCCTCTGGGAAGCCCGCACGGTGGAAGAGGTCCTCCAGGTACAGGGCGGTCTGGGGGACGTTCGAGGCGTGCTTGAGGAGGCCGACGTTGCCCGCCATCAGCGCGGGCGCGGCGAAGCGGATCACCTGCCAGAGCGGGAAGTTCCACGGCATCACCGCGAGGACCGGGCCCAGCGGACGGTAGACGACCCGGACCCCGAGGGCGCCGGAGTCCCGTACGTCCGCCGGGTCCGGGACCTCGTCCGCGAGGAGTTCCGCGGCGCGGGCGGCGTACCAGCGCATCGCCTTGGCGCACTTGGCGGCCTCGGCGCGGGCCTGGCCGATCGGCTTGCCCATCTCCAGGGTCATGACCCGAGCGACCTCGTCGCGGTCCTCGTCGAGCAGGTCGGCGGCCCGGTTGAGCAGCCGGGAGCGCTCGGCGAACGGGCTCGTGCGATAAGTACGGAAGGTGGCCTCCGCGAGCTGGAGCCTGCGCTCCACCTCGGCGTCGTCCATCGGCTCGTACGTCTTGAGCGTCTCGCCGTTCGCCGGGTTCACCGTCGCGATGGGCATGGCTGGCCTCCCTGAGCGGTTTTTCCTCGACCTTCGCGCGCGGCGCGGGGCAGCGCAACGCGTGGTCGTCCGTCTCAGCCCGAGTGCTCCGCCAACCGGTCGAGAAACGCCCCCTGTCCGGCGACGAGCAGTTCCCGCGCCCGCCCGGGGGTGAACCAGGCCACCCGGTCCAGCTCGGGGAACTCCTGGGTACGTCCCGAGCGCGGCGGCCACTCCATCGTGAAGGTGCCGGGGGAGATGGTCCCGGGATCGAGGTCGCCCTCGACCGCCCAGGCGGTGACGATCTTGCCGTTGCGCTGCGCGATCTCGCCCAGCGGCAGGGCCTCGCCGTCCGGCGGCTCAAGACCCAGCTCCTCGCGGAACTCCCGCCGGGCCGCCTCCCACGCGGGCTCGTCCGGCTCGTACTCGCCCTTGGGGACCGTCCAGGCGCCCGCGTCCTTTTTCGCGTAGAAGGGGCCGCCCATATGGCCCAGCAATACTTCGAGTCCGTCAGTTGTGTGGCGGAACACCAGCAGTCCCGCGCTGCGCTTCGTCGCACGTACTGTCACGCCATGACCTCCGGGTGGGCCGCGAGCAGGTCCTCCACCGTATCGGCCTCCTCGGGCCGCTTGTCCTCGCGATAGCGGACCACGCGCGCGAAGCGCAGGGTGACACCGCCCGGGTAACGGGTGGAGCGCTGGAGACCGTCGTAGGCGATCTCCACGACGAGTTCGGGCCGCACGGTCACCCCCCAGCCATTGTCCTCGACGGCCAGCTCCCCGAGGCGTTCGGTCTGCCAGGCGAGCATCGCGTCGGTCATGCCCTTGAAGGTCTTGCCGAGCATCACGAAACCGCCGTCGGCGGTGCGGGCGCCCAGGTGCAGGTTGGAGAGCTTGCCGGTGCGCCTGCCGTGCCCCCACTCGGCGGCCAGCACCACCAGGTCCAGGGTGTGCACCGGCTTCACCTTCAGCCAGGACGCCCCGCGCCGCCCCGCGCTGTACGGCGCGTCCAGCCCCTTGGCCACCACGCCCTCGTGGCCGCGCGCCAGCGTCGCCGCGAGGAACGCCTCCGCCTCGCCGGTCTCCTCGGGACCCGCCACCAGCGCCCGGCGCACCCGCATGGGTTCCGGCACCAGCCGGGACAGCTCCGCGTGCCGCTCGGCGAAGGGCAGGTCCAGCAGATCGTGGCCGTCGACGGACAGCGCGTCGAAGAAGACGGGGGAGACCGGCACCTCCTCGGCCGCCCGCGCCACGTCCACCCGGGAGCCCACCCGGCCCGCCGTCTCCTGGAAGGAGCGCGGCCGCCCGTCCGGGCCGAACGAGATCACCTCGCCGTCCAGCACGAACCGCTCGCCCGGCAGCGCCAGCGCGGCCGCCACCACCTCCGGCAGCCGGTCGGTGATGTCGTCCAGGGTGCGGGTGTGGACGCCCACCGCGTCGCCGTCACGGTGCACCTGGACCCGGATGCCGTCCAGCTTCTCCTCGACCGCGCACGCCCCCAGCTTCTCCACCGCCTCCGCCACCGAGGACGCGCTGCGCGCCAGCATCGGCAGCACCGGCCGCCCCACCGTGAGCCGGAACCGCTCCAGCGCCGCAGGACCCTCGGCGAGCAGCTCCCCGGCCACCGGCTGGAGCGACCCGGCCAGCATCACCGCCCGGCGCACCTCCGCCGGGTCCGCGCCGGTCGCGGCGGCCAGCCCCTCCACGGCGGCCGCGTCCAAGGCGCCCTGCCGTACCTCGCCGGTGAGCAGGGCCCGCAGGAAGCGCTGCTCGACCTCCGTGGCCGCGCCCATCAGCTCGCCGAGAATCCGGGACCGTTCCTTCTGCGAGCCCGCGCCGGAGACCGCGCCCAGCTCGGTCAGCCGGGCGTCGACCTCCCGCACGGTGAGCGAGGGCGCTGCGGCGGGCGGCACCGGCTCGCCCAGCACCTTCCAGCCGACACCGATCCGCCCCTGCGGCAGCCGCCCCGCCAGATACGGGATGACGACGGGCACGTCCGCCGGCTCCGCCTCCCGGAACAGCTCCGCGAGCAGGGCGGTCTTGCGGTTGCGGGACGCCGTGGCGGCGACCTCCCGGGAGACCTCCGCGAGGCGGGTCAGCAGCATGCAGCCATGGTGCATCGGGGGAGGCCGCGCCACACCCGGTGTGCGGATGGCTCGTGGGTTACGCGGGTTCGGCCGCCTTCGCGTCCAGGTCCGCCGCCTTCGCGTCCAGGTCGGCGAAGAGGAGTTCGCCGTTGATGGTGGCGCCCGCGCGGTAGCCCCGGCTCGCCGCGTTCACCACCTGTTCCGCGAAACCGCTCGCGTTGCCCGCCGCCCAGAGCCCCGGCACGCTCGTCAGACCCCGTTCGTCGATCACCGGGTACCGGCCGAACGGCGTCTCGCGCATCTCGGCGCCCAGCGCGGTCAGCAGCTCGTCGCGGGGTACGGCGCGCGGGGCGACGTACAGGACCGCGCGGTCGTGGACCGTGCCGTCACCGAGCCGGACCCCGGTGAGCCGGTCGTCCGTCACCACCAGGCCGGTCACCTCGCCGGGTACGACCTCGACCCCGGCGGCGGCCAGCCTGCGCCGGTCCTCGGCCGCCAGGTCCGACTCCGGCACCTCGTTGAGGAAGAGCCGTACGTCGTCGGACCACTGCGTCACCATCAGCGCCTGGTGCGCGCTGAGCGGGCTGGTGGCGAGCACGCCGGTGGGCAGGTCGCGGGCCTCCCAGCCGTGGCAGTACGGGCAGTGGATCACGTCCCGGCCGAAGCGCTCGGCCAGACCGGGGACGGGCGGGAGTTCGTCCCTGAGGCCGGTGGCGACGACCAGGTGCCGGGCGTGGACGGTCCGGCCGCTCGCGAGGGTGAGGGTGAAGCCGCCGGGCGCGCGGCCGTCAAATGTCAGGTCTGCGGCACGGCTCGCCGTCACCGCCCGGTCCCGCACCAGCTCCACGCCGTACCGGGCGATCTCCTCGCGGCCCACGGCCAGGAAGTCCGCCGGTGCCATGCCGTCGCGCGACAGATAGCCGTGCATATGGGCCGAGGGCGCGTTGCGCGGCTCGCCCGCGTCCACCACCAGCGTGCGCCGCCTGGCCCGGCCCAGCACCAAGGCCGCGGACAGCCCGGCCGCGCCGCCTCCGACGACGATCACGTCGTAACCGTCCCGGTTGCCGTACTCGTTCCCGAAACTCTCGGTCAAGGTGACCACCTCCGAGTCCGACGGTCGCGCGCTCCCTGCCGTGTTGACAAATCTGTTTGCCGATTCTGCAATGAAGGACATGGACCACAGCCACCAGGGGACCGGGGAAAGCACCGAGGAGAGCACGGAGGAGGTGCTCGCGGGGGTCGGGCCACGCCTGCGCCGCATCCGCAAGCAGCGGGACGTCACCCTCGCCGCCCTCTCCGAGCGCACCGGCATCTCCGTCAGCACCCTGTCCCGGCTGGAGTCGGGGCTGCGCCGCCCCAGCCTGGAACTGCTGCTGCCCATCGCGCAGGCGCACCAGGTCCCGCTGGACGAGCTGGTCGGCGCGCCACCGGTCGGTGATCCCCGGGTGCGGGCGAAGCCACTGATGCGGGACGGGCGCACCTTTCTGCCGCTGAACCGGCGCCCCGGCGGCCTCCAGGCGTTCAAGGTGCTCGAACCGCAGCGCGTCCGCGAGCCCGACCCGCGCACCCACGAGGGCTACGAGTGGATGTACGTCCTCTCCGGCAGGCTGCGGCTGGTGCTGGGCGACCATGACGTGGTGCTCGGGCCGGGGGAGGCGGCCGAGTTCGACACCCGGGTGCCGCACTGGTTCGGGTCCACGGGGGAGGGGCCGGTGGAGTTCCTGAGCCTGTTCGGACCGCAGGGCGAACGGATGCATGTTCGGGCACGGACGGGGCGGCAGGGCGAGAAGGAGTGAGCCGGGGGCGGCCCGGGGTCCGCGTGATCGGTGGCGAGCGGCGCGCGACCGCCCTTCCCTCACCGGCAAGCGACCGCTTAGTATGCCGAGGACCCCGGTCGCACGAGGCAGTCCCGTGGAGGCTTCACATGCAGGCATGGCAGGTGCACGAGAACGGCGAGCCGGGTGAGGTGATGCGCCTCGCGGAAGTGGACCGGCCGGTGCCCGGCGAGGGGCAGGTACTGCTCCGGGTGCGCGCCGCCAACGTCAACTTCCCGGACGCGCTGCTGTGCCGGGGCCAGTACCAGATCCGGCCCCCGCTGCCCTTCACGCCCGGCGTCGAGATCTGCGGCGAGACCGAGGACGGGCGCCGCGTGATCGCCAACCCCGCGCTGCCGTACGGCGGTTTCGCCGAGTACGCGCTCGCCGACGCCCGCGCGCTGCTGCCCGCCCCCGACTCGCTGGACGATGCCGAGGCCGCCGCCCTGCACATCGGCTACCAGACCGGCTGGTTCGGGCTGCACCGCAGGGCGCACCTGGAGGCGGGCGAGACCCTGCTCGTGCACGCCGCCGCCGGAGGTGTCGGCAGCGCGGCCGTCCAGCTCGGCAAGGCGGCCGGGGCGCGGGTCATCGGCGTCGTCGGCGGCGCCGAAAAGGCCGCTGTGGCACGCGAGTTGGGCTGCGACGTGGTCGTGGACCGGCGCAGCGAGGACGTGGTTGCCGCCGTCAAGGAGGCCACCGGCGGCCGGGGTGCCGACGTGATCTACGACCCCGTGGGCGGCGCCGCCTACGCGCAGTCCGCCAAGCTGGTCGCCTTCGAGGGCCGGATCGTCGTCGTCGGCTTCGCCAGCGGCACCATCCCGAGCCCCGCCCTCAACCACGCCCTGGTGAAGAACTACTCGATCGTGGGCCTGCATTGGGGCCTGTACAACACCAAGGACCCCAAGCTGGTCCTGCGCTGCCACGAGGAACTGACCGAACTCGCCGCGCGCGGCGCCATCAAGCCGCTGATCAGCGAGCGCGTGCCCCTGAGCGGCGCGGCGGACGCCGTGCAGCGGGTCGCCGACGGTACGACCACGGGCCGTATCGCCGTGGTCCTGGAGAACGGAGCCGCCGCATGACCGACGCCGAGGAACTGCGCCGCCGCACAGCCGAGTTGCTGGCCGCGCACCCGCCCGCCGCCACCGACCGCCTCGACTTCCTGCGCGCCCGCTTCGACGCCGGACTCGCCTGGGTGCACTACCCCGAGGGCCTCGGCGGACTCGGTGTCCCGCGCGCCCTCCAGGCCGTCGTGGACGCCGAGTTGGAGGCCGCGGGCGCTCCCGACAACGACCCCCGGCGCATCGGCATCGGCCTCGGCATGGCCGCGCCGACGATCCTGCGCTACGGCACCGACGAGCAGAAGTCCCGCTTCCTGCGCCCGCTGTGGACCGGCGAGGAGGTGTGGTGCCAGCTCTTCAGCGAGCCCGGCGCCGGGTCCGACCTGGCCGCGCTCGGCACCCGCGCCGTGCGTGAAGGCGACGGCTGGGTCGTCAACGGGCAGAAGGTGTGGACCTCCAGCGCCCATCTCGCCCGCTGGGCCATCCTCATCGCCCGCACCGACCCGGACGTGCCCAAGCACGCGGGCATCACGTACTTCATCTGCGACATGAGCGACCCCGGTGTCGAGGTCCGGCCGCTGCGCCAGATCACCGGCGAGGCCGAGTTCAACGAGGTCTTCCTCACCGACGTGCGCATACCCGACTCCCGCCGCCTCGGCGAGGTCGGCGACGGCTGGCGGGTCGCGCAGACCACGCTCATGAACGAGCGCGTCTCCATCGGCGGTATGCGGCTGCCCCGCGAGGGCGGCATGATCGGCCCGGTCGCGAAGACCTGGCGCGAACGCCCCGAACTGCGCACCCACGACCTCCACCAGCGCCTGCTGGGGCTCTGGGTCGAGGCCGAGGTCTCCCGCCTCACCGCCGAACGCCTGCGCCAGCAACTCGTCGCCGGACAGCCCGGCTACGAGGGCTCCGGCATGAAGCTCGCCTTCGCCCGCCTGAACCAGGAGATCAGCGGCCTGGAGGTCGAACTCCGAGGCGAAGAGGGGCTGTTGTACGACGAGTGGACCATGCGCCGCCCCGAGCTGGTCGACTTCACCGGCCGCGACGCCGGGTACCGCTATCTGCGCGCCAAGGGCAACAGCATCGAGGGCGGGACCAGCGAGGTCCTGCTGAACATCGTCGCCGAACGCGTCCTCGGCCTGCCCGCCGAACCGCGCACCGACAAGGACGTCGCCTGGAAGGACCTCGCCCGATGAGCACGACGAACACCGGTGAGCGGACGCCCGCCACCGAACCCGATCTGCTCTACTCCGAAGAGGAGGAGGCGCTCCGCGCCGCCGTCCGCGACCTGCTCGGCGACCACTGCGCGCCGGAGTCCGTGCTCGCCCGCATCGAGTCGGACACCCCGCACGACCTTGCCCTCTGGAAGCTGCTGGCCGACGGCATGGGCCTGGCCGGGCTGCTGATCCCGGAGGAACTCGGCGGCCAGGGTGCCACGCACCGCGAAGTCGCCGTGGTCCTGGAGGAGTTGGGCCGCTCCGTGGCGCCCGTGCCGTACCTCACCAGCGCGGTCACCGCCACCGAGGCGCTGCTCGCCTGTGCGGACGCCGAGTTGCTGCGCGGCCTCGCCTCCGGGCGCGTCGTCGCCGCCCTCGCCGTCGGCCTGCACCACGCCCCCGGTGCCGCGTTCCCCGTCGCCCGCCTCGAAGAGGGCGTGCTGCACGGCGAGTTCACCGGCATCGCGGACGCGGCCGCCGCCGACGTACTGCTCGTCCCGGCCGACGACGGCGGCCTCTACGCGGTGAACGCCGACGCGGTGACCGTCGCCCCCCAGATCTCGCTCGACCTGACGCGCCCGCTCGCCACCGTCACCCTCGCCGGTGCGCCGGGCCGCCGTGTCGGCGCCGCCGAACCCGCCGTACGACGCGCTCTGACCGCCGCCGCGGGGCTGCTGGCTTCCGAGCAACTGGGCGTCGCCGACTGGGCGTTGACCGAGACGGTGCGCTATCTCAAGGAGCGCAGGCAGTTCAACCGGCCCGTCGGCGGGTTCCAGGCGGTCAAGCACCGGCTCGCCCAGCTCTGGCTGGAGGTCGTCAACCTCCGTGCCGCCGCCCGTGCCGCCGCCGACGCGCTGGCCACGGGCGTGGACACCGAGGTCGCCGTGGCCGTCGCCCAGGCGTACGCCTCTCCGGTCGCCGTGCACGCCACCGAGGAGGCGGTCCAGCTCCACGGCGGCATCGGCATGACCTGGGAGCACCCCGCGCATCTGTCCCTCAAGCGCGCCAAGGCCGACTCGCTCGCCCACGGCACGGCGGGCGCCCATCGCGAGAACCTGGCGGCGCTGGTCGATCTTCAGGCGCCCTGACACCGCACCCGTGACAACCCCCGTCCGCGCGACATCACCCGGACGGGGGACACGTCAGCTGCCCGGACGAACCCTCCGCTACGCCACACTTGCGGCCGAACGCCGCCCAACGGGCGCGCGCGGAGGAGGTTTCCGATGGCCGTTTCCATCTCGGTGATGTTGCTGCTCCTGATCCTGGCGGTGGTCTTCCTGCGCAACGGCGCACTGAAGATCTCCCACGCCCTGACCTGTGTCCTGCTCGGCTTCTGCCTGGCGGGTACGAGCATGGGTCCGAGCATCTCCAGCGGGCTCACGGCGACGGCGGAGCTGGTGAGCGGGCTGCGGCCCTGACGCTCGGGCACGGGCGGCGCGCACCTCACCGGCTCACGGCGCCGCGAACACCCCGATCCCGTTCGGCACGGGCCGTTCCGCGCCGCCGCTCGGATGGTTGCGGATCACGATGCCGTCCTGGTCCCGTGTGACCAGTTCGGTCGATCCGCCGCCGTCCAGGTTGAACCCCTCCGCCGCGCCCAGCTTCCGCAGCGTCGCGGCCTCCTCGGCGACGGTCAGCCCGCTCCGGTAGGCGGGGGAGCCGTCCAGCGCGAGCAGCAGGAGTCCGCGCCCGTCTGGGGTGACGCCCACCGCCGTGCGCACGGCCGAGACGGTGTCGTCCAGTCCGGGCAGCGGCTCGCCCCGGCTGAGGACGGGGAAGCCGCCGAGCGCGAAGGCGTACGGCACCGAGCCCGCCGCCAGGCCGTACCGGACCCGCACCCGGTCGCCCACGGACAGCCCGCCCAGCTGCCGCGCGCCGCTGCCGCGCCCGAGCAGTACCGTCGTGCCCCGGTCGATCGGTCCGCCGCCGGTCCCCTCGGACACGGTCACCACCCGGCCGCCGCGCACCGCCACCTCCCGGGCGTCGGTGTCGCAGCCGGCCGCCCGGTTGGTGTCGGTGCCGCATACGGCGCGCGCCCGGGAGGTGGTGCCCCACCACATGGTGAAGGCGCCTATGGAGTTCTGGGGGAGCGCGTACTGGTTGAGGCCGCCGAGCGGAAACGTGCCCGCCGCCGTGCGGACCGAGCCGATCAGCCGCAGCCGTCCCGGCCGGGCCCTGCGGTCGATGCCCACGCCGAACACCTCGCGCCCTGTCGTGCCGGGCGGCGGCGTGGGCCCGAACCGCTGGCCCAGCGGGACCGCCGCCTTCAGGGGCCGTCCGTCCGCGACCGCCGGTCCCACGCTCGCGCCCGTGGCCTCGATGCCCGGGTGCTGGGTCTCGGTGATGTCGAAGAAGTCCCCGTTGATCCCCGCGACCGCCCCCGCCGCGTCGGCGAGCCGCGAGACGGTCTCGCGCGCGGCCACCGCGCCCGGCTGCAGCAGCCGGACCCGGACATGCCGGTCGCCCAGGTCGACGGTGAGCAGATGCACCCGCGCGGTCCCGGCCGCCCCGGCCACGTCGAACTGCCGGTACCGCACGCCGCGTACGACCGAGCCGTCGTCCGGCGCGGCCCCCGCGGGGGCCACGAACACGGTGAGCAGCGCGAGCACCGCCCCGCACGAGGCGACCACCGCCGACCGGCGGTTCACGGCGGAGCTAGGGCCTCTCGTTTGGATCAGGCCGGGCTCGCGGGGTCTGGCACCATGCCTCGCCGCGTTGTCGTCGGTTGCCATGGCTCCGCCATGACGCCCTCCTCCGCCTTGCGATGCACGGCACCAGACCCCGCTCCCTGATCCAGCCTGATCCAAACGAAAGACCCTAGCCCTCGACCACGTGCGAGCGGATCAGGAACCGCACCCCTTCGGGTGCCTCAAGGGAGAAGCCGCTGCCGCGCCCCGGCACCACGTCCACGGTCAGGCGCGTATGGCTCCAGACCTCGAACTGGGACCTGGACATCCAGAACGGCACCGGCTCCGGGACGTCCTCCACGGCGAGTTCGGCCAGGAGGACGTCGGAGCCGCCGGTGCGGAACTCGCCGGCCGGGTAGCACATGGGCGCGCTGCCGTCGCAGCAGCCGCCGGACTGGTGGAACATCAGCGGACCGTGCGCGGCCCGCAGCTTGCGCACCAGCTCGGCCGCCTGCGGTGTGAGCCGGACGCGGGGGACCTCTTCGTCTGCCATCGCTTCCTCCAATGACTTCAGTCTGCGGGCTCCCCAACAGCACGTCCAGCACGCGTACTTCACGGGTGAGGGCCGACCCCGGTCGGGGGGATCGGCCCTCAAGGCGCGGTCAGCGCTGGGGTGTCGGGCCCGCGTGCGCGGGGGCGCCCGCCGCGCCGGGCGTCGAGAGCACGTCCACGTCGCTCGCCCGGACGTAGGCGAGCCGGTGGTCCAACTGGATCTCGTAGTACGGCACCTGGCCCTTGATCACCGGCGCCGGGATGTCCTGGAAGGAGGAGCGGTCCACGTACGAGCCGAAGACCCGGGCCCCGGTCACGTACCGCTGGCCCGCCTTGATGGTGTACGGCAGCGGGGCCTCCTGCGCCTCGTCCACGCCGTCCGGGTAGGCGGCCTGCTCCGGGAGCGCGCGGCCGAAGACGGGGATCTCGCTCTGGCCCGCCTTGGGGGTGATCATGTGGCCGCGCGCGCCGACCGCCGTCGGCCGGTCCTTGGAGTTCTTGAACCACGCCTTGTGGCCCTGGAACCAGATCGCCGTCCAGTCGCCCCTGCGCTCCGCGACCGCGAAGTCCTGGCCCGCCGAGACCCGCGACCCCAGGTCGTCCACGTCGACCGTGGTGTCCTCGCCGTCGGGGCGCCGTCCCGGGTCCTGGATCAGCGGCGCGTCCTCGGAGGGCTCGGTGTGCAGCCGGACGGCGCTCGAACCGTGCGGGGCGCAGGTCTCGCCGCTCTCGGTGCAGCCCGTGAAGACGGGCTTGTGCTTGCCGTAGTCCGGAAGGATCATCACGATGTCGCTGTCCGGCCCGGCCGTGGCCTTCAGCGGGGCGCCGAGCAGGTCGAAGTAGTGCCGCCAGTCCCAGAAGGGGCCCGGGTCGTCGTGCATGTCCGGGATGGTGCCCTCGGTCGGCGAGGGAACGTTGTCGTGGCCGAAGACGTGCTGCCGGTCCAGCGGGATGGAGTAACGTTTCGCCAGATATTTCACGAGGCGGGCCGAGGACCGGTACATCTGCTCGGTGTACCAGGCGTCCGGCTGGCGCAGGAAGCCCTCGTGCTCGATGCCGATCGAGCGGCCGTTGACGAACTGGTTGCCCGAGTGCCAGGCCGCGTCCTTGGTCTTCACGTGCTGGGTGACATGGCCGTCGCTGGAGCGGATGGAGTAGTGCCAGGACGCCTCCTCCGGGTCCTGGATGGTCGCGAGCATCGAGGCCAGCGGTGCCTCGGTGTCGTGGATGACGATGTACTCGATCCGCTGGTCCTTGGGGCGGTTCGCCAGGTCGTGATTGCCGTAGGCGTCCTCGTTGATCCGCACGTACGGCGCGCTCAGCCAGGAGCAGTTCAGCTCCGGCGGGCACTCGACGTTCTTCGAGCGCTGCGCGCCCTGTGCGGTGGCGGCACGCGGGCGCACCTGGGGGCTCCCGGCCAGGACCACGTGCTGACCGGCGTCGGTGACACGGTCGGCGCCCTTGCGGATGACGTCGAAGACATCGTTGGCGTACGCCTCGGCCTGGGCCGTGTCGGCCGTCCCGGCGAACTTCGCCACCGCCTCCCACCACTGGGCCGGGTCGGCGCTGAGCGGCTTGCCGAGCTTCCGCTGGGTCTCGGCGAGCAGGGCGGCGCCACCGCGCACGTTCGCGGCGTCGTCCTTCTGGAGCCGCTCCGGCGGAAGCCTGAGGAGTCCGGCGGCCCGCCGCAGGTCCGCCTGCCCGACTGCGTTCCGGGAGGCGGTCCCGTGGGAGACGGCCGGACTCGGCGTCAGCGTCTGCGGCCGGGGTGTCACATGGTGCGGCAGTTGCTGGGCCGGGAGCCCCGCGGAGTCCACCAGGTGCATCGGGCCGTAGCCGCCGACGACACTCGCGACGCCGGGGTGCGAGTCCCACCGCGACTGGAGGTAGGACACGCCCATCAGGACGCTGCGGGGCACGTGGTACTCGGCCGCGGCGGCGGTGTAGTCGTCCTGGAGGCGATTGTCGGACGGGCCGCCGCCGTCGTCCGACTGGTCGAGCAGGAGCAGTGGCAGCAGCAGTGCTGCCGAAGCGCTCACACAGACGATTCGCCGGTGTCCGCGCACATAACCGGAGACGCGGGGGGCGACGCGTTTTCTCATACGGGGAGCTCCAACGAGGTCGGCGTGGCCAGAGAATGCGACCAGGGCACAGGGGTTCGCCCTGTACGTCACCCCTCGTACGTTTCCTTGCCTCGCGCGCCACGTCGCGCCGAGCGTCAACCGCGTGGACCATCACCCGCGCCGAGGCCACCCGGTCGGCGGCAGCGCGTCCCGCCCGGCGGGGGAGGGCTCAGTCGTCCTCCACGGGGTCGGTGTGCCAGTCCGGGTGACCCGGCATCGGCGGGGTGTGCGCGCCGTACAGCCAGGGCTCCAGAAACGGTGTCAGGTCCTCGCCCGCGACCTTCGAGGCGAGCCTGACGAAGTCTCGGGTACCGGCCGTCCGCCCCTGGTACTCCGTCACCCAGGAGCGCTCGATCCGCCCGAAGGTGTCCGCGCCGACCTTCTCCCGCAGGGCGTACAGCACCAGCGCGGAGCCGTCGTAGCGGATCTGCCGGAACAGCGTCGGCTCCGTCGGTTCCGCCGGGGCGCCGTCGTCGTGGCGCCACTGGTCGTGCTGCTCGTAGGCCGAACGCATCATGTCCGCCATGCTCCGGCCGCCGTGGGTGTCGGCGTAGAGCAGCTCGTAGAAGCGGGCGTGACCCTCGCTCAGCCACAGGTCCGACCAGCGGCGGATCGCCACGCTGTCGCCGGTCCAGTGGTGGGTGAGTTCGTGGACGAGGTTGCGCTCGGCGGTCACCTGATCCCCCAGCAGATCGGCGCTCGGCACGGTCGACAGCGACTGGGTCTCCAGCGCCACGGGCAGATCGCCGGTGCCGACGAGGACGCCGTAGCGGCGGAACGGGTACGGGCCGAGCCGCTGCTCCAGCCAGGCCAGATGGTCCGGCGTCAGGGAGCGGTACGCCTTGGTGTCGGCCACCAGGGAGTCCGGCACCACGTCCCGCACCGGGAGCCCGTTCGGGCCCTTGCCGTCGATCACGGTCAGCCTGCCGATCGCGAGCTGGACCAGCTGGGCGGCGAGCGGCTGCTCCGAGTCGTAGGTCCACCGGGTCCGCCCGTCCGGGCGGGCCTCGCGCTTGACGAGCCGTCCGTTGGCGACGGCCGTGATGCCCGGCGGGGTGGTGACGTGGAAGGTGTACGGCGCGCGCAGGCTGGGGTGGTCGTTCGCCGGGAAGATCATCCTGGCGCCGTCGGGCTGGGGCGACAGCAGTGTGCCGTCGTCGGTGGGCACCCAGCCGTAGTCCTGGATCGCGTCGTCGCGATGGCGCCGCTGGGTCGGGTCGGCGGTGTACGCCACCCGCACGGTGAACCGGTGCCCGCGCGCGAGGGGCCGCCCCGGTGTCACGACCAGCTCGTCCCCCTTCCGCTCGGTCCTCGCCGGGGCGCCGTCCACGGTGACGGAGCGGAGCGTGTTCCCGGCGAAGTCCAGGTCGAACCGGGACAGGGCCTGGGTGGCGGTCGCGGCGAGGGTCGCGGTGGCGGGGAAGGGGGTGCGGGGCGCCCGCCAGTCGAAGTCGAGGGTGTAGCGGTCGACGGTGTACCCGCCGTTGCCGTCGAGCGGCACGAGCGGGTCACCGATGCCGGGCGCGCCGGGAGCGGGCGCCTGGGCGGCCTGCCGCGTGGTGGTGCTGGTCGTTCCGGGGGCGGCCGGGTGGGGGCCCGGTGTCCTGGAGCGCGGTTCGAGGACGAGGAAGGCGGTGGCGGTGAGGGCGACGGCGGTACCGGTCAGGGCGAGGAGGGGGAGAGTGCGGCGGGGGAGAGGCATGGCGGCACTATGTCAGGGTGAGGGGCGATATGGGGGTTTTGGTGGTGGTTCGGTGGGGGTTTCCCTGATGCCTGCGGCCTTCCCGTGTGCTGCCCGCGCGGAACTCTCCTGTCCCCGGCCTGTGCGGGAGATGTCAACCCCGCACAGTCTTCGTCGTTAGCGTCGGTGCCTGTTGTGACACTCCCTCGGAACAACCCCTGGAGCGCTGATGCCCCCCACCATCCGCCGGGCCGTGATCCCCGCCGCCGGGCTCGGATCGCGGCTGCTGCCGCTGACCAAGGCCACGCCCAAGGAGATGCTGCCGGTCGGTGACAAACCCGTCGTGGAGCACACCGTGCGCGAGCTGGTGGACTCCGGCATCACCGACATCACCATCGTCGTCTCCGGCGGCAAGTCCCTGATCCAGGATCACTTCCGCCCCAACCCGGCTCTCGTACGGCAGCTCAGGGAGGACGGCAAGGTCGCCTACGCCGACGCCGTGGAGGAGGTCGCCGAGCTGGCCCGCCGGGGCCACATCACCTACCTCGACCAGCACGGCCCGTACGGCAACGGCACCCCCGTCCTCAACGCCGCCCGCAGCTTCGGCGACGAACCCGTCCTGGTCCTGTGGCCCGACGACGTGTTCGTGGCCGAGGTACCCCGCGCCCAGCAGCTCATCCGCGCCTACGAACAGACCGGCTGTCCCGTCCTCGCCCTCCTCCCCATGGACCCGGCCGACTCCCGCCGTTACGGCGTCCCGGTCGTCAAGGAGGACCTCGGCGACGGCATGCTGCGCATCACCGGCCTGGTGGAGAAACCGGAGCCGGAGGCGGCGCCCTCCGCGTACGCGGCCATCGGCGGCTATGTCGTCACCCCCGGCATCGTCGACGAGCTCCGCGAACAGACGCGCCTCTGGTACGAGGCCGAACGGCGGGGCGGCCCGGCCGGCGAGGTCTACCTCACCGACGCCCTCAACGCCTACGCCGCCCACCACGCGGTCTACGGCCAGGTCATCCGGGGCGAGTGGTACGACACCGGAAACCCCGCCGACTACCTGGTGGCCCAGATGGCCCACGCCCTGGCCCACCCGGAGTACGGGCCGGTGCTGCGGGAGTTGGTGCGCAGGATCGACGGCTGACCGCCGGTCTCAGGGTCGGGTGAGTGTGGCCACCAGGTCGTCCGCGAGGGCGTCGTCCACCGGGCGGCCGGTGGCCAGCAGGCGGTACCACAGGGCGCCGAAGACCAGGTCGAGGACCGTCTCCGGCGTGGGGGAGGACGGCAGATCACCCCGGGTGCGGGCACGGTCCAGGACGACCTGGAGCGCCTCCCGTCTGCGCTGGAGCAGGTCGGTGCGGAAGACCTGGCCGAACTCCGGGTCGATCTGGGCCTGTGCCATCAGCACGCGCAGGATGTCGGCGACCGGGCGCCGGCGGCTGAGCGTGAAGGTGTCCGTGAGGAACTCTCGCAGGTCCGCCGCGTAGGAGCCGTGGTCCGCGTTGGACACGAACAGGCCTGCCTTCGCCGCGAGCGCCTCCAGCAGAACGTGCGCCTTCGACGGCCACCAGCGGTAGATCGTCTGCTTGCCGCAGCCGGCGCGACTTGCGATGCCCTCGATCGTGAGGTCGGCGTACCCGGCCTCGGCGACGAGTTCGTAGGCCGCGGCCAGGATCGCGGTCCGGCTCTCCTCGCTGCGTCTGCGGCCTCGTCGGGGTGGGGGTTGCCTGTCCATGACCATGGAGGCTAGCTTAATCGAGACGCGACGGTTCGAAATTTGCGGGCCGCGATGACGGCTCGCGTTGAGGAGATCTGCTCATGTCCCCACACACAGCTCTGGTGGTCGGCGGCACGTCCGGGATCGGGCTCGCCACGGCGCGCCTGCTCGCGGCGCGCGGTGTGGCCGTGCACATCGTCGGCCGCGGCAAGGAACGGCTCGACGCCGTCGCCGCCACCGACCCCGCCCTCGTCGGCCACCAGGCCGACGCCGTCGACGGCGACGCGATCCGTGCCGTCGCCGAGGGCATCGGCAAGATCGACTGGCTGGTCCTCGCGGCCAGTGGCGGCGAAGGCGCGGGCCCGCTGGCCGAGTTGAACCTCACCGTCCTGCGCCGGGCGTTCGACGCCAAGCTCTGGGCGCACCTCGCCACGCTCCAGGCGGTCCTGCCCCACCTGACCCCGAACGGCTCGGTCACCCTGCTCGGCGCCGTCAGCGCCCGCACCGGAATGCCGGGCACCGCCGGACTCGCCGCCGTCAACGGCGCGGTCGAGGCGCTCGTCCGGCCCCTCGCCGTGGAACTCGCCCCGATCCGAGTGAACGCCGTCTCTCCGGGGCTGGTGGACACCCCCTGGTGGGACGGGCTCCCGGAGGAGGCACGGCAGGGCTACTTCGCCCAGGCGGCCGCCGCCCTGCCGGTACGGCACGTCGCCACGGCCGAGGAGGTGGCCGAGGTGGTGGCCCTCGCGGCGACGAACGGCAACCTCACGGGGACGGTGCTGGAGGCGGACGGCGGGGCGCGGCTGGTCACGCTCGGGTGAAACGCCTTGCGGGGCACGGGGGTTCAGAGCGTCCGGCGGTTCAGACCGTCAGCTGGGTCAGGGGCGGTGCGGCCGAGGTCAGACCCACCCGCATGTAGTACTCCGTGCCGATGATGCGGTGCCGTGCCTCGGCGGGGAGGCGGGCGAGGATGCCGGGGAGGGGGCGTTCGCGTTCCACCTGGCTGCGGTGGGACAGGATCGCCGCCCACTTCCGGTCCAGCCACGGGCGTACGTCCACCACCGCGCTCACCTGGCGGTGCGGCACCGCCAGGACGGACTTGCGGGCCCGGGTCATCAGGGGGCCGAGGTCGGCCACCGCCGTGTCCGGATGGGTGGCCAGGTACACGGCGCCCGGCTGCCACGGCTCGCCCGCCTCGGGGTGGAGGTCCCCGAGCCCGGAGGCGGCGGCCGCGAGCAGGGTGACCTGGTGGGTGCGGCGGTGGTCCGGATGGCCGGTGAGGCCGCCGTACGCGTCGTGCGTGAGCACGATGTCCGGGCGGACCGCGCGGATGGCGGCCACCACATGGGCGACCGCCTCGTCCAGCGGCACGTCGCACCAACGCGGCTGTCCCGGCGCCGAGTCGGGGACGCGGTCGTCGGCGTAGCCGAGCAGTTGGGGCGGCTCGGCGCCCAAGGCCCGTACGGCGTCCGCGAGTTCACGGGTGCGGTAGGTGCCGGGGGCCCAGGTGGCGGTCACGACCGTCGTCCGGGCGCCCGCCGCCGCGTGCCGGGCGATGACACCGCCGGAGACCAGGGACTCGTCGTCGGGGTGGGCGAATACGGCGAGGAGGCTGGGCGGTGTCATGGGCTCAGTGCTCCGGGGCGAGTTGCTGGTGTTCTATCGGGCCGTACAGCGCGGCGGGCTGGTCCGTCCGGAAGGCCCAGTAGCGGTCGCCCCAGCTCCAATGCCACCACTCGGTGCCGTAGTTGACCAGGCCCGCCGAGGTCAGGGCGGTCGAGAGGAGGGTGCGGTGCTCGCGGGCCCGGTCGCCGATGTTGGCGGCGTCGGTGTAGCAGGCGCCCCCGCTCTCCTCCGGGGTGGCGTTCATGCGGGTGCCCATGTCGAGTTCGACGCCGTCGCTGTCGACCAGGGTGAGGTCGACGGCCGCGCCCGCGCTGTGCGGGGCGATCTCCGGCGGCGAGACATAGCGGCTGGCGGCATCGCGGAGGCGGTCCGCCGGCCAGTCGGGGTTGTCCCGGGCGAGTTCGCCCGCGTAGTCCGCGAAGTAACGCCGCTGCAGGGCCGGTGGCCGGTACCCCTCCACGAGCAGCAGCCCGAGCCCGTCCGGCAGCAGCGACCCCGCGTGCACCAGCCGCTCCACGACCCCCTCCCGCAGATGCGCGAAGGCGCCGGGCGCGTCCCACCGCCGGGCGTCCACGCGGAGCGTGTCGCCGACGCGCACGTCGACCAGCCGCTCCCCGCACTCCCTGACGGGTATCCGCGCCACCCGGTCGTCGGACATCAGCACGATGCTCACTCGGTCTCCCAGTCCCATGAGTCGAAGTAGGCCGCCACACCGGTGGAACGGGCCTCCATCACCGCGCTCAGCCGCGCGAAATCCCTTGCCGGCATGATCGTTTGCCAGGAGGTGAGCGGCAACACCCGCGCCTCGTCGTGCTCCTCCGGGTCCAGCACGAGCCCCCGGATCTCCGCCGCGCCGAGCCGACCGCCGTCGAAGACGAGCCCCATGGTGCTGTACGGCCACGGGGAGCCCGGCAGCCCGAACACCGTCGCCAGCAGCCGGGGCGGCCCCGCCACCCGGATACCGGTCTCCTCCTCGCACTCCCGGACCGCCGTCTCCCACGGCCGCTCCCCGGGCTCCATCGTGCCGCCGGGGAACTGCCAGGGGTGCGTGGTGTTGTGGACACCGTGCAGTTGCAGCGGGCGGTCGTGCTCGTCGGTGAAGAAGACGCAGGCGAAACCGGTGGCCTTCATGACCGTCTCGGCGTACTCCTCCGGCGGCAGCCAGACTTTCTTGCGGGCGGGCATCTGTTTCAACGAGCCTCCGTGAGAGGGGAATTCGATTCGTTGACGGCACCGTCGAACCGCGAAGGCACGACGCGGAGCCGCTCCGCCGCCGGATCGTGGGCGACGGTGTCGCCCGGCTCCTGGAAGTGCAGGGCCAGTTGGGCACCGGCGCGGTAGGCGGTGAGACCCGCGTGGCAGTACGCCACGACCGGGGCGGGCAGCGCGTCGACGGGGGCCCAGGTCATCGCGTCGCACACCTCGGGCTCCATGACCCTCGGCTCGCCCGACCAGCGGCGGACCTCGAAGAACAGCCCCATACGCGCGTCGCCGCCGGGGCCGCGATGGTGCACGGTGAGGGCGGCCCGCACGTCAGTGGCCGCGATGAGCACCCCGGTCTCCTCCCGCGCCTCCCGGATCAGCGCCGTCACCACGTCCTCGTGCGGGCCGTCCAGATGCCCGGACGGCAGGTGCCACAGCCCGGCCGCGTAGACCCGCCCGGCTCGCCGCGACATCAGCACCTCGGTGCCGCGGGTGCCCTCGCGGCGCAGGATCAGATGGACGTCGACGGGCTCGGTGTGACGGCGGCCGGTGCTCAACGGCGGCTCCGTGCGTGTGACTTGGTGTTCATCCGGTTCACCAGCCCATCTCGGTGTACGCGCGTCCGGCGCGGATGCCCTCGATCGCCGCACGGGCGTAGGGGACGACCGGGTCCGGGAGGCCGTCCGGGGGCCACCAGCGCCAGGCCAGGCACTTGTCCGGCTCCCGCACCTCGGGGACACCCTTCAACCCCCGCACTCGGAAGACCAGTTGCATGCGCGGCCGTCTCCCCGGGGCGTCCAGCAGATGCACCACGTGCGCGAAGTCCACATCGGCGGGGTCGATCACCAGCCCGCCCTCCTCGTACGCCTCCCGCACCAGGCACGCCACGGCCGACTCCTGCTCGCAGTGTCCGGCCAGGAAGTGCCAACTCCCGCCCTCGTAGGCGGAGTCGGGATGGCGCAGGCCGAGCAGTACGCGTCCCTCCGGGTCCTCCGCGTAGAGGTGGACCCCGATGACGTTCAGGGTCCGGCCGCCCGTCGCTGGTACGAAGTCGGCTGCGTCGGCGGGCATTTCGGCACCTCTCGGGTGGATACGGCGGGCTTGCTCAGACTGCCCCGGCATGGGCGGGGTCATGCCGGGCGGCCGAGGGGATGACCGGTTCGGGGCGGGTGGCGCGAACTCGGCTGCCGTTGGGGCAGACTGGCCGGTCATGGGCCTGGAACGCGTGTTGCTCGATGTGACCCCGCTGCGGTCCTCACCCGTCTTCCGGCGGCTGTGGCTGGGGCAGACCCTGTCCGGATTCGGCGGCCAGATGACCGTCGTCGCCGTGATGTTCCAGATCTGGGAGATGACCGGGAGCACCGCGTGGACCGGTGCCGTCGGGCTGGCACAGGCGGTGCCGCTCATCGGGCTCGGGCTCTTCGCGGGCGCGCTGGTCGACCGGGTGGACCGCCGCCGCTTCTATCTGTGGACGACCGCGGGCCAGGCCGTCTGCGCGCTGCTCCTCGCGGTCCAGGGGTTCTTCGGGCAGCTGCCGCCCGCCGGTGTCCTGGGCCTGGTCGCCCTCCAGTCCTGCTTCGTCGCCGGAGGGGCCCCGGCCTCGCGGACGTTCGTCCCGCAGTTGCTGCCCGAGCCGCAGCGCGCGGCCGGGCTCGCGCTGCGGCGCATCGCCTTCCAGGCCGCCATGCTGGCCGGACCCGCGCTGGGCGGCCTGCTCGTGGGCGGGGTGGGGGTCGGCGGGTGCTATCTGATCGACTCCGTCACCTTCCTCGCCGCGCTCTTCGGCGCCTTCGGCCTGCCCCCGATGAGCCCGGACGGCGACGCCGAGCCGGCCCGGCCCGGACTGCGCGGTGTGGGGGACGGTCTGGCCTTCCTGGTGCGCACCCCCGTCGTGCGCGGGGCCCTGCTCACCGACCTGGCCGCGACCGTGCTGTCCATGCCGATCAGCCTGTTCCCGCTGGTCAACGCCGAACGGTTCGACGGAGACCCGCGCACGCTCGGGCTGTTCCTGGCCGCCATCGCCGCCGGTGGCGTGGCCGCCTCCCTGTTCTCCGGGACCTTCACCCGGAGCCCGCGCCCCGGACTGATCATGCTCGTCGGCTCCGCCGGGTGGGGAGCCGCGCTGATCCTCTTCGGGCTGTCGACCGAACCCTGGCTCGGCCTGGCCTTCCTCGTCGTCGCGGGCGCCGCCGACACGGTGTCCGTCGTGGCCCGGGGCACCGTCGTCCAGGCGCACACCCCACCCGCGCTGCTCGGACGGGTCGGGGCGGCCGAGCAGATCGTGGGCCGGGCCGGGCCCGACCTCGGCAACGTGCGCGGCGGACTCGTCGCGTCCGCCACCACCGGCACGACGGCGCTCGTCAGCGGCGGTCTGCTGTGTGTGCTCGCGGTGGTCGCCGTGGGTGCCGCGACGGCCGAGCTGCGCCGTACCCCTGCGCCCCCCGACGGTGGCCGTCCGTGCCCGTGCGACCAGGATGTCGCCTGTGACGCGATTGATAAGGAATGCGCCCATCTTCGGACTTAGGAGGGTGCGGATATGCCGAACACCGAGCAGGCGCAGGAAGCGCTCAGCGGTTTCCTCGACATGTGGGTGACCGGCACGACGGCAGGGCTCCGCGCCCCCCTGCTGCACCGGCCGGGTGAGGTCGGGCTCCCGTACGAGGACGTGTCCTTCCCGTCCATGGACGGCGTGCCGCTCGACGGCTGGTTCATCCCGGCCGACTCGGACAGGCTGGTCGTCCACAACCACTTCCTGCCGGGCAACCGGTGCGGATATCCGGGCCAGTTGCCGCAGTTCGGCGGACTGGGCGGCTTCGAGGTGAACTTCCTCCCGGAGTTCAAGGCCCTGCACGACGCGGGCTACAACATCCTCGCCTACGACCTCCGCAACTTCGGCCTGAGCGGCGCGGCCAACGGCGACACCGTGGGCATCGGACTGCTGGAGTACCGGGACGTGGTCGGCTCGGTGCGCTACGCCAAGTCCCGCCCGGACACGGCCGCCATGGACACCGGAGGTCGCGATCGAGTGGTTCGACTCGCATACGTAGTCGGAGGACATGTGGGCGGACCATATGTGCTCCCGACATGCGGATAAGCTCAAGATCCATGAAAGAATCCGCAGGTCAGACTCCTGGCACCGCCCTCACCCTCCCCGCGCACCCGCTCCGCATCGCCACCGCGCAGGCCCAGGCCGTCGCCGGTGACATCGAGGCCAACGTCGTCACCGTCGCGGCCATGATCCGCGAGGCGGCCGCCGCAGGGGCCCGCCTCGTCGTCTTCCCCGAGAAGTTCCTCAGCGGCTACGAGCCCGAGCTGATCCGCGCCGACCCCCGCCGCCACGCCGTACAGCCACGGGATCCGCGCCTGGCCCCCGTCGCCGCGGCCTGCCGGGAGACCGGCGCCGTCGCCGTCGTCGGCGCCGCGTTCCACGAGGACGGCGACCTGTACGTCTCCGCGTTCGTCATCGGCGCGGACGGCGAGCACGTCACGCGCTACGACAAGCAGCACCTCTTCCCGACGGAAACCCCGATCTACCGCGCGGGCACTGCCGGACGCACCCTCGAACTCGACGGCTGGCGGCTGGGACTCGGCATCTGCTACGACTCCGGCTTCCCCGAGCACGCCCGCGCGGCGGCCCTCGACGGGTGCCACGCCTATGTGGTCGGCGCACTGTTCAGTGTCGGCAACGGCTACCAGGAGTCGCGCACCTGGTTCCCGGCCCGCGCCCGCGAGAACGCCTGCTACACCGTCCTGTCCAACCACATCGGCACCACGGGCGGCTGGCACACCTGCGGCTTCAGCGCCGTGTGGGGGCCGGACGGGCGCGCCCTGGCCGAGGCGGGCCCCGACCGGCGGGAGCTGGTCGTCGTCGACCTCGACCCGGAGGTGCTGCGCGCGGCGCGGAAGGCCGCGCCCACGCCGGGCGACGACAGCGGCGGCTCAGGCGGCTCCGGCGACACCGCCGCCCGACCTGCGGAGCCGTCGCCGTAAGAGCCTCGTCAAGGCAGGGCCCGGTGGCGTAAGAGGGCTGTCAACGCGGGGTCCGAACCGGTCGGGGGAGGGGTTTGCTCGAAGGGCAAGCGATCAATCCTCGCCCTTCAGGAGTCCAAGATGGCCGATACGGCCCTCGTACTCGCCGTCATCGCGGGTTTCGCGCTGGTGGCCCTCGTCGCCAAGGGGGTGACGAAGCTGTGACCACCGAGAACGTCGTCGGTCTTGTCGTGGCCGTCGCCCTGCTGGGCTATCTCGTCCTCGCCCTGATCTTCCCGGAGAGGTTCTGAGCGCGGCCATGAGTCCCGTACTCGCGGGCGTGCTCCAGCTGCTCGCCCTGACGGGCGCCCTCGCGCTCGTCCACGTCCCCCTCGGCACCTATATGGCCCGGGTCTATGACTCCCGCAGACATCTGCGCGTGGAGCGGTGGGCCTACAAGGCCATAGGTGCCGACCCCGGCACCGGCATGACCTGGCCCGCCTATCTGCGCGCGGTCCTCGCCTTCTCGGCCGCCGGTGTCCTCTTCCTCTATCTGCTCCAGCGACTCCAGGGCGTACTGCCCGGCTCGCTCGGCTTCGCCTCGGTTTCGCCGACGCAGTCGTTCAACACGGCCGTCTCCTTCGTGACGAACACCAACTGGCAGTCGTACTACGGCGAACAGACCATGGGGCACGTCGTGCAGACCGCCGGTCTCGCGGTGCAGAACTTCGTCTCCGCCGCCGTGGGCATGGCCGTCGCGGTGGCCCTGGTACGCGGCTTCGCCCGGTCCCGTACCGGCGAACTGGGCAACTTCTGGGCCGACTTGGTGCGCGGTACGGTGCGGATCCTGCTGCCGCTCGCCGTGCTGGCCGCGCTCGTGCTGGTCGCCTGCGGGGTGATCCAGAACTTCTCCGGCATCCATGAAGTCGGTCAGTTCATGGGGGGCACCCAGCAGTGGAACGGCGGTGCCGTCGCCTCCCAGGAGGCCATCAAGGAGCTGGGCACCAACGGCGGCGGCTACTTCAACGCCAACAGTGCCCACCCCTTCGAGAACCCGACGCCCTTCACCAACCTCTTCGAGATCTTCCTGATCCTGGTCATCCCGTTCTCGCTGACCCGCACCTTCGGAGTGATGGTCGGCTCGGTGCGGCAGGGGTACGCGATCCTCGCCGCCATGGGCGCCATCTGGCTCGGCTTCACCGCTCTGATGACGGCCATCGAGTTCGCCCACCACGGCCCGGCGCTCCAGGCCGCGGGCGGGGCGATGGAGGGCAAGGAGGTCCGCTTCGGGGTCGGCGCCTCGTCGATCTTCGCGGCCTCGACCACGCTCACCTCGACCGGCGCGGTGGACTCCTTCCACTCCTCGTTCACCGGGCTCGGCGGCGGCCTGACGATGCTCGGCATGATGCTGGGCGAGATCGCGCCCGGCGGCACCGGCTCCGGTCTCTACGGCATGCTGGTCATGGCGGTGATCGCGGTGTTCCTGGCCGGTCTGATGGTCGGCCGCACCCCCGAGTACCTGGGCAAGAAGATCGGGGCGCGCGAGATGAAGCTCGCCGCCTGCTACATCCTGGTCACCCCGGCCCTGGTGCTGGTCTTCACCGCCGCCTCCATGGCGCTGCCGACCCCGCCCCACTCGATGCTCAACTCCGGGGCGCACGGCTTCTCCGAGGTGCTGTACGCCTTCACCTCGGCGGCGAACAACAACGGTTCGGCGTTCGCCGGGCTGAACGCGAACACCGACTGGTTCAACGTCACCACCGGGTTCGCGATGATGCTCGGCCGGTTCCTGCCGATGGTGTTCGTGCTCGCGCTCGCCGGTTCGCTCGCCGCGCAGCGCCCGGTGCCGGTCACCGCGGGCACCCTGCGCACCGAGAAGCCGCTGTTCACCGGACTGCTGGTCGGGGCGATCCTGATCGTCACCGGGCTGACCTACTTCCCGGCGCTCGCGCTGGGTCCGCTCGCCGAAGGGCTGGCGTGATGACCACTCGTATGGACAGGCAAGAGGCCTCGATGTCCGCACTCACCTCCGCCCCCACCGCCTCCCAAGAGCCGCCGACCCCGAGACGGGACCCTCAACACCGGGTCGGTGCGGGCCTGTTCGACCCCCGGCAGCTGGTCAGGTCGCTGCCGGACGCCGCCCGCAAGCTCGATCCACGCGTGATGGTCAAGTCGCCGGTGATGTTCGTCGTCTGGATCGGCTCGGTCCTGACCACCGCGTTCTCCCTCACCGACCCCACCGACTGGTTCGGCTGGGCGATCAGCGCGTGGCTGTGGCTGACCGTGCTCTTCGCCAACCTGGCGGAGGCGGTCGCGGAGGGCCGGGGCAAGGCGCAGGCCGACAGTCTGCGCCGGGCCAGGACGGACGCGGTGGCCCGCCGGCTGGTCGAAGGGCGCGAGGAGCGGGTGCCCGGCACCGCGCTCGGCGTCGGCGACCTGGTGGTCTGCGAGGCCGGGGACATCGTGCCCGGCGACGGTGACGTGGTCGAGGGGGTCGCCTCCGTGGACGAGTCCGCGATCACGGGCGAGTCGGCGCCGGTCATCCGTGAGTCCGGCGGTGACCGCAGCGCCGTCACCGGCGGCACCCGCGTGCTCTCCGACCGCGTGGTCGTCCGGATCACCACCCGGCCCGGCGAGACCTTCGTCGACCGGATGATCGGCCTGGTCGAGGGCGCCGCCCGGCAGAAGACGCCCAACGAGATCGCGCTCGACATCCTGCTCGCCTCGCTGACCATCGTGTTCCTGCTGGCCTGCGCGACGCTGCCGCCCTTCGCGGACTACGCGGGCACCCACCTCACCATGGTCGTCCTGATCGCCCTGCTGGTCTGTCTGATCCCGACCACCATCGGCGCGCTGCTCTCCGCGATCGGCATCGCGGGCATGGACCGGCTGGTCCAGCGCAACGTACTGGCCATGTCCGGGCGGGCCGTCGAGGCGGCCGGTGACGTCTCCACGCTGCTGCTGGACAAGACCGGCACCATCACCCTCGGCAACCGCAGGGCCGCCGAGTTCGTCCCCGTGCGCGGCACCACCGAGGCCGAACTCGCGGACGCCGCCCAGCTCTCCTCGCTCGCCGACGAGACGCCCGAGGGCCGCTCCGTCGTCATCCTCGCCAAGGAGCGGTACGGGCTGCGCGAGCGGCACCAGGGCGAGCTGACGGGCGCCGAGTGGGTCGCCTTCTCCGCCCGGACCCGGATGTCCGGGGTCGACGTGGAGGGGCGCGAGGTCCGCAAGGGCGCGGCCGGTTCGGTCGTGGCCTGGGTGCGCGAGCGCGGCGGCTCGGTCGCCGACGACGCGGAGGCGGTCGTGGACCGCATCTCCCGCGCCGGAGGCACCCCGCTGCTCGTCGCCGTGCGCGACGCGAAGGGGGCGCGCGTCCTCGGTGTCGTGCACCTCAAGGACGTGGTGAAGGACGGGATGCGGGAGCGGTTCGCGGAGCTGCGTCGCATGGGCATCCGCACGGTCATGATCACCGGGGACAACCCGCTGACCGCGAAGGCCATCGCGGAGGAGGCGGGCGTGGACGACTTCCTCGCGGAGGCCACCCCCGAGGACAAGATGGCCCTGATCAAACGGGAGCAGGCGGGCGGCAAGCTCGTCGCGATGACCGGTGACGGCACCAACGACGCCCCCGCGCTGGCCCAGGCGGACGTGGGCGTGGCGATGAACACCGGTACGTCGGCCGCCAAGGAGGCCGGCAACATGGTCGACCTCGACTCCGACCCGACCAAGCTGATCGAGGTCGTCCAGATCGGCAAGCAACTCCTCATCACCCGGGGCGCGTTGACGACGTTCTCCATCGCCAACGACGTCGCGAAGTACTTCGCGATCATCCCGGCGCTCTTCGCGTCGGTGTACCCCGGCCTCGAAGCGCTCAACGTGATGCGGCTGACCTCGCCGGACTCCGCCATCCTCTCGGCCGTGATCTTCAACGCGCTGGTCATCGTCGCCCTGGTGCCGCTCGCCCTGCGCGGTGTGCGCTACCGGCCCGTCGGCGCGGACCGGATGCTGCGGCGCAACCTCACGGTCTACGGCTTCGGCGGCCTCGTCGCGCCCTTCGTCGGCATCAAGCTCATCGACCTGCTTCTCTCGCTGATCCCCGGGATCGGGTGACGACATGAACAACTCCCTTGTCAACACAGCCCGGTTGTTCGGGGCGGGCCTGCGGGCGCTGCTGGTGCTCAGCGTGCTCACGGGTGTGCTGTACCCGCTCGCGGTCACCGGCGTCGCCCAGTCACTGTTCCGCGGTGCGGCGAACGGCTCCGAGGTCCGGGCGGACGGCCGTACCGTCGGCTCCTCCCTCATCGGGCAGTCGTACGACCTGCCGCTCAAGAAGGGGGAGGACGCACCGCGCCCCGACCTGAAGTGGTTCCAGGGGCGCCCGGCGAACGGGCTCGGCACCAACAGCGTCAACACGCAGTACCACCTGCTGCTGTCCGGTGCGACCAACCTCGCCGCCGACAGCGGTGCGGTGCGCGGCCGTTGCCCCGCCGCACCCGCCGAGGGCACGCTCTGCGCCCAGGTCCTCGCCGCCCGCGCCGCAGTCGCCCGCGACAACTCGGTGCCCGGCCACCCCGTCACCCCGGCCGACATCCCGCCGGACGCGGTGACCTCCACCGGCTCCGGCCTCGACCCCGACATCTCACCGGCCTATGCCCTGCTCCAGGTCCGCCGCGTGGCCGAGCACAACGGCCTGTCCGTGGCCGAGGTGCGCCGACTGGTCGACGCGCACACGGAGCGGCGGACGCTCGGCTTCATCGGCGAACCCCGGGTGAACGTCCTGGAGTTGAACGTGGCGCTGCGGGAGGAGGCGGCGCGGCACTGACCCGCGCGGCCCGGGACGTTGCCCGGCCCGGCCCGGCGGAGCGGCGTGCTCATCGAGCGCGCCGCTCCGCCGCCGCGTGCCACCACCCCGGCGGGGACGCCCCGTCGACCCCGGCGGTGCGCTGATCGGGATGCAGCCCGAGCCGCCGCAGCGCGTCAGGGGCGACACGGACGTCGAACCAGCCGTGCCAGTGACCGTCGGCGCCGATCCCGCAGGCATGGTGCCAGCCGATCTCGTCAGGGGCGAAGGGCATCCAGTCGATGCCGCGGTCGCGCAGTCAACCGCGCGCGGCCGCCATCGGCCGGACGGCGCCCGGCAGGTTCTCGTACGCCGCGACGGTGATCCACTCAGCACCCGGTGTCTCCATGACATCCATGATGCCCGGATCGTTTTCCCCGCTCCCTGGGCATAGGGGACTGGTGACCATCCAATGGGTGCGATGAGTATGCTCGGCCCCTGGCGGTCGGCGTCCACTGAGCGTAGGCGACGGATAGTGGTGGGAGGGGCGGGGCCATGGTGACGTCGCGGACGGGTGCCGCACGGCTCGTGCCGACGGCACGGGACGAGTCGGAGTGGGACGGCCGGGAGCCGTCGGTGCTCCTCGTCGAGGACGACCCCGGGGACGCCCTCCTCGTGGAGGAACTGGTCACCGACAGCGCCCTCAAGATGAGCCTGCGCTGGGTGCGTTCGATGACCGAGGCCGCGGACGTGCTCGCCGCCGAGCTGCCCGACTGCGTCCTGCTCGACCTGAACCTGCCGGACGCCCGGGGCCTGGAAGCCCTGTCCATGGTCCAGGCGCACGCCGACCAGGTGGCCGTCGTCGTCCTCACCGGACTCGCCGAGGAACAGACCGGCCTCGCCGCCGTCGCGGCGGGCGCGCAGGACTACCTCGTCAAGGGCCGCGTCGAACCCGAACTCTTCGGCCGCGCCGTGCGCTACGCGATCCAGCGCAAGCAGGCGGAGCAGGCGGCCGTCGCCCTCCAGGCCAGTCAGATGCAGGCCAGGGAGAACGCCCGCCTCGAACGCGGGCTGCTGCCGAGGCCGTTGCTGCGCGCCGAGGGCGTCGACGTGGTGGCCCGCTACCGCCCCGGCCGCGCCCAGGCCCTCCTCGGCGGCGACTTCTACGACATCGTGCAGAGCGCCGACGGCGCCGTCCACGCCCTGGTCGGGGACGTCTCCGGGCACGGCCCCGACGAGGCCGCCCTCGGCGTCGCCCTGCGCATCGCCTGGCGCACCCTCGTCCTCAGCGGCATCACCGGCGCCGAACAGGTCGGCCGACTGGAGGAGTTGCTGGTCGCCGAGCGCGCCCGGGACGAGGTCTTCGCGACGCTGGTGAGCCTCGCCGCCGTACCCGGCTCCCACAGCGCCAGCGTCGTACGGGCCGGACACCCCGGTCTGCTGCGCCGCACCGGCGCCGAGGTGGACTGGGTGGAGGTGCCCGGCGGACCCGCGCTCGGTGTGGTCCCCGGCGTGGCCGGGTGGCCGACCTCCGAACTGCCGGTACCGCCGGGCGCGTCCGTGGTCCTCTTCACCGACGGCCTGTTCGAGGGGCATGTGAGCAGCGGTCCCGAACGCCTCGGCGAGGACGGACTGCTGGCCCTCGCCCGGGAGTCGGCCACGCTGCCCGCCGAGGACTTCGTGGACACCCTGATCGGCCGCGCCGAAGGGCTGGCCGAGGAACGCGGCGGACTCGCCGACGACGTGGCCGTCGTCCATGTGAGCTGGAACTAGAAGTGAAACCAACGGAGTCGGAGCGCACGGTGACGAACGACAAGGGCGCGCACCGGAGCAGCCTGACGGTGCAGGGCTGGTTCCAGCTGGTGCTGGCACTCATGGCCCTCCTCGTGGTGGTCGGTACCGTGATCGGAGCCGACCTGCTGGGCCGCACGGCCGTCGCCACCGACGAGCTGCTCCAGCACGTCCAGCCCGCCCAGACCGAGGCGTACCGGCTCCAGGCCGCCCTGGTCAACCAGGAGACCGGCATTCGCGGTTACGCGATCGCCGCCGACCGGCAGTTCCTCACCCCCTACACCCGAGGCAAGGAGGACGAGGCCCACTCGGCCGCCCGGCTGCGCACCCTCATCGGGGACCGCCCCGACCTGCTCGCCGACCTGGACGCCGTCGAGCGACAGGCCGCCGGCTGGCGCCGCGCCTACGCCGAGCCGATGGCCGCCTCCGTCACACCCGGCGCCCCGAAGCCCGTCGACAAGACCACCGCCGAACACGGCCGGCGGAACTTCGACCGTCTGCGCACCACTTGGGCCAAGCAGAACGCCGACCTCGCCCGGACCGTCCGCGAGGGCCACGCCCGCATCGCCCACGAGCGCACCGTGCGCAACTCGGTGCTGGGCGGCATGGTGGCCGCCTTCCTGCTCACCGGGATCGCCCTCGCCTTCCTCGTGCGCATGCTGGTCGCCCGCCCCCTCGGTATCCTCGGCACCGCCTCCCGCCGGGTGGCGGGCGGCGACTTCGCGCACGTCATCACCGGCGGCGGCCCCGCCGACCTGGTCGCGCTCGCCGACGACGTGGAGGGGATGCGCAGGCGCATCGTCGCCGAACTCGACGCCTCCCGCGAGCAGGAGCGCACCCTGGCCCGGCAGGCCGCCGACCTGGACGCTCAGGCGGTCGAACTTCGCCGGTCCAACGTCGAGTTGGAGCAGTTCGCCTACGTCGCCTCCCACGACCTCCAGGAACCCCTGCGCAAGGTCGCCTCCTTCTGCCAGCTCCTCGAGAAGCGCTACGGCGACGAACTCGACGACCGGGCACGGCAGTACATCGACTTCGCCGTGGACGGCGCCAAGCGGATGCAGGTCCTCATCAACGACCTGCTCACCTTCTCCCGCGTCGGCCGCCTCAACGACGCCCGCGTGCCGGTGGGCCTCGACCGGGCGCTGGACAAGGCGCTGACCAACCTGGGTACGGCCCTTGAGGAGTCCGGCGCCCGCATCGACCGCCCGGACACGCTCCCCGAGGTCGTCGGCGACCCGACCCTGCTGACCATGCTCTGGCAGAACCTGGTGGGCAACGCCCTGAAGTTCCGCCACGCCGAACGCGCCCCGCACATCACCGTCACCTGTGAACCCGATCCCGACGAGCCCGGCATGGTCAGGGTCTGCGTCAAGGACAACGGCATAGGCATTCCGGGGCAGTTCGCGGAGAAGGTCTTCGTCATCTTCCAGCGGCTGCACAGCCGGGACGCCTACGGCGGTACGGGCATCGGACTGGCGCTCTGCAAGAAGATCGTGGAACATCACGGGGGCAGGATCTGGCTGGACACCACGTGCACGGACGGCACCCGCTTCTGTCTCACCCTTCCCCCGGCCGCCCCCGTACCGGACGAGACCGGCGCCGACTTCCAGGAAAAGGCCCTGACATGACGACCCCCGCCGCCACCCCCATCGACGTACTCCTGGTCGAGGACGACCCCGGAGACGAGCTGATGACCCGGGAGGCGTTCGAGGACAACAAGATCGGCAACACCCTCCATGTCGTCCGGGACGGCGAGGAGGCGCTGCACTTCCTCTACCGGCAGGGCGAGCACGCGGACGCCCCCCGCCCCGACCTGATCCTGCTCGACCTCAACCTCCCCAAGTACGACGGCCGTCAGGTCCTGGAGCGGATCAAGTCCGACCCGGAGCTGTCCCACATCCCCGTCGTCGTCCTCACCACCTCGGCCGCGGAAGAGGACATCCTGCGCAGCTACAAGCTGCACGCCAACGCGTACGTCACCAAGCCGGTGGACCTGGACCAGTTCATCGCGGCGGTGCGCCAGATCGACGACTTCTTCGTGCAGGTGGTGCGGCTGCCGCGGCAGGCTTGAGAGCGCCGTTCCTCGCCGCGCACCCGACGCACACGGGCGGATACACTCGGCCGCTCGTCGTGATCAAGGAGCAGAACATGCGCAAGGCCGCCGTCACGCCCCGAGGGGACCTCATGCGCTGGGTCGAGCTGCCCGGCCGGGACGCCCCGCGCGTCTACGTCCACGGCCTCGGCGCCACCTCGCCCGCGTACTTCACCGAGAGCGCCGTACACCCCCTGCTCGCCGGTCACCGCTCGCTGCTGATCGACCTGTTGGGCCACGGCATCAGCGACCGCCCGGCGGACTTCGACTACAGCCTGGAGTCCCACGCCGACACCCTGGCCGCCGCGCTGACCTCCGCCGGGGTGAGCGGCGCCGAGCTGATCGCGCACAGTATGGGCGGCTCCGTGGCGATCGTCCTGGCCGCCCGCCACCCCGGGCTGGTCTCCCGGCTCGTCCTGATCGACGCCAACCTGGATCCGATCACACCCGTCCCCGGCGCCCCCGGAAGCTCGGGCATCACCGCGTTCTCGGAGCAGGAGTTCCTGGACGGCGGCTGGGAGAAGGTCCGCGACTCGGCGGGCCCGCACTGGTGGTCCACCATGCGCCTGGCCGACCGCACCGCCCTGCACCGCAGCGCGGTCCGGCTCACGCGCGGTACGACGCCCACGATGCGCGAGCTGCTGCTGAAGCTGCCGATTCCGCGCACCTTCCTGTTCCCCGAGGCGGACGGGCCGTTCCCGGGTACGGAGGCGCTGGAGAAGGCAGGGGTGCGGGTCGTCGCCGTACCCGACTGCGGGCACAACATCATGCTCGACAACCCCGAGGCGTTCGTGCGCGAGACGGCCGCCGCCCTGGCGTGAGTTAGGTATGCCTAAGTAGAGTGCGGTGGCCGGACGCCCCGTCTCTCCGCTGGAGCCCGCCATGACGAGCACTGCCGCCGTGTCCACCGCGACAGACGGCACGGGGGCGGCGCCGCTGTGGCTCGCCCGGGTACGGCTCGGCGCCGGGGGACCGCTCGCGCACATCCGGGTGGCGGGCGGCCGGATCACCGGGATCCGGGCCGGGAAGGACATCCAACTCGGTTCCGGCGAGCCCGTGTTCGACCTGGCCGGGCGGACCGTGCTGCCCGGCCTGTGGGACGCCCATGTGCACCTGGGGGAGTGGGCCGTCGCCCGCACCCGGCTCGACGTGTCCGGGCTCGACTCGGCCCGCGCGGTCGCCGAGGCCGTACGCGAGCGTGCTCAAGCACCGCTGGACGACGGGGTGTTGACCGGATTCGGTTTCCGGGACGGGCTCTGGCCCGACGCCCCGCACAAGGATGTGCTCGACGCGGTCGTCCCGCATGTCCCCGTGGCGCTGGTCAGCCAGGACTTGCACACCGCGTGGCTCAACTCGGCCTGCCTCGCGCTGATCGGCCGTGCGGAGCATCTCAGCGGCCTGCTGCGCGAGCACGAGTGTCTGGAGGCCCTCGCCGTGCTGCCCAAGGCGCCCGTCGAGACCGAGGACCGCCGGATCGAGGAGGCCTGCCGGGCGGCCGCCGCGCGCGGGGTCACCGGGATCATCGACTTCCAGTCCGGCGACACGGTCGCGGAGTGGGCGCGGCGGAGCGAGGCCGGGCGGCCGCTCGTCCGGGTGGCGGCCGCCGTCTACCCGTCGTACCTCGACGCGGCGATCGAGCGCGGGCTGCACACCGGTTCCGCCGTCGACGGGGGCGCCGGAATCGTGCGCGTCGGCCCGCTCAAGCTGTTCACGGACGGCTCGCTCAACACCCGTACCGCCCTGTCGAAGAGGCGGTGGACGACCTCGCCCGGACCTGGTTCCGCGCCCTGGAAGCCCTCGCACGACGGGCCGAGGCCCGCACCGAGACCCCCTGACCCGGACCCGGAAAGGCATCCCATGACCAACCCGTTCGAGAACCCCGACGGCGTCTACACCGTCCTCGTCAACGACGAGGGCCAGCACAGCCTTTGGCCCGACTTCGCCGACGTACCGGCCGGCTGGCGGTCGCGCACGGTCCGGCCGGACGCCAGGAGTGCCTGGACTACGTGGAGACCCACTGGGCGGACATGCGGCCCAAGAGTCTGGTCGAGCGGTCCTGAGGGTCAAGTCTCTTGTCGGGGAAGGGGGGGGCGAAGCCTGCGAACCGTCAGGCCGAGGACCCACAGTCGACGACCAGGTCGGCGCCGACCACTGAACCGGCTGCGGGCGAGGCGAGATAGAGCACCGAGGCCGCCACTTCCTCGGCTTCCGCGACCCGGCCGAGCGGGTTTTCCGCCTTCACCCGCTCGGCACGGTCGGCCTCGGTCTCGCCGGGCCGCAGCGACATGGGAGCGGCGGAGGCGCCGGGGCTGACGGCGTTGATGCGGATGCCCTGGTGGATGTGGTCGAGAGCGGCGGCGCGGGTCAGTGCGGAGACCGCCGCCTTCGAGGTGATGTACGCGGCGAGGTTCGGGATGCGGAGGTGTGCGCCCAGGTTGGAGGAGATGTTGACGATGACGCCGCCACCGTTGGCCTTCATGTACGCGATCTCGTGCTTCATGGCCAGCCAGACACCGGTGACATTGGTGCGCAGCACCGCGTCCCAGTCCTCCTCGCTCACGTCACCGACGGCTCCGACGCCGCGGAGTATCCCGGCGTTGTTGACCGCGATGTCCAGTCCGCCGAAGCGGGCGACACTCTCGCGTACGAGGCTCTGAAGCTGTCCGGAGTCCGTGACATCGGCGGTGACGGCGGTGGCCGTGCCGCCGGTGGCCTCGATGAGAGCGACCGTCTCGTCCAGGGAGGCAGCGGTGCGTCCTGCGGCGACCACGGACGCGCCCTCGGCGGCGAAGGCGCGTGCGATCGCGCGGCCGAGGCCGGAGCCCGCGCCGGTGACGAGGACGGTCTTGCCGGTGAAGCGGTTCATGCGGTGGCTCCCTTGAGTGACGGATTACCTGGTGCGGTGGTTCAGAAGGGCGACGGCGCCGAGAGCGGCCCCTGTCGCGGCCAGGGACGAGGCGTCGCCGCCGAGTGCGAGCAGGACCGCGAGCAGGAGGGTCGGGCCGAATTCCATCGCGGTGTTCAGCACGCCGCCCGCCAGCCCGGTCTGCGGCTGCGGTACGCCTTCGGTGGCGAGCACGGTGGCTCCCGCGAAGGAGGCCGCCGCACCGGCCGGCAGCAGCACGAGGCCTGGCAACAGGCCGTACCCGTAGGGGATATGTGCGTCGATCCCGGTGAGCGCGAGGACGGTGAGCCCGGCCGCGCCGGTACCGAGCCCGGCGGCGGTGACGGTTCGGGCCCCGTACCGGCCGATGAGCGGTCCCGCTGCCCGGCTGGAGGCCATCAGCACGACGGCGAACGGTACGAACGCCGCCGAGGTCCGCAGCTGTGACCAGTCGCGCGTTTGCTGGAGTTGGAGCGAGAGGAGCACGAAGGTCATCGCGGTTCCGCAGGCGCTCAGTGCGATGGCCGCGAGAGCGACGGCCCGCTGCCGGTCGAGTAGGAAGCCGGGCGGCAGCAACGGGTCGGGAGCGTGGCGCTCGGCGTACCAGAACGCGGCCAGCAGCGCGGCCCCGCTGAGCAGTGGCGCGAGCACACCGGCCGACGACCAGGGGCGGGTGTCGGTGACGATGAACCCGTAACTGGCGAGGGTGATCCCGGCGGTGGCGAGCAGAGCACCCGGCAGGTCGAGCGTCCTGCTCCGGCTCGGTGTGGTGTCCGGCAGCAGCCGGGGTGCGAGGGCGAGGGCCGCGAGGGCCACCACGAGCGGTACGGCAAAGGTCCAACGCCAGGACAACAGTGCCGAGATGACGCCGGAGAGCAGATTGCCCGCGGTCGCGCCGAGTACCGAGAGCCCGCCCCAGGTGGCCATCTCCCTGCCGTACATGGTGGGGGAGGGGAAGACGGCGCGCAGCACCGCCATGGCAGCGGGCGCGATCAGCGCCGCCCCCGCCCCCTGCGCGAAGCGCGCTACGAGCAGTGTCGCCATGCCGTGGGCGAGCGGGGCGGCCGCGGAGGCGGCGGCGAAGAGAACCAGACCCGCGGTGAAGGCACGCCGCCCGCCACAGCGGTCCGCGAGGCGTCCGCCGAAGAGCAGCAGCCCGGCGAAGGTCAGCCCGTAGGCAGCGCTGAGCAGGATCAAGTGGGCGCGGTCCAGGCCGAACTCGCGCCCGATGAGGGGCAGCGGTATGGCGAGAGCGGCGAGCGTGAAAATCAGAGTGGCCTGGACGCCACCAAGGAGGACGAAGGCACATCGTTGCCGCACAGTGGCGACGCCGGCGGTGCCCGTGGCGGTCATGCCATCCCCTTGATATTTGACTGATCGGTTCATTATTCGGGCATGCGGCAGGGCGCCCGGTGGGTTCGACGGATGCGCGTCAGTCCAGCAGGGCCAGGGCCTGCTCGGCCGCGTCCCGCACCCGGGCGGGATCGTCCGACGCCTTGCCGACGATCCGTACCCCCTGGAGCAGGACGAGCAGCATGCGGGCCAGGGCGCGCGGGTCGCGGTCCTCGGACAGCTCGCCCTGGGCCCGCGCCCGTACGAGCGCGGAGTGCAGCAGGGTCTCGACGTGCTCCCAGCTGATCTCGACCCGGCGGGCCGCCGCGGGGTCGTGGGGGGCCAGCTCGGCCGCGGTGTTGGTGACGAAACAGCCGTTCAGTCGGCCCTCGGGGGCGGTGGCCTCCGCGGCGAACCGGCGTACCACCGCCCGCACCGCGGGCAGCGCGGGGCCCGGCTGGGACAGTTCGGTGAGGAGAACCGGGTCGCGCGTCTCGGCGTACCGGTCCATGGCCTTCAGATACAGCTCGTGCTTGCTGCCGAAGGTCGCGTAGATGCTGGCGCGGCCGATGCCGAGGTGCTCGACCAGATCCGTCAGCGACGTCGCTTCGTAGCCGCGCTGCCAGAACAGCTCAAGGGCCGACTGCAGCGCGGCGTCCGGATCGAATTCCTTGGTTCTGGCCATGTCGAAGACAGAACCATATCTAGAACGATCGGTCAAATAATGGTGAGCTGTTCCGACTTCAGGAGCGCGATCCACACCGCCACGTCCTGGTCGAGCAGGTCGTACCGCTCCTTGCTGATGTTCGCGCCGAACTGGTCGCCGATCAGCTTGTCCAGGTCCTTCGGCAGCGAGAAGCCGAGGTCCGCGAGGAGGCGGGAGCGCGGGTCCTGGCTGCCGAAGACGAAGACGCCCTGGTACGGAGTCGCCATGACGGCCGTCTTCCCGGCGAAGTCCGGGTGCGCCTTCTTGGCCGCGCTGAACTTGTCCTGCACGCCCTTGACCAGCTGCTTCGCCTCGTCCGGCACGGCGACCGGTGGATCGGCCAACCACAGGCGGGCCAACGCCAGTTGCTGGGCGCGGTCGGGGGTCAGCCGGTGCCCGCCGTCGCCCACCACCGTGGCGAGCCCCTCCGGCAGCGCCTCGGCCCGGTCCAGCGTGCCCACGGCGGCCAGTGCCTCAAGAAGCTCCCCGTCGGTCGCGTCCGGGCGGGCCAGGCGCAGGTCGTCCGCGAGCGGCCCGGCGAAGACGTGCACCTCCTGGGTGACCAGCGCGCCGCCGGAGAGGGAGCGGCCGCCTTCGCCGACGAGGGTGGCGGGGCCGTGGGGGAGGGAGCGGATGACTTCGTCGGCGCGGGAGGCGGTGGGGACGCGGGTGGTGTGGTGTTCCGAGTCGCTCTGGTCGGCGTCCGCCCAGGAGCCCAGGTTCTCCGCCAACGTGCCCTCGAACAGGGCCGCGTCGTGGGCCGCGACCAGCACCGCCGTGCGCAGCAGCGCCGGGTCCAGGGAGGTGGGCGGTACGCCGTCCAGCTCGACAGTGCCCGACTCGGGGTCGGTTTCGCGGGCGAGGCAGTGGAGCAGGGCCTGGGCGTCGGCGGGGTCCGTGACGGCGACGCCGGTCAGTTCGCCGGGGCGCAGGTCGAGGTCCATCCCGGCGAGACTGCTGAGCCGTACGTCCCGCAGCCGGAGGCCGCCGCGCAGTGGGCGCGGCAGGGCGGCGTCACCCGAGGGCACGTCGGGCTCGGCCGCGAGGACGCCGGCGACGCGGTTGGCGGAGGCGCGGCCCTGGGCGAGTTCGGCGTTGACCCAGGCGAACACCTCAAGTGGCTCCAGAAGAAAGAGGGCCAGACCCACGGCGGAGACCAACTGGCCCAGTGAGATGGCGCCGCTCAGGGCCAGTCGGCCGCCCGCCAGGGCGATGAGCGCGATGAAGACACCGGTGAGGGTGAGGACGAGGCCGGTCTGCCAGGACTCGGCACGGACACGAACAGCAGCGCCACCGCGCCCGCCGTCACTCCGACGAAGGCCCAAATCCCGCTCATCATCGCCATGTTGACCGCACCGACCCGCTTGGCGTCCTCGGTGGCGATGCTGACCAGCTCGCCGGGCAGCCGTCCCGTCTCCGCTCCGCCCCGGGAGTCCAGGACCCGGCGTACGAGGGCCACCCGGAGATCGTGCGCGGCCTCCTCGGCGGCACGTTCACCGGCGCGGGCGCCCAGCCGGAAACTCCAGGACAGGGCCACGTAGACCACGGCGAGGACGCCGAGCCAGAGGAGCAGCAGGCGCTCGTCCGACCGGGCCACGGCGCGGTCCACGACGACACCGATGAGCACCGGCGCCGCCACTTCGCCCAGCTGATGGCCCGCGCCGAGCAGGACGGCGAGAGTGAGGCGGCGCCCCTGGCTCCGGACGGCGTGTGTCAGGACGTCCCGCCCCGACGGCTTGCCTGTTCCCGCCAGCCCACCCTCCGGAACCGGTCAACTTAGGCAAGGCTACTCTAAGTAAGAGTGGTCGCGTCAATGCTTTCGGCAGGGTGGTGGGCGCCGGGCCGGGGCTAGTGCGCGGTGCGCGAGGACATCGCGGGCCGGTCGGCGGCGGCCTCGTCCGACTGCCGCAGCTCCGCGAGGAGTTCGTTCTGTCCGGCCAGGAGTTCGGTGAGGATGCGGCGGGCCGCGCGCAGCAGTTCGGCCACATCGCCACCGGCGAGCGCGTAACTCACCGTCGATCCCTCGCGGATGGACACGACGATCCCGGACCGCCGCAGCACACCCAGCTGTTGGGAGAGGCTGGACGGCTCGATCTCTATGTCCGCCAGCAGGTCCCGCACCGGCACGGGGCCGTGCTGGAGCAGTTCGAGGACCCTGATGCGCACGGGGTGCCCGAGCATCCGGAAGAACTCCGCCTTGGCCTGATAGAGGGGGACTTGCATCGGGGCTCGCTCCCTGCCGCGTCGGGGACGGTCGGTCCAGGACGCGGCGGCGGCCCGAGGGCGCCGCCGCGTGCCATACGCCCTGTACGGGCGATCCTTCTCGTCCCGGGCCGCGCGCAACCGCGAGTTGGGATCATGCTGATGTCGCGACTTGAAGAAGTCTTCACATCATGGGCATGCGTCGGCCCGGCACCTGAGAAGGCGTCAGACCTCAAGCTGCTCTTCGACGCGCTTGAGCTGGTGGCGGGCCATCGCGAGATTGGAACGCGACTTGTCCAGCACCAGGTAGAGGAAGAGCCCGTTGCCGTTGCGCCCGGTGACCAGCCGCATCAGGTGGTACTGCGCACCGAGCGTGATCAGCACGTCCTCGATCTGGCTCTTGAGGCCCAGCTCCTCCATCGTGCGGACCTTGGCGCGGATCACGTCCGTGTTCCCCGCCGCCGCGATGTTCAGGTCCAGATCCTTGCCCCCGCCCAGCGTGCCCAGGGCCATGCCGCTGGTGTAGTCGACCACCGCCGCTCCCATGGCACCCTCGACCCCGGCCATCATCTCCTTGAGCGAAACTTCCACACTCGCCATGGTGATCCTCCCCTTGAACGTCGTCCGAACCGGCGCGACTTGATCCGCCCGGTGCCCGCACGCTAGGCGAGCCGCACCGGCGCCGGTACGAAGGTCTTCGGGAGTGAGAGTTGTTGACCGAGAGAAGTCGAATGTCGATCGCTCATCGACCGCAATCGAGCTGTCAGTGACAGATGTTGAACGTGTGGCGGAGACTCGACGGTCACTCGGGGTGAGCCACGGCCGCCTTCTGCAGCTGTACCGCGGTCAGCAGACTCAGACCCCGCTCCGACTGGCGCAGCGCCTTCAGTGCCGAGACCGAGCCGATGTCTCCCGTGAATCCGGTGGCCGCCAGCCGGTCCCGGTACCAGCGGGCGCACAGCTGGTCGTCGTCGGCGGTCTCGACCGTCGCGAGGACCTCCAACGCCCGCTCCAGGCCCGGTCGTTCGTTGGGACCGGCGTCGGCGAGCGCCTGCCGGAGTGCCGCCGACACCAGGTCCGTGTCCCGGACCATCAGGGCGAACTCACCTTTGCCGGTGAGGTACTTGAGGTGCTTGATTCCCGTCATACGGATCATGGTGCTGGGCAACCGGGCCGGGGGCCAAGCGACTTGAGCAGACTCTGAGCCGAGCGTCCCGCAGCGAGCCGGGCGTCCCGCAGCCTCGTGCGGCAGGCTGCGGGGCCCAGTGGTGTCAGCCGCGCGGGCTGCTGATCCGCTCCGGCTGGATCACGTAGATCACCCGGACCTGGTCGCGGCCGCCGAACCACGGGTACGGGCCGCCGAGGTACTTCTGGGACAGCGCCTCGATGTGGTCGACCGCGCCCTCCTTGGTCACCTTCACGACCCGGCCGCGGATCTGGACGTAGCTGGACGGGTCCGAGGGGTCGGAGACCGCGACGGCCACCCGGGGGTCGCGCTCGATGTTGCGGGTCTTCTGGTGCGACTCGACGCTGTTGATCAGGACGTACTCGCCGTCGGTGTCCACCCAGGTCTGGGTGAGCTGGGGCGAGCCGTCGGGCATCGTGGTGGCGATGTAACAGGTGCTGGGGCGGCGCAGCAGCGCCACCAGGTCCTGGCCGAGGGGGACGGGCATGGGGATACTCCCGGGTCTGTTCGCTGAAGGGGCCACGGTATCCGGGGCCGCCTTCCGTGCCGCAAAGGCCCGGCCTTCGGGGTGGGAATGCCCGCGCCGAGCGGGACGGTCCGGCTGGAACCGGCGTCGTACGGCCCGGCTGGGATCCGGCGTCGTACGGCCCGGCTAGGAACCGGCGTCGTACGCGGCCCGCGCGGCGGTGATGTCCGCCCGGTGCCGTTCCGCCCAGCCGACGAGACCGGTGAGCGTCGCGTGGAGTTCGCGGGCCATGGGGGTGAGGGTGTACTCCACCTTCGGCGGCACGGTGGGGTAGACGGTCCGGACGAGGAGGCCGTCGCGTTCCAGCTTGCGCAGGTTCAGGGTGAGCATCCGTCGGCTGATGCCCGCGATGGCGCGCTCCAGCTCCGTGAACCGGACCGGCCCGTGCGCGGCGGCGACGAGGATGCCGATGCTCCACTTGCCCGCGACGTGGTCGATTACCTCGGTGAGCGGGCACGCCTCGTTGCTGACCTGGTCGGACACATCGGTGTGACTGCGTGACATGAAAGTGCCTCCTTCCGCCGCGCGCCATGGTTACAGACGATGACCGCTGTAACAAGACGTGCACCATTGGAAGGAACCCCCATGTGGCGAACCCACACATCCGCACGGACATCACAGTGGTCGGCCCTGGCCGTGCTCTGCGCCGGACAGCTGATGGTCATCCTCGACGGCACCGTCGTGAGCGTGGCACTCCCCGCCATCCAGCAAGACCTCGGCTACTCCTCGTCCGGCCTGGCCTGGGTGGTCAACGCCTACCTGGTCCCCTTCGGCGGGCTGCTCCTGCTCTCCGGACGGCTCGGCGACCTCGTCGGACGCAAGCGCGTCTTCGTCACCGGCCTGAGCGTCTTCACGGCCGCCTCGCTGCTGTGCGGTCTGGCCCAGGACCCGGCGACGCTGTTCGCCGCCCGGTTCGTCCAGGGCATCGGCGGCGCGGTGACCTCCGCCGTCACGCTCGGCATGGTCGTGACCCTGTTCCCACGGCCGAAGGAGCGGGCCAAGGCCATCGGCGTCTACAGCTTCGTCCAGTCCGCCGGTGGCTCGCTGGGCCTCCTCGCCGGGGGCGCCCTGACCCAGACCGTCGGCTGGCACTGGATCTTCTTCGTCAACGTCCCGATCGGCATCGTGGCCGCGCTGGCGGCCGGACGTGTGCTCGCACCCGAGCCCGGAATCGGCCTCGGCAAGGGGACCGACGCCGCGGGCGCGCTCCTGGTCACCGCCGCGCTGATGCTCGGCGTCTGCACGATCGTCGAGATCCCCGGCCACGGCTGGACCTCGGCCCACACCCTGAGCTTCGGCGCCGCCGCACTCGCCCTGCTCCTGGCCTTCGTCGCCCGCCAGGCGAAGGCACCCCACCCGCTCCTGCCGCTGCGGGTGTTCCGCTCGCGTGACGTCTCGGGAGCGATGGTCATCCAGGCCCTCATGGTGGCCGGGATGTTCAGCTTCCAGTTCCTGTGCGTGCTCTACCTGCAGAAGGTGCTCGGCTTCGACGAACTGCGCACCGGCCTCGGCATCTTCCCGGTCTCCGTCTCGATCGGCGCGCTGTCCCTCGGCCTCGCGCCCCGGCTGATCGCGCGCTTCGGCCCCCGTCTCGTACTCCTCCCCGGACTCGCGCTCATCGCCGGAGGTCTCGCCGCGCTCGGCCGCGTACCGGTGGACGGGAGCTACGCCGTGGACGTCCTCCCCGCGCTGCTGCCCCTCGGTATCGGCTTCGGCCTCGCGATGCCGTCCCTGGCCACGCTCGCCATGTCGGCGGCCACGCCCCAGGACTCCGGGATCGCCTCCGGCATGTTCAACACGATGCAGCAGATCGGCAGCGCCTTCGGCCTCGCGGCCCTCAGCACGCTCGCCATCGCGCACACGGATGCCCTGTTGGACGACGGCGCGAGCAACGCCTCGGCTCTCACGGGCGGTTACCAGCTCGCCTTCCGTATCGGCGCGTGCCTCGTCGCCGTCGCCCTGCTCCTCGCCGTCGGTCTGTCGCGATCGGGTGGCACGGCTCGACGTAGTGCGGCGGTCGAGGAGAAGCCGGTCGCGGAGAGCGCCTCCCGCTGAATCCGCCCGAGGGTTGCGCCTCGGATGTCCAACTGGGTTTTCTCTAAGTGGGGTTGTCCCGAAGCCACGCCAGACGTTCGGCCGCCGTCCGGGTCAGGGGGTGATCCTGGCCGTAGACGCGGGTGTAGTCGGACTGGCAGCGGCGCAGTAGTGCGGCGGCCTCGATGCGTTCGCCCGCGTCGATCAGGACGTTGGCCAGGTTGTCGCGGGCATGGACGGTGTCGGGGTGGCCGTCCCCCTTCCTCGCGGCGGCCTCGGACAGCACCTCGCGGAGGATCACGACTGCCTCCCCGTACCGTTCCCGGGCGTGCAGGACGGCCGCGAGGTTGTTCCGGGTGGACTGCGTGTCCGAGTGCGCGGAGCCGTTGGTCCGTTGCTGGGTGGCGAGCACGGTACGCATCACCGCCTCGGCCTCGTCGAGCCGTTCCAGCCGGCACAGCGCGGCCCCGAGGTTGGCCTGGGCGGAGAGACCGATCTCACCGTCGCGCTCGCCACGCCGCTCCAACAGGGCCAGAAGAGCGCGCAGTTCCGCCTCCCCCTCGGCCCAGCGGCCGCATCTGATCAGCGCGGCCGCGTGCTGCCCGGTGTCGTGCAGCACCGTGGGATGGTCAATCCCGAGCTGCCGCTTGCGGCGTTCCAGTACGTCCCGGCGGAGCCCCACCGCCTCGGGTTCGCGCCGGAGTTGCTCCAGTGCGCGTGCCAGGCCGCTCGCACTGCTCAGGGTGTCGGGGTGGTCGCGGCCGAGCAGTTCGGACCGGGCCGTCCAGACGCTGCGCCAGACCTCCTCCGCCTTTCCGGGATCACCCATGCTCTGCAGCAGATCGGCGATGTCGGCGGCGGTGGTCAAGGTGTCCGCGTGCACGAAGCCGAGCAGTTGCGTCTGGAGGCGCACCAGATCCATGAGGCGTTCGAGAGCCTCCTCACGGCGGCCTTCCATTCCCGCCAGTGCGCGGGCGTAGTCGCGGAACGCCAGTAGTGTGTCGGGGTGTTCGGGGCCGAGCCGTTCGTAGGCGGCGTTGGCCTTCATGCCGTAGAACTCGTGCGGGGGAAGGCCGACCCGGACGATCTCCTCCTCCCCGCCGTCGTCGTTCAGCATCGTCACCACCAGGTCGGCCGCCCGGGGCTGGTCCGGATCGGCGGGAGCCGTGGGTGGCCGCTGCGGTGGTTCGTCGTCGCGCTTCCTGCGCCACAGGGGGGCCATGTCGCGACCAACTCCTTCTCGTCGGCTTCCTCTTCGGGATCTTCGGCCGGGGTTCGGGTTCTTCCGCCGGGCTTCGGGCTCTTCCGCCGGGTCACGCCCCGGAGTGCACATGGGCCGCCCAGAGGCTCGGGCTGTTGCGGAAGGCGGTACGGCACTGTCGTACGGCGTGGTGCAGCGCGAGCGCGGCCCGGTCCGTGTCGAGGGCGAGGGACGCGGCCGGTATGCCGGTCCGCAGATGGCGGTAGAGGCTTCTGGTCATGCGCACCGCCACCGCGTCGTGCACGGGCCACAACGTGCCGATCGCGTGCGGATATCCGGCGATCTGGAAGGCCGAGGTGATGTGGATCGCCTCGTCCGCCAGCAGGTCCGAACCCCGCGCCGTGTCGCACGCGGACAGCACCGCGAGCCGGGCGTACGGCAGGTCGAGACGCGAGATGTGACGCACCGTCAAGGGATGCTCCCGGTGGTCGTGCACGAGCAGCCGGGCCCGCGACGGATTCTCCGGGTCGCTCACCCCGTGGCAGGCGAAGTGCACATACGGGTGCGCGGACAGGACGCCCAGCACGTTGCCGCGCGTCGCACGCGGGCCCGCGAGCACGCCGGGGACCGGGAGCAGCGCGCGCAACTCCCGCATCTCCCGGCGGACGCCGCCGAGGGGCCGGGTGCCGGGCGCGTCGGGCACGACCACCGCGAGCAGGCCGCCCGCCGGGGTGCGGCCGGCCGCGCGGGCGCGGGCGTAGGACAGGGCGCGGATGGTCGGCGTGTAGGACGAGACGACGAGGTCGAGCACCGCCTGCGGCCGGGGGTCCGCCTGAGAACGGGGGGCCGTCCGGGGCTGGGGGTCCGGCGGCTCCTCGTGGTGGCCCGCCGCGTGCAGCGGAAGCGCGGCGAGCGCGCCGCCCGACGACCACCACAGCCGGGGCCACGCGTCGTCGGCGGGCGGGTCGAGCAGGCCCAGCTCGCGGAGCACCGGCTCCGCGACACGGTCCCACGTCCAGCCCAGCACCTCCGCGACCGCGCCCTGAGCTTCCCGCTCCTGTCCAGGCATCGCGGCGGCGGCCAACGCGCCATGCAGCAGCGCCACTTGCCTCTCCAGCACCTCGGGAGTCACCCCGGGCAGCGGCACCGGTGTCACACCGTCCGGCCGCACGATCAGGGCGTCGCTCCGGTAGACGCTGGAGTACACGACCACGACGGGACCGTCCTCCGAGCAGGCCAGGACCTCGGCGTACGTGGGCGCCCCGAGGAAACCCGCGAAGCCGGGCAGCGTGCGGATCTCGGTGACCAGTTGCTCCCAGCGGGCCGCGAGGGTGTGCCGCAGATCGGCGATGCTTCCGTCGTCGGGCGCGTCGGAATCGGTCGACTCGATGAGCTGGCGCAGATGCACGAACCGCTCGGCGGTCAGGGGGTGTTCGGCGCGTAGCCGCTCCAACTCGGCGCGCTCGGCGATCGCCTGGCCGAGCAGTACCCCGCGCCCCTGCTCCAGGAGCAGTACGGCGTGGTCGAGCCTGCCGAGCCGTACGGCGCAGGCGGCGGCGTCGGCGGCGAGCCCCTGCACACTGACGAGCTCGTGCTCCTGATCGTCGCGGGCGAGCCGCCGGGTGATGCTGAACGGCAGCAGTGAGAGGGCGAGTTCGAACCCTTCGAGCGCCTCCTGCCACCGGCTGCCGTCGGCCGCTGCGGCACCCCAGTCGCAGGCGGCCAGGACGCGCCGCGCGGCCGGAAGCGCCTCGATCCGGGCCACCTGTCGGTAGGCGTCCTCGGCCGCGCGCAGGATGGCGGGGTTCTCGGTCACGAGGTGCAGGGTGCGCAACCCCGAGGCGTAGGACTGGAGATATCCGGCGGTGTGGGCCGTGCCGGTGGCGGATGCCCATACCGCACGGCCGAGCGTGGAAACCGCCCGGTCCAAGAGCGCCGGGTCCTCGGCCAGACGGGCCGCGGTGAGCAGGGTGAGGCCCAGGTTGTGCAGATAACTCGCGTGCTCCGGGCTGCCGTACGCCGTGCCCGCCACCGCGAGGTTCAGCGCGTCGACGGACTCGTCCAGGTCGGCCGGGTCGCCGCCGCTCCGGAACCGCTGGTGCAGGGCGTTGCCGAGATGGTTCAGCCGCGAGGCGTGCTCGGGGGAGTCCTCGTGGGTGAGGGCGAGGGCCTGCCGGGCCACTTCGACGGCCTCGACGGCGGCACCGGGGTCCGCCGTACGGTCGTGCCAGGTCTGGAGGACGACACCGAGGTTGGCCAACTGCTGGGCGGACTCGCGCGGGAAGTGGGGGAAGCTCGGGGCGAGCCGGGCCAGTTGGGCCGCTTCGCGCAGGGCGGCGAGGTCGCCGGTCTGGTGGTGGCGCTCGCGCAGGGCGACGGCCAGGTTGGTCAAGCGGCCGAAGTGGTCCGGGAGTTCCGGGGACGGCCCCCCGACGGCTTCCCGCAGGGTCTTCACCGCCTGGTCCAACAGCAGTGCGTCGCCTCTGCGTTCACCCAGTCGTTGCAGGGCGTTGCCGAGGCTGTTCAGCCGTTGCGGGTGTGACGGGCTGCCCGGAACGGTGCCCGCGACCGCCTCACGCAACAACGTCACGGCCTCTTCCAGCAGTTCGGTGTCCTCGGTGTGTTCGGACGCGAGGCGCAGGGCGACGCCGAATTCGGCCAGGCCGCGCGCGTGCGACGGATGACCTCGGGGCGTGGCGGCGCGGGCGGCCCGGCACGCCGTGATCATCTCCTCGATGTCGGCGGCGTCACCAGTGAGTTCGGCCCGTACGAAGGATGCCGTGGCGAGATTGAACAGGGCCGCCGTGTGCCGGGGAGCGTCTGCGGGCATCGCCGCGAGGACTGCCCGCAGCAGGTGCACCGCCTCATGCGCGACGGCGGGGGAGGGGTCGAACTTGAGGGCGAGTTGGAGCGTGGCCGCCAGGTTGTTGCGATGTGTCTCGATGTCCTGCGCGTTCTCGGGAACATCGGCCAGCAGATTGAGGGCATGGCGCTGCAACCGTTCCGCCTCGGCCAGATCGGCCGTGCTGCCGGTGATCCTGGCGCGTTCGCGCAGTAAGGACGACAGGGTGTCGAGCGTCGCCGAGAGCTGGTTCGTCCCGTCCTCGGGCATATCGGCTGCACGCCGTAATACCTCGATCGCGGACTCCATGTCGGCCTGGTCCCGGTCGAGTTCGAAGCGGTCCGCGAGCATACGGCCCAGCAGTCGCAGATCCTGTTCGCGTACGGTCTGGCGCACCACCAGCCGGCGGCCCAGCTCGATCGACTCGTCCAGGTCGCGCCGGTCGCGGAAGGCCGCCCAGCGCAGGACCAGGGTCAGCCGCAGGGTCGACTCCCAGGTGGTCCGCACGTGCGGGGCCGCGGGCTCGGTGCTCAGCACCGCCCGGCAGATCTCGGTACCGCTGTCCAGGGGACGGCGGTCACCGGTGCGCTGGAACTGTCCGACCAGCGCGACGACCCGTTCGAGGGACTCCCTGTCCGGTCCCATGACGTCTGGCATCGCCCGCCCCCGTGCGGCTGACTGTGGGCTCTCGACCGTAGTGCGCGGCGGGAACTCCGAAGCCCGATTTTACCCACGAAGCCCCGCTGTCACGCTCGTTGTGGTGAGCTTGCGACGACCGGCTGATCCATGGAGGTGCGGCGATGGGCGGACTCGGCGACGGCGCGGGTGGACTCGGCGCCGACGCGGGCGTGTTCGGTGACGGTATGGACGGGGGAGCGGACGGGTTCGGGCACGAGCGGCTGGCGGCCCTGTGCCATTGGCTGGCCACCTCCCCGGGGACGGAGGACCTCGATCCGCCGGTGCGCCTTCTGACGGAGTACATCACCTCGGAGGTGCGCGGCGGCCGTCCGCCCGAGGAACTGGAAGAAGACTTCGACGAGTTGGAGGATCTGCTCCTCGTCTCCGGGCTCAGCTCCGGACTTGGTTCCTACCGCACCGACGCCCCGCCCCCGTACCGGAGTTTCCCCGGCAGCGGCCCCGGACACCCGCTGCTCCACGCACTCGTCTGTCCGCGCGGCCACTGCGCCCGGGTCGAGGTACCGCCGTCCGAGGGCGACGGTCGTCCGGCCTGCCGGATCTTCGGCGAGACGCTGCGCGAGTTCAGGGTGCGCCGTCCGTGAACGCGTTCCTCGGCGCGCTGAGCGGCAAGATGGCCGAACGCTGGCTCGCCCTGCTGGCCATCCCCGGACTGGTGTACCTGGTGGCGCTGGCCACGGCGGTGACCCTGGGCCAGCGCCACTGGTACGACACCGGGCGGCTGCGGACCCGACTGGACTCCCTGGCGGAGGCTCCCGGCGCCCACAGTCCGGGCGCCCTCGCGGTCGCGGCGGTCGCCGTTCTCGCCGGGGCCGCGCTGACCGGCACGGCCGCGCAGGGGCTCGGCGCTCTGATCGAGCGGACCTGGCTCATGGCGCCCCGGGGCCCGCTGACCCGCCTGTTGGCCGCACGCCGGTTGCGCCAGTGGCGCACCGCCGACGCCGACTACCGTACGGCGCTGGTCGCCGCCGGACGCGCCAGGCTGAGCGGCCGCGGCGACGCCGATGCTCTGACCGACGAGGCGGAAGCGCGCTACGCCGAACGCAACCGGATCGCCCTGGTCCGGCCCCGCCACCCGTTCTGGACGGGGGACCGGGTCGCGGCCCCCGACCAGCGCGTCTGGCGCGCCTACCGCCTCGACCTCTCGACCGCCTGGCCGCACCTGTGGCTTCTCGCGCCCGACAGCACCCGTACGGAACTCGGCACCGCGCGAGGCGCGTTGAGCACGGCGGCCCGGCTGAGCGCCTGGGGCGTGGCCTACCTGCTGCTCGCCGTCTGGTGGTGGCCCGCCGCGTTCGTCGGAGTGGCGAGCGCCCTGACGGGCCTGTCCCGTAGCCGCACCGCCGCCGCGTCCTTCGCGGAACTCGCGGAAGCCCTGGCGGACTTGCACGGGAGGGATCTGGCGACGGCGGTCGGGTTGGAGTGCGAGGGGCGGATCACGGCGGAGGTGGGCGACAGTGTGACGCGGCTGCTGAGCAAGCCGGATTGAGGCGGGATTCACTCGAACCAGTGATCGAAAATCTGTTCTCGCACGGCTAAGATCGCTCGTGCAAGGCCGTAGCGCAGAGGTCGTCGCGCCCACGCATCAAGCTGGAGGACGTCGGTTCGAATCCGACCGGTCTTGCACCTACTTCTTCTCATGTCGGCCTGGTGCCGACGCGGACCGCCGGTCCCCGGCGAAGGACCGGTGGAGTGTGATGACCCAGCCGACGACGCCCGTACGCTGCCCGGCGATCGAGCACCCCGACCTGCCACTGGCCGACCCCGCGGCGCTCGGCCCGCTGCTCGACCGCCTCGCGGACCCGGTTTCCCCGGTCGCCGACGAGACGTTCCCGCTCGGCACCCTGCGCGCCGACGGTCGGGTGGACCTGTGCAAGCAGGGCCTCGGGCCCGACGGCGCCGCCCGGCTGCTGCCCGTGGCCGCCGCCTCCCCGCACGCCGCCCACCTGCTGCTTGGCACCAACGCCCTCGGCGACCAAGGTGCCCGCTCCGTCGCCGCCGCCCTGAGCGACACCGCCGCCCACGGTGTGCACACCCTCTACCTCGGCTGCAACCGCATCGGCCCGGACGGCGTGACCGCCCTCGCCGGAGCCCTCGCCGACGACACCGCCCTGCGCGCCCTCTGGCTCAAGCGCAACCCCGTCATGACGGACGGCGCCCGCACCCTCGCCGCACTCCTGCGCCGCAACACCACGCTGCGCACCCTCGACCTGGTCAACTCCGGCATCGGCGCCGAAGGCGTACGCCTCCTCGTGGACGCCCTGCTGGACCGCCCGGCCCCGCTGGAGCGGCTCTTCCTCGGGGGCAACGGTCTGACCGCCGCCGAGGCCCCGCTGCTCGCTGCCCTCGTCCGGGACGCGGGCGTGCGCGAGCTGTACCTGACGGCCAACCACCTCGGCGACGAGGGCACCGCCGTCCTCGCCCGCGCGGCAGACCCCGCCCACCCCCTGCGCCTGGGCCTCGGCGGCAACGGCATCGGACCCGGCGGCGCCCGCGCCCTCGCCGACGCCCTCGACGGCATCGAACACCTCGACCTCGGACGCGCCATGTCCGAGCGCAGCCTCGGCGCCCCCGGCAACGCGACCGGCGACGAAGGCGCCCAGGCCCTCGCCGACGCCCTGCCCGGCAGCGCGCTGCGCCGACTCGAACTGCGCCACACCGGCATCACCGGCCGGGGAGCCAAGACCCTGCTCGCCGCCCTGCCCGACGGTCACCGCCTGGAGTACGTCGGCCTCGGCCCCGGTCTGCCCCGCCGGGTCAAGCGCTCCTTCGCCGAGCGGATGTGCCCGGCCCGGCCGAC
>NZ_WWIR01000679.1 GCF_009863025.1 Streptomyces sp. SID4985 | reverse complement strand
CGTCACGCGGCATGCGCTGCACCGGCGGTGCCGGCCGCGGGGGGCCGGGTCGACCGGGGCGGGCCGAAGCCGCGGGGCGGGGGCCGGGTACGGGGCGAGGGGTCGGCGCGAGGTGGCTGGTGGCCGCCGTGGCGCTGGAACCCTGGGCACTCTCGTGAATCTGAGGCTCCTCGGGAATGAGAGGCATGAGCTGATTTTTATCAAACGTTGAAACAACACCGACGTCCGGGTGGCACATCAGTGCGAGCGGAACCGTCAGAAGTCGAAGCCGAGCTGGCCTTCGATCTCCGGAGCGCCTCCGCCGGCCCAAGCGCGGGCCTTCTTGAGGTGCCGCCACTGGGGCAGCGCATCAAGATACGCCCACGACAGGCGGTGGTACGGAGTGGGTCCCCGCTCCTCCAGTGCGGCCTTGTGCACGGGTGAGGGATACCCGGCGTTGTCCGCGAATCCGAAGTCTGCATGGCCGACGCCGAGTTCGGCCATCATTTTGTCGCGCCGCACCTTGGCGATCACCGAGGCCGCCGCGACGGCGACGCACGACTGGTCACCCTTGATCACTGTGCGCACCTGCCAGGGAGCGCCGAGATAGTCGTGCTTGCCGTCGAGGATCACGGCGTCGGGACGCACCGGGAGCGACTCCAGGGCCCGTACGGCGGCCAGGCGCAGCGCGGCGGTCATGCCCAGGTCGTCGATCTCCTCGGGGGAGGCGTCTCCCAGGGCGTAGGCCGTCACCCAGGTCTGGAGTATCCCGGCCAGTTCCGTACGCCGCTTGACCGTGAGCAGTTTGGAGTCGGTGAGTCCCTCGGGCGGGCGCCGGAGTCCGGTGACCGCCGCGCAGACCGTGACGGGCCCGGCCCAGGCGCCGCGTCCCACCTCGTCGACGCCGGCGATGACCTTAGCTCCGGTCGTGGCGCGCAGGGAGCGCTCGACGGTATGAGTGGGTGGTTCGTACGGCATGGCGTCCTTAGCGTACGCCGCCCGGAGAGGGGCGCGACACCCCGCCCCTCCCCTACGCGGTCCTGGACGGCCGGAGCCGGGTCGTACCGCCTCCGGAGCGGCCGTCGTCCGTTGCCGTCAGCGGCCGTCGGGCACCCACGCGGGCAGCCCCTCGGTCCGCTCCGACCACGTCTCGGGCGGGGCGCCCGCCGGGCCCGCGGCCAGGACGCCGCCCACGATCGCGCAGGTCGTGTCCACGTCGCCGCCGACCTGGGCGGTCGTCCAGAAAGCCTGCTCATAGTCGGTGAGGGCGCGGGCGGCGGACCACAGGGCGAACGGCACGGTGTCGTGCGCGCTGGTACGGCGGCCGCAACCGAGGACGGCGGCGACGGTGCCCGCGTCCTCGTAGTCGAGCATGCCCCTGGCGCGCCTGAGGCCCGCCTCCACGGCGCTTCTGGGCACCAGGGCGATGACGTCGTCCAGGAGCGCTTCCGGGGTCGGCGGGCCGTCCGGGGAGGCGGCCAGCGCGGCAGCGGCGGCCACCGCCATGGCGCCCGCCACGGCCTCCCGGTGCTGGTGGGTGGGGTAGGCGGAGATCTCCGCCTGGTGGGTGGCCTGCTCTGGGTCGTCGGCGTACCAGGCGCCGAGCGGGGCGATCCGCATCGCGGCGCCGTTGCCCCAGGAGCCCTGGCCCTGGAAGAGGCGGGCGGCCAGTTCGCGCCAGTCGGCGCCCTCGCGGACGAGGCGCAGCAGTCGGTTCACGGCGGGGCCGTAGCCGCGGTCGAAGTCGTGGTGATGGGCGAAGGAGTGGGCCAGGGCGTCCTGGTGGACGCGGTCGTGGGCGGCGAGGACGGACACGACCGAGCAGGCCATCTCCGTGTCGTCGGTCCACTGCCAGAGTCCGTCGGGCAGCTCGCGCCGCTTGAGCAGGGGGTGGTTCACCGGGACGAAGAACTGCGAGCCGAGCGCGTCGCCCACCGCGAGTCCGCGCAGGCTGGCCAGGGCGCGGTCGAGGCGCCCGGAAGAGGAGGAGTCGGAGGTCATCTTCGGGCAGCCTATGCGCGGTCCTGGTGTTCGATCATCCGGTTTTCAGTGCCCCGTGTTCAGCGATCCGGCCTGGAAAGGCGCGTCCGCTCTCAACCACCGATCCAGTACGGCACCGGTTCGCGCCAGCGCTCGAAGGGGCGGTCGAGGGCGTACTTGCCGTTCTCCCCGAGAACGAGCATGCGCATCTCGGCGTTCCCGGGATTGGACAGCGACTCGAATTCGGAGACGGTCCAGTGGAACCAGCGCATGCAGAACAGCCGCATGGCCAGGCCGTGGGTCACCAGAAGGACGTTCGGAGGATGGTCGGGCTCCTCGAAGCTGCGGAACAGGCTCTCCAGGAAGCCCCCGACCCGGTCGTACACGTCGGCGCCGGACTCCCCCTGCGGGAAGCGGAAGAAGAAGTGGCCGTACGCGTCGCGGTAGGCCTTCTGGAGGCGTACGTCGTCGCGTTCCTGCCAGTTGCCCCAGTCCTGCTCGCGCAGGCGGGGCTCCTCGCGCACGCGTATGCGCGCGCGATCGAGGTGGAAGGAGTCCAGGGTCTCGTGGGTGCGGCGGTACGGGGAGACGTACACGCTCACGGGTTCGTCGCCGACGATCTCGCGGAGCCGCTCGCCGGTGTGCTCGGCCTGCCTCCGGCCGCGCTCGGTCAGGGCGAGGGCGTGGTCGGGCTCGCGCTCGTACACGGAGTCATCGACGTTGCCCGTTGACTCGCCGTGCCGGACAAGAATGATGCGCCGTGGTCGTGCCATGCCAGCACCCTAGATCGCCCCGGCGGCGGTCGCGCACGCGTACCGGCTTCATACGGCGTAGGTCACATGCTCCGGGCGTCTCAGACCGTCCAGGAGGGCTCGAGTTCCACGATGTCGCCGGAGAGTGCGGCGATGTCCGCCTCGGTCTGGGCGCGCAGGGCGAGGCGCTCCACGCGTTCGGTGCGGTACTTGCCGTGCTCGGCGGCCGAGCGCCACATGGACAGCACCAGGAACTCGTGCGCGGGTGCCTCGGCGAACATGCCCCTGATCATGCCGGGCGAGCCCGCCATGGCGGGGTTCCAGACCTTCTCCTGCATGAGGGTGAAGTGCTCGACGCGCTCCTCGTGCGCACGGCACAGGGCGACCCGGATCAGATCCGCGTCGGTGAACCGGGGTTCGAAGCCGGTCTTCACGTCGAAGCGGTATTCGAACAGCTTGACCTGGCTGTCCTTGAACGTGCCGGACTGCGACGCGGCGAGGCGGTCGTGCGAGCGCGCCATGAAGGAGTCGTAGAAGGCGCGGCTCTCCCAGAAGGTGAAGATGTGCGCGACACCCGGCCGCTGCCGGCTCCAGCCTCCGCCCTGTCCCCGAAATCCCGGCTCCCCCAGAAGCCCCGCCCATTTCCGCTGTCCCCGTTCGAACCCCCGGCGGTCCACGACGGTGCAGCGAATCCACTTGACCAGCACTGCGCCATCGTAAGGCCACGGGACGTGGCGTCGGTCACGCTCCGGCTCATATCCCCCGCGCGGAAGCCCTGTTCGCATGGCACGATGAACAACGAGGCTTTATGCAGCGGAAGTTGAGAAAACGGACCTTCGGGAGAGGGGAAACCTGGTGACCGGATTCGGTAAGGGAATCCGCAGGGTCGAGGTGGCACTGAAGTGGGACCCCAGCCCGGCGGGACAGCCACCCTCGGACCTGGACCTCGTGGCCGCGACGTTCACGGCGGACAACACGTACGGGGAACCCGCCTATCTGGTGTACTTCGACAGCCGTTCCCCGGACGGCACGATCTCCCTCAACCGGGACAGCCCCGACGGCAAGGGCTTCGGCTGGGACGAGGTCATGAACCTCCAACTCGACCGTCTGGACGGCCGCTACGTGCGCGTGGTGGTCGGCGTTGTCATCCAGCAGGGCCAGGGCCGCACCACGTTCGCCTCGGTCCTGAACCCGGCGGTCCGCGTCAGCGAGGGCTACACGGCGCTCTCCGAGACCGGCTTCGCCGCCGTACCGGACGCCACGGCGGCGACGGTCGCCGAGTTCGTGCGGGACGGCTCCGGCGAATGGACCTTCCACGCGGGCGTCCATGGCTTTGACGAGGACCCGGCAACCTTTACTCGCGTTCTGGGAACCAAACGTCGCGACTGAGCACCGCGACGCCCCGGCCTGCGAGGGAGCGGCCGGGGCGTTGTCGGTGGTACGGCGTTGTCAGTGGTGCGCTGCTGAATGGCCGTCATGAACGTGCACGACCTGCTGCCCCTGCTGCCCGACCCGGCCGTGCTCGCAGCCCGCTGCCGCGCCTTCGCGGTGCTGGACACCGTGCTCGACCCGACGGCGCCCATGCACATGTACCAGCCGAACTGGCGCGAGGGGGTCGACCTCGCCCGGATGGAGAACGGCTCCGGGGACCAGTGGGGCATCGTGTTCGACCCGGCCGGGGTCTTCCTCCACGGCTTCGACCACGAATGCGACGCCACACCCTGGCGGGAGGATCCGCGGGCACACTGGCCGGGCCTGCTCGACGGCCTGCCCGCCTCCCTGGCGCATTGCGCGACGACGCCGGAGCTCCAGTTCGAGGGCTTCCTCGACGCCACGGTCTGCGCCTGGCGCGAGACGGGTGCGGCCGCCTGGCGATGCGGCCCGGTGACGTTCGCCGACGACGAATCGGAGGCACCGAATGGCTTTTCGACCTCCTCGCCGACGGCAGCGCGGAGGCGTACGCGAATTTCGCCGAGGAGAACTGGGACCGGCCGATCGACCTCGATGCGGTCCGTGCCATCCTGACCGGCGCCCCCTTGACCCGCCACATCGTCGCGACCCTCTCCCCCACCGCGAACTTCGAGAGGAAAGCCGAGCGGGTCCACGCCCTCGGCCACCCCGTAAGCCCCTGAGCGGCCCCAACAGAAGAGGCGCCGACCTGTTGGCCGACGCCCCTTCACCGAGCCCGTGTCACGGGCTCAGCCGCTGATCAGCTGCAACCGCTGGTCGAGCCGCAGCCCTCGCAGATGTAGCAGGAACCGGCTCGCTGCATCTTCGTACCGCAGGAGAAGCAGAGCGGGGCGTCCGCCTGGATGCCCAGCTGCATCTCGACGAGTTCGGCGCTGGTGTGGGCCTGCTTGGGGGCGGGCTTGACCGACTCGGCCTCGGCCTTGGGGGTCGCGACCGCCTTCAGCTCGGTCTGACGCGGGGCGGACTGGGCCAGACCCTCGACATCGACCTCGTCGTCGGCCGGCTCGTAGGAGCCGGTCTCCAGGTGACGCTGACGCTCCTCGGCGGAGTGGATGCCGAGCGCGGAGCGCGTCTCGAAGGGCAGGAAGTCCAGCGCCAGGCGGCGGAAGATGTAGTCGACGATCGACTGCGCCATCCGCACGTCCGGGTCGTCCGTCATGCCGGCCGGCTCGAAGCGCATGTTGGTGAACTTCGAGACGTAGGTCTCCAGCGGCACGCCGTACTGGAGGCCGACGGAGACGGCGATGGAGAAGGCGTCCATCATGCCCGCGAGCGTCGAACCCTGCTTGGACATCTTCAGGAAGACCTCGCCGAGACCGTCGTCCGGGTAGGAGTTGGCGGTCATGTAACCCTCGGCGCCGCCGACCGTGAAGGACGTGGTGATGCCGGGACGGCCCTTGGGCAGGCGCTTGCGGACCGGGCGGTACTCGACGACCTTCTCGACCGTCTCGCGGATGGTCGCCTCGGCCTTCGCGGTCACCTCGGCCTTCTCGTCCTCCTTCTTCTTGGCGGAGAGCGGCTGGCCGACCTTGCAGTTGTCGCGGTAGATCGCGAGCGCCTTGACGCCGAGCTTCCAGGCCTCGAAGTAGATCTCCTCGACCTCCTCGACGGTCGCCGTCTCCGGCATGTTGACCGTCTTGGAGATGGCACCGGAGATCCAGGGCTGGATCGCGGCCATCATGCGGACGTGGCCCATCGGGGAGATGGCGCGCTCGCCCATGGCGCAGTCGAAGACCTCGTAGTGCTCGGTCTTGAGGCCCGGGGCGTCGATCACATTGCCGTGCTCGGCGATGTGGGCGACGATCGCCTCGATCTGCTCCTCCTGGTAGCCCAGGCGGCGCAGGGCCTGCGGGACCGTGCCGTTGACGATCTGCATCGAGCCGCCGCCGACGAGCTTCTTGAACTTGACCAGCGCGAGGTCGGGCTCGACACCGGTGGTGTCGCAGGACATCGCCAGACCGATGGTGCCGGTCGGGGCGAGCACGGACGCCTGGGAGTTACGGAAACCGTTCTCCTCGCCGAGGCGCACGACGTCCTGCCAGGCCTCCGTGGCGGCGGCCCACACCGGGTTGTCCAGGTCATCCATGCGGACGGCCGTCGCGTTGGCGTCGGCGTGCTGCTTCATGACGCGCTTGTGGGCGTCGGCGTTGCGGGCGTAGCCGTCGTACGGGCCGACGATCGCGGCCAGCTCGGCGGAGCGGCGGTAGGCGGTGCCCGTCATCAGCGACGTGATGGCGGCGGCGAGCGTGCGGCCGCCGTCGGAGTCGTACGCGTGGCCGGTCGCCATCAGCAGGGCGCCGAGGTTGGCGTAGCCGATGCCGAGCTGGCGGAAGGCGCGGGTGTTCTCACCGATCTTCTCGGTGGGGAAGTCCGCGAAGCAGATCGAGATGTCCATCGCGGTGATGACCAGCTCGACGACCTTCTGGAAGCGCTCGCTCTCGAACGACTGGTTGCCCTTGCCGTCGTCCTTGAGGAACTTCATCAGGTTCAGCGAGGCGAGGTTGCAGGACGTGTTGTCCAGGTGCATGTACTCGCTGCACGGGTTCGACGCGGTGATCCGGCCGGACTCGGGGCAGGTGTGCCAGTGGTTGATCTGGTCGTCGTACTGGATGCCCGGGTCGGCACAGGCCCAGGCCGCCTCCGCGATCTTGCGGAACAGCGACTTGGCGTCGACCTTCTCGATGACCTCACCGGTCATGCGGGCGCGCAGGCCGAAGTCGGTGCCGCCCTCGACCGCGTTCATGAACTCGTCGTTCACGCGGACCGAGTTGTTGGCGTTCTGGTACTGGACGGACGTGATGTCGTCGCCGCCCAGGTCCATGTCGAAGCCCGCGTCGCGCAGGACGCGGATCTTCTCCTCCTCGCTGACCTTCGTCTGGATGAAGTCCTCGATGTCGGGGTGGTCGACGTCGAGAACGACCATCTTGGCCGCGCGGCGGGTGGCGCCACCGGACTTGATGGTGCCGGCGGAGGCGTCGGCACCGCGCATGAAGGAGACCGGGCCGGAGGCGTTGCCGCCGGAGGAGAGCAGCTCCTTGGAGGAGCGGATGCGGGACAGGTTCAGACCGGCGCCCGAACCGCCCTTGAAGATCATGCCCTCTTCCTTGTACCAGTCGAGGATCGACTCCATGGAGTCGTCGACGGACAGGATGAAGCAGGCGGAGACCTGCTGGGGCTGCGGCGTGCCGACGTTGAACCAGACCGGGCTGTTGAAGCTGAAGATCTGGTGCAGGAGGGCGTAGGCCAGCTCGTGCTCGAAGATCTCGGCGTCGGCGGCCGAGGCGAAGTACTTGTAGTCCTCGCCGGCCTTCCGGTACGTCTTCACGATGCGGTCGATCAGCTGCTTGAGGCTGACCTCGCGCTGCGGGGTGCCGACGGCACCGCGGAAGTACTTGCTGGTGACGATGTTGACCGCGTTCACCGACCAGAAGTCGGGGAACTCGACGCCACGCTGCTCGAAGTTGACCGAGCCGTCGCGCCAGTTGGTCATGACGACGTCGCGGTGCGCCCACTCGACCTCGTCGTACGGGTGCACGCCGGGGGTCGTGTGGATGCGCTCGATGCGCAGTCCCTTGGTGGCCTTGGTGCCCTTCGCTCGGGAACCTCGTGCCGGACCGCTCGCCGTCTCTGTCATGCCGCCTCCCTGTCGGGCAAAACGCCCTGAAGTGCCCCGATGTTCCCAGGGCACGTGTTCTGTCTTGCGTCGCGGGCACCATCGGCGCCACCCGCGACAGGTCTAAGTGAGCCGCCCTCCGGCCGGACTCCGGGATCGCTCCCGTCTTCCGGCCGGCCGGTCATTCGGCGGCGTGCGCGGGCACCGGGACCTGAGGGGTCCTCGGCTGCCCGGCTTGGTCCTCCTGGCGCCCCGCTTCCGCGCCCTCGTCGTCCGCGGCGGGGCCGCGCGTCGTCTCCCTCAGCTCCGCGATCGCGGCCTCGAAGTCCTCGAGCGAGTCGAACGCCCGGTAGACGGAGGCGAATCGCAGGTAGGCGACGAGGTCGAGCTCCTGCAGCGGACCGAGTATGGCCAGTCCCACGTCGTGGGTGGTCAGCTCGGCGCTTCCGGTCGCCCGTACCGCCTCCTCGACCCGCTGCCCGAGCTGGGCAAGCGCGTCCTCGGTGACCGGCCGCCCCTGGCACGCCTTGCGCACGCCATTGATGACCTTGGTACGGCTGAACGGTTCGGTGACTCCGGACCGCTTGACCACCATGAGCGAGCACGTCTCCACGGTCGTGAAACGACGGGAGCAGTCAGGGCACTGGCGGCGCCTGCGGATCGACGTGCCGTCGTCGGTCGTACGACTGTCGACCACACGGCTGTCGGGGTGCCTGCAGAAGGGGCAGTGCATGATCTCCAACCCTCCTCACAGCAGACTCAATGGCCTCGCCGGACCTCAGGAGCCCCGCGAAGCAGCACCTAAGCATAGGCGATCGCGGAGGTGCGGAAGACCCCTGGACCGGCAACGAACACAACTTGTGGGTATCTGTAGCCATCCAACCACTACATGTGGGGATCGCCTCGAACACCGAGGCAGACACGCGTGTCACCGCGCGAGAGCGGGTACGAGGCGGGCGCGGGGCGGGCGCGATGCCGCCCCGGACGGACACGCGGGGCTCCTGTGTGCCGCACGGAGAGGCCCGGAGCTACGGTGAACACCGCCCGCGAGAACGGTCCGCTCCAGTCCGGAAGGGGACCCCGGGAAAGCGTGGGCCGGGGACCGGCATCACCCGCAGGCCGCCGGAGGAGCCCCGGATGACACACTGGGCGGCGCGCGCGAGGCCGCCCGCCCGGTGGTGAAGAGTACAGCAATGGGCATTTTGCCCAGCATGGATCGCGTGAGCCATACACCTGGACACTTGATCGCGTCAGGTGAATCACGCTTTTTCACTCGAACGTGTGTTTGGCGCAACCTTTCGAAAGCAACTACCGTTGTGCAGCAGGGAGACCATCGAGAGGGGCCGACGTGACCACCACCGCCGACAGTGCCACCATCACTGCCCAGGGCCGAGCCGACGGCCGGACCGAGCCCGCGCACACGATGAACGAAGCCACGAATCCCGAAGGACACAAGCGCTCCCTGCCGGGCCGACCTCCAGGCATCCGTGCGGACAGCTCGGGCCTCACCGATCGGCAGCGCCGCGTGATCGAGGTCATCAGGGACTCGGTGCAGCGGCGGGGTTACCCGCCGTCCATGCGCGAGATCGGCCAGGCCGTCGGCCTCTCCAGCACCTCCTCCGTCGCGCACCAGCTGATGGCCCTGGAGCGCAAGGGCTTCCTGCGCCGCGACCCGCACCGCCCGCGCGCCTACGAGGTGCGCGGCTCCGACCAGACCGTGACCGTGCAGCCCACCGACACCGCGGGCAAGCCGGCCGCGTCGTACGTCCCACTGGTCGGCCGCATCGCGGCGGGCGGCCCGATCCTCGCCGAGGAGTCGGTCGAGGACGTCTTCCCGCTGCCCCGGCAGCTGGTCGGTGACGGCGAGCTGTTCGTGCTCAAGGTCGTCGGCGACTCCATGATCGAGGCCGCGATCTGCGACGGCGACTGGGTCGCCGTGCGCCGCCAGCCCGTCGCGGAGAACGGCGACATCGTGGCGGCCATGCTCGACGGCGAGGCCACGGTCAAGCGCTTCAAGCGCGAGGACGGCCACGTCTGGCTCCTCCCGCACAACGCCGCCTACGAGCCGATCCCCGGCGACGACGCGACGATCCTGGGCAAGGTCGTCGCGGTACTCCGCCGCGTGTGACAACCGCGGCGGACCGGGCCCCGGCCCGTCCCCCTGAGCGGGCCCCGGAACCCCTGCGCCGGTTCCGGGGCTCCTGCCTTTTCTCCTTCTTTGCGCTTTGCGCGCCTCGGGATTCTCGTACGGCCTCGGGGCGGCCTACTCCCCCTCTGCCTGCTTCGCCATCGCGTCGATCGCCGCGAGCGACTTGCGCGCCTGGTTACGGTCCGTGGTGTACCAGAACTCGGGCAGCGAAGCCTTCAGATACTGGCCGTACCGGGCCGTGGCGAGGCGCTGGTCCAGTACCGCGACGACGCCCTTGTCCCCGGTGGCCCGGACGAGACGGCCCGCGCCCTGCGCCATGAGCAGGGCGGCGTGTGTGGCGGCAACCGCCATGAAGCCGTTGCCACCCGCGTCCTCCACCGCCTTCTGCCGGGCGCTCATCAGGGGGTCGTCGGGACGCGGGAACGGGATCTTGTCCATGACGACCAGCTGGCAGCTGGGCCCCGGCACATCGACGCCCTGCCACAGCGACAGCGTTCCGAAGAGACAGGTCTTGGGATCGGCCGCGAAGTTCTTGATCAGCTCACCGAGCGTCTCCTCGCCCTGGAGCAGGATCGGGAACTCGGGGATGCGCGCCCGCAGCTCCTCGGCGGCGAGCTGGGCGGCCCGCATCGAGGAGAAGAGTCCGAGCGTGCGGCCGCCCGCGGCCTGGATCAGCTCGGTCAGCTCGTCCAGCATGTCGGCGCGGTCGCCGTCCCGCGCGGGGCGGGCGAGGTGCTTGGCGACATAGAGGATGCCCTGCTTGGGGTAGTCGAACGGCGAGCCGACGTCGAGGCCCTTCCACTGCGGCAGGTCGTCGCCCTCCTGCCCCTCGGGGGCGAGCCCCAGGGAGGCCCCGACGCCGTTGAAGTCGCCGCCGAGCTTGAGGGTCGCCGAGGCGAGGACGACGCTGCGGTCCGCGAAGAGCTTCTCCCTGAGCAGGCCGGACACCGACATGGGGGCGACACGCAGGGAGGCGCCGAAACGGTCGTGGCGCTCGTACCAGACGACGTCCCACTCCGAGCCGTTCAGCACCCGCTCGGCCACGCCGTGCACCGTCTCCACCGAGGCCAGGGCCTGCTTGCGCACCGCGTCCTCGTCCTGGACCGACTTGTCCCGGGTCGAGCCGAGCGCGGTGATCACCGTGCGGGCGGCGTCGCGCAGCGCGGCCAGGGCGTAGCCGAGGTCTTCCGGGATCTCCTCCAGGCGGGCGGGCAGGGCCAGCTCCATCAGCCGCTCGAAGCCCTCGGCCGCGGTCTGGAGCTGATCGGCGGCCTTCTCGTTGACGAGCTTCGCGGCCCGGCGGACGGCACGGTTGACCTGGCCGGGCGTGAGCTCGCCGGTGGCGGCGCCGGTGACGCGGGAGACGAGTTCGTGCGCCTCGTCCACGATCAGCACCTCGTGCTGGGGCAGCACAGGGGCGCCCTCGATGGCGTCGATCGCGAGGAGGGCGTGGTTGGTCACGACGACGTCGGCCAGCTTGGCGCGCTCGCGGGCCATCTCGGCGAAGCACTCGGCGCCGTAGGCGCACTTGGTCGCGCCCAGGCACTCCCGTGAGGACACGGACACCTGCGCCCAGGCGCGGTCGGAGACGCCCGGGGTGAGATCGTCGCGGTCGCCGTTCTCCGTCTCGTCCGACCAGTCGCGCAGGCGGATCAGGTCCTGGCCCAGCTTGCTGGTGGGGGCCGCCGCCTCGAACTGGTCGAAGAGGCCGTCCTCCTCGTCCTGCGGCATCCCCTCGTGCAGACGGTGCAGGCAGAGGTAGTTCGACCGGCCCTTGAGCATGGCGAACTCCGGGCGGCGGCGCAGCAGCGGATGCAGGGCGTCCACCGTGCGCGGCAGGTCGCGCTCCACGAGCTGGCGCTGGAGGGCGAGCGTGGCCGTGGCCACGACGACACGCTCCCCGTGCGCGAGCGCGGGCACGAGATAGCCGAGCGACTTTCCGGTGCCGGTGCCGGCCTGGACCAGCAGATGGGATCCGTCGTCGATCGTTTCCGCGACCGCTTCGGCCATCGTGACCTGGCCGGGACGCTCCGTGCCGCCGACAGCGGCGACGGCGGCGTGGAGGAGTTCGGGGAGTGAGGGCTTCGTCATAGCCCGACCACCCTACGGCCCCCCACTGACAATCGGGCGGCCGAACGGGGGACGGGGGCGGTGGGTGCGATCACTGCGATTTTCCCGGTCGGAGATTTCTCGGATTCTTTTTCTAAAAGGTGGAACCCGCGGGGATCTCGGAACGTACAACATGTGACGGGTCGGCGACCCTCCGTCACGCACGTCGGGGGTGGGGCCGGTCACGGATCATGAGGGCGGCCCGCTTGCCGGGCAGGTCGACCTCGGCAGCGCGCCGGAATCCGGCGCTCAGGAAGGCAGCCACGGAGGGGGTGTTGCGCATGTCCGGTTCCGCGACGACGCGGGTGCAGAAGAGGCGGCGGTCCAGGATCAGGTCGGCGACGGCCGCGAGCAGGATCGAGCCCAGCCCTCGCCCTCGGTGGGAGGCGTCGCCGATCAGTAGGTGGATACCCGTGTCGTGAGGGCGGGCCGGGTAGTGCCGGGCCAGGGGGTCCAGGTCGGCCCGGTAGATCTCCCAGTAGCCGACGGGTGTGCCGTTCAGGACGCCCAGGCACGGCGCGCTGCGTCCGTCGCCGTCGAGCTGTGCCCGCAGGTGGCCCTCGGTCGTGCTCATGGGGCCCGCCAGTTCCCAGAAGGCGGCCACCGCCGGGTCGTTCATCCAGCGGTGGACGAGTGCGAGGTCCCGGTCCAGGCGCACCGGTGCCAACTCGAACCGGCCCACCGCGGTGATGGTCGCGCCCCAGGTGGCCGGTGCGTCGAGCAGATCGTCGTCCGCCAGGAGCGGACCCGGTCTGCGCGTGCCGACGAACTCGCTTGTGAAGGACACCGGTTGCTCCGCTCTAGAAGGAAGGCGACTCAGGAAATAAGGGGACGGGCCTCAGGAATGGAGGGGATTGGCGATGGTGACGTAGACGGACTGGGTGTCGACCGGGCCGACCAGTTCGTCCAGGCCGTGCAGCCGGGTCAGCAGATTGGCCTTGCAGCGCAGGGCGGGTGAGTCGAGGAGATGGCCGGGCAGGGAGCTGCGCAGCGCGGCGGGTCCCGAGGCGGCGGCGTCGAGGAAGCGGCGGAAGGCGGCGAGCAGGAGGCGCTCGTCGGCCAGACGCTGCGAGCCGAACGCGCCGATCAGGCCGAGCACGTTGTTGATGGCGAGGTAGTAGGCGAAGCGTTCGTCGGTGACCTCGTCGGAGACGAAGGTGTCGCTCCGCTCACCGATCCCCCGTAGCCGGGCGTCGAGTTCGGCCCGGCGGGACTCGCGGAAGTAGTAGCCCTGGTTGTCGCGGTAGCGGCCCCCGGCGGGCCAGCCGTCCCGGTCGAGCAGCAGGAGGGTGTTCTGTTGGTGGGCCTCCAGGGCGATCCCGGCCTCGCTGTCGAGCCACAGCACGGGACGGACGACCTGTTCGAGATAGCGCAGGAACCACTCCGCGGAGACGGCTCCCACCGGGCGGCCGGTGCGACCGGCGAGACGCGCGACGAGCCGGGCCAGCCGGGAGCGCAGCGGCCAGGGGTCCTGGGCCGGTGCGGCATCGGTGCCCGGTGCGGCGAGCGGGCGCGGCGAGACCAGTCCGGCGACGCAGCCCACGTCGTCGGCCGGGAGGAACGGGTTGTGGCGGATCATCACGTCAAGGCCGGGCAGCGGCTGCCCGTCCGGGCCGTCCACGGCGAGCCAGGCCGGGTCGCGGACGATGTCGAAGGAGGGGTGCGCGGCGCGCCACTGCTCGGACAGTCCGGTGCGCAGCAGGCGGTGCACCTCGACGCCCCGGTGGAGTTCCTTGCGCAGGTTCTCGCGGCGGGAGTTGGTGATGCGCAGGCCGAGCGAGAGCTTGAGCATCGCGGGGGCGCCGGAGCGGTAGACGGTACGTACGGAGGAGGTGGGGTGCCAGTCGGGGCCCAGGGGGCCGAGTTCGCAGAGCAGGCCGGCGTCGAGAAGAGCGGCGACGGCGGGGCGGTGCCGTAGTTCGCGGGCCTGCCAGGGGTGCAGGGGAAGGGCGGCGTAGTCCTCGGGAAGGGAGAGGTCGATTCCGGCGAGGCGCCGGGTGAGTTCGGCGGCGGTGACGGTGCGGCCGCGCTCGGTCCAGGCCGAGTCGGCGGCGAGAAGGGAGGGTGCCACGGCCATCCAGTGCAGCGGGAAGGAGCCGTGCGTCTCGGGTGCGTAGCGGCGGGCCTCGGATTCGGTCAGTCCCTCGCGGCTCTTCGGGGCCGGGTGCAGGGGGTGGCCGAGGAGCAGGGCCTGTTCGGCGCCGAGGAAGAGGTCCGGTCCGTCGGCGGGGTGCGCGCGGCGTTCGTTCAGGAAGGCGGCGGTGTTGCGCAGTGAGTCGGCGACCCGGGCGACGAGGTCGGCGCCGTCACCGGTGGACTGCGTGAAGCCGTCACCGGTGGACTGCGCGGAGCCGGAGTCGGCACTGCCCTGACCCGCTGTCTCCCGGGAGAGCAGGGCGGCGAGGGTCACGGCGTCGACGGGGGGCGCCTGGTCGGGGGCGCCGTGCAGGCGGGGCGGTCCGAATCGGTGCCAGCCGACCGGGGACCAGTGGCGGACGGGCACGGTCAGGGCGGCGCCGCTGGCGGGCAGCGGGACGTGGAGCGCGCCGTCGTCCGGAGCGGCGACGCCGGTCTCGCGGGCCCAGCAGCGCAGCAGATTGTCCACGGCTGCCGCCTGTGCGGCGGTGAGCGGGTCCGGGTGCTCCAGCGGGTCGGCGCCGGAATCCCCCGGGGGTACGGGGTCGGGGGCGCGCCGCTTCTGCTGCGGGACGGCCTCGGCGAGGGGGGCGGGCGCGGGCGGTGCGCCGGGGTCGAGCGGCTCGTCGGGGGTTTCGGAACGGCCGTCGGGTGCGGGTGTGGCGGTCAAGACGGCTCCTCGGGGCTGTGCGGGTGGTTCGAGGTGATGCGGGATGACGGCTGGTCAGGAGGGCATGGATGAGGGAGTTGTGGCACGGGGTTCGGGGCGCCGGGGTGTGGGCGCCCGTCCGTCGTGCGATCGGGTCGGCGCGACGGTGGTGGTTTCCGGGTCGGCGGGGACGGCCGGTTCACCCCGCTTCGGTGGGCGGGTGGGTTCGGCCAGGTCGGCTGCCGGGTGGTCCCGGGTGCCTGTGGTCGGCGGTGGTGTTCGGGCCGCCAGGGCTGGGCGTTGCTTGCGCACCGCTGCGGTCGGCCGTGGTGTTCGGGCCGCTGCGGTCGGCCGGCGCGTTCGGGTGGTGGCGCTCGGCCGAGGGGGTCGGGCCGTTGCCGCTAGCCGGTGCGTTCGGCCGGGATCGCGGGCCGTCGGAGTGGTTGGGCCCGGTCCGGGTGGTGACGGGCCGCGGCCGTCACCGCGTCGGTGAGGCGGTCCAGGACGGCCGCCGCCTGTTCGTCGGTGATGGTCAGAGGCGGCAGGAGACGGACGACGGCGTTGTGGCGCCCGCCGAGTTCCACGATCAGGCCGCGGTCGAGGCACTCCCGCTGGACGGCGAGGGCGAGTTCGGGAGCGGCAGGGAGTGGGGCCGCGGCGGCGCGAGGTTCGCGGGAGTCGGTGCCGGGGGCGGTGCTCGGGCCCTCCGGGTTCACCAGTTCGACCCCGATCATCAGCCCGCGTCCTCGCACGTCCCCGACGCAGGGGAACCGACTCTTCAGCTCGCGGAGTTGGGCCAGCATCCGGGCGCCGAGGGCGGCGGCGCGGTCGGCGAGGCCGTTCTCGCGGACGTAGGCCAGGGTGGCGGTGCCCGCGGCCATGGCGAGCTGGTTGCCCCGGAAGGTGCCCGCGTGGGCGCCGGGCCGCCAGACGTCGAGGTCGTCGCGGTAGACGACCACGGCCAGCGGGAGGCTGCCGCCGATGGCCTTGGACAGGACCATCACGTCGGGGGTGACGCCGCTGTGGTCGACGGCCCAGAAGGCGCCGGTCCGGCCGACGCCGGTCTGGACCTCGTCGGCGATGAGCGGGACGGACCGTTCCGCGGTGATCCGGCGCATCCGGCGCATCCAGTCGTCCGGGGCCGGGAGGACCCCACCCTCGCCCTGGACGGGTTCGAGGATCATTCCGGCGGGCAGGGGCACGCCCGACTTGGGGTCGTCGAGGAGGGACTCGGTCCAGCGCGCGGAGAGTTCGGCGCCGTGCGCGCCGCCGACACCGAAGGGGCAGCGGTAGTCCTGCGGATAGGGGAGGCGGGCGACCCGTACGTCGTCGGCGCCGCCGGAGACGGCGAGGGCGCCCGCGGTCATGCCGTGGTAGGCGCCGGTGAAGGTGAGGACGCCGGTGCGGCCGGTGGCGGCCCGGACCAGTTTGAGCGCGGCCTCGACCGCGTCGGTGCCGGCGGGCCCGCAGAACTGGACGCGCGCGCGGTCGGCCAGTCCGGGCGGCAGGGTGTGGAACAGCTCGGTGATGAACCGGTCCTTGACCGGGGTCGCCAGGTCGAGGACGGAGAGCGGGGCACCGGAGTCGAGGACCTTGCGGATGGCCTCCAGCACGACCGGGTGGTTGTGGCCGAGGGCGAGGGCTCCGGCGCCGGAGAGGCAGTCCAGGTAGCGGCGGCCGTCGGCGCCCTCGATGGTCAGGCCGCGCGCCCGCACCGGCACGATGGGCAGCGCGCGGGCATAGGTGCGGGCCGCAGACTCGCGCGCCGACTGGCGCCCGAGAATCCCCTCGTGCACGGCCGGGGCTTCCCCGTACGCGCCTTCAGCCTCCGACTCGGTCACGGCCACGGCTCGCTGTCCTCCCCGCTGTCCACAGGCGAGTTGATGGTCGGGGACCGGGCAGCGGCCACGGACCCCCAACCGCTACCAACCGCGCACCGGCCCGCGGGTTACGGGTTGCCTCAAGATCCTTGCCGTGACGTAACCGTTGCGGTTCCGTCGGAAGTCCCCCACGGCGACCGCATAGTGTGTGTTCCCGTTCCCAGTCGGCCACGTCTTCGGCACGAACTCGCCCCGAGTCGACCGTCGATGACGGGTCGAAGCACCATATTCCTTCACAGCAGGGGGAGTCACGACCATGCGATCCATACGTCCGTCGTCCATCGTTCGACGGGGAGGGGGCGGCACCCGCAGAACGCTGGCGGCTGTCGCGCTGGTCTCCGCGCTCGCGCTGACGGCGACCGCCTGCGGGGGCGACGACAACGCGAGCGGTTCACCGACAGCGGCGGGCGTGGGCGACGGCAAGGTCAGGGTTCCGGACGACCTCAGCAACAAGCTGAGGGAGCACGGGATCGACATGGACAAGTGGAAGAACGGCGCCTGGAAGAACTGGGACCGGGACGACTGGCTGCGCGAGGCCAACGACTTCATCAACCCGATCATCAAGGGTCTGTGGGACCCCGACCGGATGCGCGACGCCGACGACCCGGCCAAGAGCGTCGGTGACGGCGACCTCTCCGGCGACGAGGGCGTGACGGACCCGACGCCGCAGCCGGTGGAGGCGCAGGCGGTCAAGGCGCCGTATCACACCAACGCGGCCACGTCCGGCAAGGTGTTCTTCGACGCCCCCAAGGGCACGATGGTCTGCTCGGCGACGGTCGTGCAGGACCCGGCGCACCCCGGCAAGTCCAACCTCATCTGGACGGCCGGTCACTGCGTGCACGCGGGCAAGGAGGGCGGCTGGTACCGCAACATCGCCTTCGTGCCGTCGTACAACAACCAGAGCCTCTCGCCCACCGAGATGAAGACCGCCTCGCGCGCGGAGGTCGCGCCGTACGGGGTGTGGTGGGCCGACTCGGCGAAGACCTCGCAGCAGTGGATCGACGGCGGCGGCGAGACCGGCGGCAACGGTGCCTCGTACGACTTCGCGGTGATCCATGTGACGCCGGAGCAGGGCAGCGGCGGCAAGTCGCTGGAGGAGACGGTCGGCGGGGCGCTGCCGGTGGACTTCAACGCCCCGGCGGCGACGGATGTGCGGAGCCTGACGGCGAGCGGTTATCCGGCGGCGGCGCCGTTCAACGGGCAGCGGCTGTACCAGTGCAGCGACAAGCCGGGTCGGCTGTCGATCGCCGCGGCGGACCCGACGATGTACCGCATCGGCTGCACCATGACGGGCGGTTCCTCCGGCGGCGGCTGGGTGGAGGCGGGCAGCGGCGGCGAGCCGACGCTGGTCTCCAACACCTCGATCGGCCCGGCCTCCTCGGGCTGGCTGGCCGGTCCCCGGCTGGGTGAGGTGGCCAAGGGTGTGTACGACTCGGTGAGCAAGCAGTTCGCCGGGAACTGAGCCCCCGCAGACAGGACGAGGCCCCGCCGACCCTTCCGTGAGGAGAGGGTCGGCGGGGCCTCGTCGTGTGCGCGTCGGGCTTCGCCGCGCGGATGTGTCAGGCCGTGGCCGCGGGCGTGTACGGCGCCAGTTCGGCGGCCAGTTCCGCGTGCACCCGGGCCTTGAGCAGGGTGCCCTCCGCGGTGTGCTCCTCGGAGATCACCTCGCCCTCGGTGTGGGCGCGGGCGACGAGCTTGCCGTGCGTGTACGGGACGACCGCCTCGACCTCGACCGAGGGGCGGGGCAGCTTGTCGTCGATCAGCGTGAGCAGTTCCTCGATGCCCTGGCCGGTGCGTGCCGAGATGGCGATGGACTGCTTCTCGACCCGCAGCAGCCGCTGGAGGACCAGCGGGTCGGCCGCGTCCGCCTTGTTGATCACGACGATCTCGGGCACGTTGGTGGCGCCGACGTCCCGGATCACCTCGCGCACGGCGGCCAGCTGCTCCTCCGGGACGGGGTGCGAGCCGTCCACCACGTGCAGGATCAGGTCGGAGTCGCCGACCTCCTCCATGGTGGAGCGGAACGCCTCGACCAGGTGGTGCGGCAGGTGCCGGACGAAGCCCACGGTGTCGGCCAGCGTGTACAGCCGGCCGCTTGGGGTCTCGGCGCGGCGGACGGTCGGGTCCAGGGTCGCGAACAGCGCGTTCTCGACCAGGACACCGGCGCCCGTGAGGCGGTTGAGCAGGGAGGACTTGCCCGCGTTGGTGTAGCCCGCGATGGCGACGGAGGGCACCTTGTTGCGTCGGCGCTCCTGCCGCTTGACGTCGCGGCCGGTCTTCATCTCCGCGATCTCCCGGCGCATCTTCGCCATCTTCTCGCGGATGCGGCGCCTGTCCGTCTCGATCTTGGTCTCACCGGGACCACGCGTGGCGAGGCCGCCGCGGCCGCCACCCATCTGCCGGGACAGCGACTGGCCCCAGCCGCGGAGCCTCGGCAGCATGTACTGCATCTGCGCGAGCGCGACCTGGGCCTTGCCCTCGCGGGACTTGGCGTGCTGGGCGAAGATGTCGAGGATCAGGGCCGTACGGTCGATGACCTTGACCTTGACGACGTCCTCCAGCTGGATCAGCTGGCCGGGGCTCAGCTCACCGTCGCAGATCACGGTGTCGGCGCCGGTCTCGAGCACGATGTCGCGCAGTTCGAGCGCCTTGCCGGAGCCGATGTAGGTGGCCGCGTCGGGCTTGTCACGGCGCTGGATCACGCCGTCGAGCACCAGGGCGCCCGCCGTCTCCGCGAGGGCGGCCAGCTCCGCGAGGGAGTTGTCCGCGTCCGCCGCGGTGCCGGTGGTCCACACGCCGACGAGCACGACCCGCTCCAGACGGAGCTGCCGGTACTCGACCTCGGTGACGTCCTCCAGCTCGGTGGACAGTCCGACGACCCTGCGCAGGGCCGCGCGCTCGGAGCGGTCGAGCTGGTCGCCGTCCCGCTCGCCGTCGATGTCGTGACTCCAGGCGACGTCCTCTTCCATCAGGGCATCGGCCCGAAGCCCTTCGGGGTAGGCGTGCGCGCGCCGCTGGGAGTCCTGGGAAGGGGAAGAAGAGGAGGTCATTGGGTCCTTACGTCGATGGGATGCGGTCCGGGCCGCGAAGGCGGCCGGACATCAGGGACAACGTTCCGGTACCCCGGGAGATTCCCCGGGTACCGTGCCGCGCCGCTCGAAGATGGTCGCACGGCACGGCATGTCGCGTCACCGCGTTATCGCGGGGGCGGATGCGGGTCGTAGCGGGGGCTGGGCTCAGGCGCCGCCCTTGGGACCTCCGGCCCCCTTGGCCGGGGCCGGGGCGGCCGGTTTCCAGTCGGGGTGGCCAGGCATGGGCGGGGTCTTCGCGCTGTAGAGCCAGTCGTGGAAGAAGCCGGTCAGATCGCGGCCGCCGATCGCGGAGGCGAGCCGGATGAAGTCGGCGGTGCCGACGCTGGAGTCCCGGTTCTGCTGGACCCAGACCTTCTCCAGGCGCTCGAAGGCGGGGCGGCCGATCTCCTGGCGCAGGGCGTAGAGGATGAGCGCGGCGCCGTCGTAGATGTTGGGGCGGAAGATGCCGATCTTCTGGCCGGGGGCGGGCGGCTTGGGGCGTCCGGGCGGGCCGCCCGCCTCGCGCCAGCGGTCGGAGGCACCGTAGGCGGCCTTCATCCGGTCCTCCATGGGGTGGTCCGCCTTCTCGTCGGCGTACAGCTCCTCGTACCAGGTGGCGTGCCCCTCGTTCAGCCACACGTCGGACCAGGTGCGGGGGCTGACGCTGTCGCCGAACCACTGGTGGGACAGCTCGTGCACCATGACCGACTCGATGTACCACTTCGGGTAGGCGGGCTCGGTGAAGATGCCCTTCTCGAAGAGCGAGAGGGTCTGGGTCTCCAGCTCGAACCCGGTGCTGGCCTGCGCCATGAGCACGCCGTAGGTCTCGAAGGGATACGTGCCGACCTTGCTCTCCAGCCAGGCGATCTGGCCGGGCGTCTTGGCGAGCCAAGGTTCGAGGGTCTTGCGGTCGGCGGTGGGGACGACGTCGCGCACCGGCAGTCCGTGCGGGCCTTTGCGGTGGACGACCGTGGAGCGGCCGATGGACACCTGGGCGAGTTCGGTGGCCATGGGGTGCGCGGAACGGTAGGCCCAGGTGGTGGTGCGGGCCCCCCGGGTGGTGCCGGTGGGCAGTCCGTTGGCGACGGCCGTGTAGCCGTTCGGGGCGGTGATCCGGAAGGTGAACATCGCCTTGTCGGACGGGTGGTCGTTGCACGGGAAGACCAGGTGCGCGGCGTCGGCCTGGTTGGCCATGGCGAGGCCGTCCGTGGTGCGCACCCAGCCGCCCTCCTGGTCCTTCGCGGCGACCGGGTCGCTGGTGTGCCGCACGGTGATCCGGGTCCAGCTGCCGAGCGGCAGCGGGCGGTCCGGGGTCACGACCAGGTCCTCACCCGCGCCGGTGAACCGGGCCGGGCGCCCGTCGACCTCGACGGACTCGACGGTGCCGTGGGCGAAGTCGAGGTTGAGGCGGTCGAGCGTGGCGGTCGTCCGGGCCCGGATGGTGGTGACGGCGCTCAGCGGCTTGTCGTTGCGGCCGGAGTAGCTGAAGGCGAGGTCGTACGACGCCACGTCGTAGCCGGGGTTGCCCAGGGTCGGGTAGAGCCGGTCGCCGATGCCCAGGGGCTCGGCGGGGGCTCCGGCGGCGACCAGGCAGACCGCGACGGCGGAGGCGAGCAGGCCCGCCTTGCGACGGCGTGCGCGACGGAGGCCGGGGATCGGACGCGGGAGGAGGTTGAACGGCATGCCCCACCGCTACCAGCGTGCCGCCGCGCCACGGCGACGGCGCGCGCCCGGCCCACCCGATCGGGTTGCGCCCGTGGCCCACGATCAGGGCGTGGGCGCCTCCGCCGCCCGCTCCACGGACCGAGCCCGCGGCCCTGCGCTCAGCACCCGCGGCCCCGCGCTCAGGACGCGGGCCCCTGCGCCCGGCTCACGTCGTACACCCCCGGCACGTCGCGCATCGCGCGCATCAGGGCCGGGAGGTGCGCGGCGTCGGGGAGTTGGAGGGTGTAGCTGTGGTGGACCCGCTGCTCGGTGGGCGGGGCCACGGTCGCGGAGATGATCTCGGCGCCCTCCAGGGCCATCACCTCGGTCAGGTCGGCCAGCAGATGCGGGCGGCCGAACGATTCAGCGACCAGGGTGACCCGGCATCCGGCGCTGTCCCCCCAGCGCACGCCGACCTCGGTGCGCCCCCGCTCCCGCATGCGCTCGGCCACCGCGCACTCGGCGCGGTGCACGGTCACCACTCCCCCGCGCACGGCGAAGCCGTTGATGTCGTCGGGCGGCACGGGCGTACAGCACCCGGCGAGTCGTACGGCGGCCCCGGGCATGTCCACGATCACGTCGGCGCCCGGGAAGGGCGCGGCGGGAGCACCGGCGGCGGGGCGGGCCGGACCGGCGCCGTCAGCGGGGGCCTCCGCTTCGGCGGGCCGGTC
>NZ_WWIR01000065.1 GCF_009863025.1 Streptomyces sp. SID4985 | reverse complement strand
GGCGGGGTCGGCTCAGGACCTGGCGGTACCGGAGGCGGTGTCGGACCCGGTCCCGGCGGCGTCGGCCCGGGGCCCGGCTCGGGGGGCGGTACCGGGCTCGGGTACGGATCCGGCGGCGTGGGCCCCGGACCGGGCGGCGGGGCCGGGGGTACGGGGGCGGGGTTCGGCTGGGTCATGACTGTCCTCCGGGCGGTCCCGGAACCGGTGACCACGGGACCACCACCCGACTACCCGACCACCCCGGGCTCACTCCCCCGCCCCGACCCCCGCCTTCGCGTCCGCGTCCGCCACCGCCGAGGGTCAGGCCGAAACGGCCTGCGGGCTCCGCTCCTGGTCCGACCCCGGCACCGGCTCGGAGGGGTCGGCCCCGAGGGCGACGATCCGGTTCTCCCCGTCCACATGCACGACCTTCGGCTGCAGCGCCCGCGCCTCGGCGTCGTCGACCTGCGCATAGCTGATCAGAATCACCAGGTCCCCGGGATGCACCAGATGCGCGGCCGCCCCGTTGATCCCGATCACCCCGGACCCACGCTCACCCTCGATGACGTACGTCTCCAGCCGGGCCCCATTGGTGATGTCCACGATGTGCACGAGCTCGCCGGGCAGCAGATCGGCGGCGTCCAACAGGTCCGCGTCGATGGTCACGGACCCCACGTAGTGCAGGTCGGCCTGGGTGACGGTGGCGCGGTGAATCTTCGACTTGAACATCGTGCGCAGCATTCTTGACTCCCGAAAGACGGCTCCCTGCCTGCTTTCTGCAGGTCAAGGGCGGCGTTCACCCTACACCGGCACGCACCGGGCCCGAAGATTGTGAGGAAAATCGGTCCGACCAGGCGAGAGGCTGCCCTGCCTGCGCTTCCGAGCGATCCAGACCGTTAGGGCGAGTCACTTGCCGGTAGCACGCTCGTAGCGCCGATGGAGACGACGACGTCAGCCGGACAGCCAGGACATGGTCCGCTCCACGACCCAGTGGTGCCGGCCAGGTGTCGGGATGATTCGACGGCCTTGCAGGGCGAGACGGTGCCGGACGTTGCGGGCCCTGGCGGTCCACGAGCAGGTGGACTTCCGATCCCTTCTTGCCGCGCGGTCGGTCGGATTCGGTCCTGTCAGCTGCCGCCTTTGAGGGCCCCGGACGCTGACGGAGCCGATCGCGCACCGCGACCGGTCCAGCTCACCCTGGGCGCCGAGGCCGTCCAGGACCAGGCCGCGGAGCTTGGCCCACACTCTGGCCGCGGTCCACTCGGTGAACCGCCGGACCGCGGTGACTCCCGACAGCCCCAAGCCCCGTGGGAGTTGACTCCAGCTGCAGCCCGAAGCGGCCACGAAGACGAGGTGCGCCCAGAAATGTCACCTAAATCATCATCACGACAAAGAAAAAGCCCACCAGCAAAAACCCGACAAAGCCAAAAATGATGCCATTCCGGCGAAGTGAAGACACACTTTCCAGATCACCCTCTCGCCTGACGTCACGCATGGTGAAAAAGGATGCGACGGCGATAATCAGAGCAAGTCCCCCGATTCCGCAGAGGATGAAACCCGCCAATCTGAGCCACAACAGGACACCACTCGCCTCGGAAGCAGCCTCGTACATCGGACCCCCTTGATCACCCGGACGGAGAACCAAGCCAACGTACGGCACGTCCGGCACCCGGACCATCCGCTTGCAGGAAACAAAAGGGGGCGGACACCAGCGATCTCCCGGCCCTGAGGGAGGTGATCTGGACACTCAAGGAGAGCGGGGTCGCCACGACCATCACTCTGGCACTGGCGGCCCTCGAGACCAGGCTTGCTGTCATCGGCGTGAAGTTCCTGGCCCCTCAAAAAACCTTGGCCTTCTTCCCGCCGCGAGTCGGCACTCATGCCCACCCAGCCAGAACCAAACGATCACGGCCGGAAAGCGGATGGTGTCAGCCGACGTTCCATCGGCTCCGCGTAGTAGCCGCTCTGGCCGCGCAGCAGATAGCCGTACTTCGCGGTGCCGCGCTTCTGCCCGTACCGCTCTATCGCCTTCTCGCGGACATATTTTGGCTCCTGGACGCCTTTTACATGGCCGTCCGCTATCGCTCCCTTGCCATACGCATCACGGGGAATGCTAGATCTTCGACCTGAAGGTCAAAGGAGGTGTGCACCCTCCACCGCGACCCCTCGGAGCCGACGGTTCACAGCGGCAGCGCCCCGATCTCCTGCCGTGCCCCCTCGAAGAGCATGCGAGCGCGCTTGCGCCGGAACTCCATCCCGACGCGGTCAAGGTGCCGGCGTCCGCGCTCGGAGGTCCCCGCGACGAGGGACGCGGCGAGGTTCTTCGTGATCACGGCCGGTACGACCCACGGCAGCGTGACGGGAAGGCCCAGGTCTCGCAGGCTCTGCTTACCGAGGAAGTACCGCAGCATGCTCAGGAGACGTGCCTGGGTGTACCGGGCGCGGAGTGAGGTCAGTCGGCCGTGGTCGAGGTGTCGTTCCCCGTCGACGATCGCAGCCGACAGGGCCGCGCCCGCCGGTGTCTGAGCGTCCTGGGCGAGCAGGACGTGGTAGTTGAACGTGTTCTGCTCGCGTTCCGTGTCGAAGAGCCAGTCCTCGTTCACGCCGAGGAGCAGGCCGACGTATTTCCAGAGGTGCATCACCGCGAGGGAGTCCTCCGCGCTCACGTGGCGGCCGAGGAAACGGGCGCCCAGGAGGAGGGTGCTGTTGAAGAGGCCGAGGGTGCCGGCCTGGTCGGACTGGTTGATGGGGAGGCCCCAACGGGCTGTGTCCCAGCGGCCGTTGGTCTCGAAGCGGTCGTTGATCAGCGCGTGCATCGCGCGCACGTGGACCGTGAGCCGGAACCCCTCCCCGTCGCGTCGCATTCCGCCCGGCTCGACCACCGCACGTGTCCACGTCTCGGTCTCGCCGAGCCGTCTCATGGCGTTCGCACCCGACAGACCGCCCGTGGCGACCAGCAGGTCGGCGGGTCCGCCGTACCGGTAGCCGCCGATCAGGGAGAGCTGCAGCAGGACGTCGGTCGCGGTCCGTCCCATCCGCCGGACCACGGCGGCGCCCCGCTCCAAGCGGTCGAAGTCGACCCAGTCCGGCACCTCGTCGACCAGCGCGAAGAACCGCAGCAGGGCGGCCGGGGCGTCGGGGACGGACTGGACGCCCTCGTCGAGGGCCCTCCTGAATTGAGCCATGGTGACGCGTTCAGTCTTCGCGGTGCCGTCCTCGGTGCCGTCCTTGCGCATGGCACGGACCAAGGCCGCTCCCGGTTCGTCGCGGGCGTACATACGTCGGCCGATGAGGGCGAGCAGTTCCTCGTCCACGTGATCGACCCCGGCCACGCGCCGCAGGACTCTGCCCATGCGGAGACTGCGCTCCGGGGCGCCGCGGAAGCGACGCGGATACGGCGAGCTCTTCCGCCCGTCCTGTGCGTCGAGTGGAGTCACATGTGGATGCTGACACGAGCGATTACTCGCGTTCAATTCGCGTTCTCGGAGTGAACATGACCGTTAACCCGCCACAGCGTGCGACCAGACGGATCCCCTGCAGGACCCGTCCCGCGCCATGGTGGAGCTGTATGAGGCCAGGACGTTGGTGACGCCCTGGCGTAGTCGAGTGGCGGGCGCCTGGCTGGCTGCTCCGCTGTGGGGCCGGTGGTAGTTGTAGTGGATGTTCCGGACAGCGAGGCCCTTGCGTCGCTGATCTTCGGAAGTCCAGGTGCGGGCGTAGAGAAACTCTTCAGTGAGTATCCGGTTGTAGCGTTCCACCTTGCCGTTGTGGCGAGGCGTTCAGGGCGTGATCCGTTGATGGCGTGACTCGAGGAGTGATCGCGCGAACGGGTCCGCGCGGTAGCAGCTGCCGTTGTCAGTCACGATGCGTTCGATGTGGGTGATGCCGTGGGTCGCGAACAGGCTCGTGCTCTGTGGAGGAACGCGACAGCTGTGACGGCCTTCTCGTCCGGCAAAGCATTCGATCAGACGACGGCGGCCCTCGAGCGACGGGGGCGCGTTGCGGTGGGTCATTGTTGACCATCCCCGATGGCAGCGGATGCCTTTTGGTCGGGTGACAGCGGGGCCACTCCCACATGCTCGCCACGCCGGCCCGGCCGCTCAGCCATGTCGACCAGCGCGCGAGCATGGTCAGCGTGGGTGATACGACTGGTCAGGTCCCCGACCTCGGTAAGTGCGTATCCTCCGGTGGGTTTTGCGTCCGGGGCGAAGTCTCCCGCGGGGCTCACGGCTGTCCACTGCAGGTCGGACGCTTTGATTGTCTCCAGCACAATGCGGTGTCCCAAGGAGAACGGCCGGTACTCCACAGGAAAGCCATCGGTGTCGACGGCCGGAACTCCGGAGGGACCGGACAGCAACGAGGCGATGCTCACCCAGACCAGCCGGGTAACCCCCGAGTTCTGCAGACCGGTCACCAAGCCGTTTGCCGCGGCCTGGAAGAAGGCTCTCGGGTCGGTGTCAGCGGGCGCCACGGCCGCGATCGCGACATCGTGGCCCGATACGGCCCGTGCCACTGCTTCCGGGTCGGTGATGTCCGCGTCCGCGCTTCTCAATGACGTCACGCGGTGCCCACGTGCGGTCGCCTCGTCCGCCGCGGCGCTGCCGGTCCTGCCGCCTGCTCCGAAGATCACGATTTTCATCATGCGCTCGACGCTAGGCGAGCCCCCGGTTACCGATTGGGTACCTACACTTGGGCTATGCGCCGGCTCTCGCCCGAGACGTTTGACGAACTGTGTCCCTCCTCGATGCTGCCGATCCGGATGCAGAACAAGTGGGCGCCATTGGTCATGCGCCTGCTCAGCGAGGGAGTTCAACCGTTCAGCGAGCTGCGCAGGGCACTGCCGAGGACGAGCCCCAAAGAGCTCACTCGGGCACTGCGGTCACTCGTCCGTGACGGGTTCATCACCCATGACGCCGGCGCCGCCTCCCCCGGCTACAGCCTCACTCCACTCGGGAAAAGCCTCCTCGCCGTCCTCCTGGACGTCTACGCCTGGACCGCCGAGCACTGGGACGAACTCGTCGACGCCCGCGAGCGCGCAGACCGCACAGAGATCGGTTCGCCTGTCACCAACGTCCTGACCCGCAACACTTAGGCGCCCCAAGATCTGAAAATCACCCACGACGCCGCACCGTGGGCGCGATCACCAGTCGCAAGCCGAGGATGTCTCAAATTCATAAACTTAGAGTCGATCAGCTATGTTCACCACTTACGCCATCTATCAGTGATCGCGTAGCGACTCACGCCATGACGGGAGGCCAATTCGCCGACATCAACCCCGTTCTCAGTCAGCACATCATCGATGAAGAGGCAGATCTGCTCTCGTTCGTCGGTGTCGATACTGCCGCCACGCACTTCCTGATTCGCTCTGTTCAGAGCGAGAACAGCCCGTTCAACAACAGCGAGGATATGTGCGTCCGACGCTTCCCCCAGTCCTCGCGCTTCAGCTTCGAAGGTTGCCAACGAGGTGTCGACAGACTCCAGGAAACCCTCGGAGTAAACACCCAGGAAGGAAGTGCAGTCAGGACTCAGTGCACCGTCAGCGACCTCTCGGGCCTCTCTCGCCATTTCACGACGCCAGTACTGAGAAGGTCTTTCAGTCATAACGAAATCCTACCGTGCGTTCTGCGAACCTGTGACCGCGAGGACGCCGTCCGTGACATCACCAAATGACGTCACGGACGGCGGTCTGCACCTACCCGTTACTCCCAACCCACGGAAAGGGTTACGCTGGCGGACCTTGGTCGATCATGTCAAGGCCGGAGCGGAAACAAGCCGCCACCTCGACGTCCCCTAAGGAGCGGGGGCGTTTATTCGATTCAAGAGCGTACCCCCGCCAATACCTCCGTAGTAATCAATCAGGTTTTGCTCGTGCTGGTATATCAGCGACTCGTCTTCGCCCGGAAGCTCAATCCAGTCGAGCTCTCGAACATCAGAAGATTTATATCCAGAGCCTTTGACGGCATGCCTGTCGTCACTGAAAGCACGATGGACTCTGCGGTGAATGGTGTTCGTCTTCGTCGCAGACCCCACGTACACTTTCCCATCCTTCATCTTGATGATGTAGACGCCCTGGGTGTCGGGAACGTTCAACCGACCAGTGGGCGAATGGGAACCGAACGTTCGGCATCCGTTGCTGTTATGAACGAGAACCGGCGTCTCGCCCGCCAGCACATAGTACGTGTGCAGCTCACTGACAGTCAGGTTGTACATGTCCGCCGCACCAGGCCGGAGCTTGACCGCAATGACCCGCACGTGCTTGTCGGCGGAGGTGTTCAGGGCGTGGCCGGGCGTGAGTTTTCCGGCCGGTACCCAGGTGTGGGTGGTGTCGTCCCAGAAGGGGTGGCGGGACGTGGTGTGGAGGGTCTGGGTCCTGTCGTCGGAGTCCTTGAACCGCACGTCGACCAGGTCGTTGTCATGGTTGACCAGCCATGAGGTGACCTCGCGGGAGCCCTGGTGCTTGCCGTTGCCGGGGTCGGCGCTCTCGACGTGGTCGCCGGGTTCGACCTTTCCGATGGGCTTGGTCGTGCCGTCGGCCATGAGGACCGGGGTGTCCGGGTCGAAACTGCACCCGCGACCGCCCGTCGGGGCTTCTCCCGAACCGCTTCGGCCTCCTCCCCTCTGGCCCAGGCGGCCGACCACGCGCCCGTTGCCGGCGATCAGGCCGCTTTCCGCACCGGCCGTGACGAGGTCGACGGGGTTGAACCAGTCGGCGCCGCAGTCCCAGTCGGACTCGCAGGCCAGCATCTTGCCCTTGACCCGCTGGTAGACCTCGGGGTCGGAGCCGTCCTCCCGGGGAGCCATGCAGTCATGGCTGTTCCCGTGGTTGAACGGGTCGCAGACGTAGGCGGCCCACTTGCTGAAGTTGGCGGCCACCTCGTTGACGTGCGGGTTGTCCGCCTCCATGTAGACGGCCGGGTAGATCCTGACGTACCACTTCCCGTCCTTCTCGCTCTTCACCATGTTGTTGGAGTCGCCGTGCGCGGCGGTGGGCAACTTGCCCGTGTATCCGGCCCCGCTGTAACCGGGAACTCCCACTCCGCCGGCACCACGAGGTGCCTTCTTCACGTACTCCTTGGGGTGGCCGTTGGAGCCCGTGCCGCCGATCGGGTAGCCGATTCCGCACTGGTCGGCCATGCACAGCCCGGACGGGTCGCTGCTCGTGACAGGACTGTTGTTGGCGTAGGCGTAGGCGTTCAGGGTCTGGGGATCGGCCGTGGTCATCAGCGGATCGACGCTGAGGAAACGGCCGTTCGCCGCGTCGTACTCGCGGGCGCCGAGGTGGGTGAGGCCGGTGGAGGTGTCGTCGGTGCCGCCGACGAAGCCCTTGGTCCCGGTCCACGTGGCCGGCTTGGTGCCGCGCAGGCCGCCGAACGGCATGGTGCGCCGCTGGGTCTCCGCCTGGGTGGTGGCGTTGACGGACAGCTGGGCGGTGCCGTGGTGGTCGGCCAGAGTGAAGGAGATGCTGCCGTCGTTGGCCTGGACGGCCTGGTGGCCGCCGCCGACGTCGATGTAGCGGGTGCCCTTGGCGGTGGTGGCGTTCTTCGCCAGGGTGATCTCGGTGGCGCCGAGGTAGAGCGTGGTCTCCGTCGGGGTACGGCCGATGAGGCGGTTGCCGTCGGCGTCGTACAGATACTCGGTGACCTTGTCGCTGCCGCCCGCCACCGGCTCGGTGACCTTGGCGAGATGCCCCTCGGCGTCCCAGTCCAGGGTCTGGGAGCTGCCGTTGGCCAGCAGCCGCGTGCGGGTGTTGCCCGCGTCGTCGTAGGTGAAGGTGTCGGCGGACTTCCCCGATGCCGAGGTGGTGTCCACCGTGCCCAGGCCGTGCGGCCGGACCGCGCTCGGACCGGAGTCGGGGTAGTGGTAGTCCCGCCGGGTGTCCGGGGCCCCGGCCGTGGTGCCGTGCTGGGTCTCGGTGAGCCGGTTGCCGACCTTGTCGTAGGTGTAGGAGTTCCAGTACGGGGCCGGTCCGCCCAGCACCCCGGTCGCGGGGTCCGTCGCGCAGCCGGTGTTCGGCTGGCTCCAGGCCTCGGTCATGCGGGCGAGGTAGTCGTAGGTGAAGCACTGGTTGTCGGTGCCGGAGCGGGACGTGTCCGAGACCGACAGGACGTTGCCCGCCTCGTCGTAGGAGTAGGTGTTGTACTGGTCGACGCCCGCGACGTCCTGGCGGTCCACCCGCGAGGTGGCCAGCCGCTGGGTGCCGTACTGATAGGTGTTGGTCTCGAACGTGCTCTTTCCGCCGTTGGCGGTGAGCGAGTACTGCAGCGGCTGGCCGGTGAGGCTGTACGCGGTGGTGGCGGTGAGGTTGAGCGGGCCGCTGACCTTGACGGGCCGCAGGGTGCCGTCCTCGTAGGTGTAGGTGACGGTGTCGGCGGCCAGGTCACCGGCCTTGGGGTAACCGACGCCAGCCACGGTGCCGGAGTCGTTGTACGTGGTCGCCGACAGGTAGGTGCCCTGGAGTCCGGTGCCCTCGGACGCGGGGATCACCACCGAGGTACGCAGCGGCCGGTACAGCCGGTCGTAGGCGACGACGCTCGACTTGTACTCCTGGCCGCCGCTGAAGCGCGAGCTGGACGCGAGTTGGCCCTTGGCCCCGCTGATGGTGTCGTAGACCCACTTGGCGCGCAGGGTGCCGGTCGGCGAGCCGTCGTGCAGCTCGGTCCTACGGCCGAGGCCGTCGTAGACATGGGCGAGGACAGAGTTGCGGCCGTCCTTGCTGGTGGTGAGCTGGGAGCGGTCGTCGTACTCGAGGTGGCCGGCGCCCTTGTCGGGGTCGGTGGTGTCGGTGAGCCGGCCCAGCAGGTCGTACTTCCAGGTCCAGACGTTGCCCGCCGGGTCGGTCACCTTGGTGAGTTCACCGTGGGGGCTGTAGCCGTAGGTGGTGGAGTCGTAGGCGGCGTCGGCGGCACGGGCGCGCAGCTGGCGCAGTTCGGTGGTGTGGCCGCGGGCGTCGACGAGAGACGTGGTGGCGGTGGCTCCGGCCGGTGGGATCACCGTGGTGCGGTCGCCGCCGTAGATGGTCCTGGTGGTGCTGAGGACGGCGCCGCCGTCGCCGTTGCCGGCGGTCTTGCGCGACTCGGTCATCCGGCCCAGGCCGTCATAGGTGTAGCGGCTCTGGGTCTCGACGCTCAGCGCGTCCTGGGGCTTGAGGAGCGTGGCCGACGGCGCGGCCGTGATGTAGTAGGGAGCGAACTCCTTGGCGGTCAGGCCGCGTTCGTCGTAGAAGGTGTCCGCCAGCAGCGTCCCGCCGTTCGGGCCGGGGGTCTGGGTCTGCCGGGGCCGCAGGAAGCCGTCGTAGAAGGTGTACGCGGTGTCCTGCGCACCGTTGTTGCCGATGGTCTTGGTGGTCACCACGACCGGCTGGTTCTCGGCGACGGTGTAGCCGAACTGGTAGCTGGGCGTCTGGCCGGTGGTGCGGTCCGCCTGCCACACCTTCGTGGTGCGGCCCAGCGCGTCATAGGCGTAGGTGGTGACCTTGCTGTTGGTGTCGGACACGGTGAGCGGCAGGCCGCGCAGCGCCTCGTAGGCGGTGGTCGTCGTCTGCGCGGTCGTGCTGTCCCCGACCGTGGCGGGCGGGGTGGTGGCCGTGCTGCTGGTGGGGAAACCCGAGGTGGGGGTGTAGGCGGTGGTGCTGGTCCGTCCGTCGGTGCGGGCGGTGCGGGTGAGGGTGCCGGCGGAGGTGACGGTGACGTCGGCGGTCAGGTCGGTGGTGGTCAGCGGCCGGCCGTAGCCGTCGTAGGTGGTGCCGGACTCCAGGTAGGCCGCGGTCGTGCCGTTGTAGGTCTTGAGCTTGGCCATCCGGGTGAGGTCGCCCTTGACGGCGGCGGCGCCGTAGGCCAGTCCGTCGTAGGCGGTGCGGACGTCGGAGACGACGTCGGCCGGGCGGCTGGTGGTGGCGTCGCACGCCTTCGCGACCGTCTCGACCCGTGCCGGTGCGCCGAGGACTGCGCCGTCGGGGGCGTAGGTGGTCCGGGTGCACTGGTCGTCGGCCGCGGTGGCCGTGTCACCGAGGTCCTCGGTCTGGGTGACCAGGCCGGTGGCGTCGTCGAAGGTGTTGGTCTGTGCCGTGGTCCGCCACTTGACGCCCGCGCCGTCGTCCAGCGAGGTCCACGCCTTGGTGGACGCGGTGCCGGAGAAGTTGGCGGTGACGGTGCCCCAGTCACGGACCTTCTGCGCGGTCTGGTGGTACCAGGGACGGCTCACCGTCTTGGACAGCACATTGCCGCCGGGAGCGGAGTAGGTGACGGTCTTGTACGCGTATCCCGCCTGCGACTTGAGGTCGGTGATCGGGTCGCCCTCACCGGAGTCGAGGGCGACCGACACGGACTTGATGCCGCCGTCGGTGTTCTTCCGGTCGCCGTCCATGCCGCGCAGGAAGTACGTGTCGGTCTGTGTCCGCATCGCCGGGGCGCCGCCCTGACCGCCGGTGCGCACCCGCACATGGCCGTAACCGCGCCACTGCGACCAGGTCTTGGACTTCTCCTTGGTCAGACCGTCGTCATCGTCGTAGTGCCAGGCCGCGCCGTCCAGGTATTCGTACGTGGCGACCCGGTCGGGCGCGCCACCGGTGCGGTCGGTCGAAGTGACCGAGTCGGCCACGTACTTGTTGAACCACTGGAGGTCCGGGGCCTCGGTCGTGCTGCCGCCGATGTACTGCGGGAAACAGCGGGTGGTGTTGGTCTGCGGCGTGGGCAGCGAGGCGGCGTCACACACCGGCGCCGAGTAGCCGACGTCGACCTGGCCGCCCGACTCGTCCGAGACGGTCGACAGGCGGGACTTGATGTACGGCGCGTAGCCGTCACCTGTCTTGTCGAGCCGGTTGGGGAGCTGGGTGTAGGCGAAGGTGACCTTCGGCAGCTGAATCGAGGCCGCGGTGTCGTAGCCGGTGTGCTGGATGGAGTCCAGCAGCAGTTGGTAGTCGGTGTCGGCCATGCCCCAGCGGTGGGTGAGCTTCCAGCTGTCGACGTTGCTGTAGGAGCCGGACACCAGCACCTGGGAGGTGACGTCGGTCAGCCGCTTGCGGGTGAAGAAGGCCGGGGAGACCCTGCCCTTGTCGCAGTCGGTGCCCGCGTCGCAGTTCAGGTCCCAGGGGGTGTCGTACCAGTACTGGGAGCCCGTGGTGATGGACGAGCAGGTGGTCTGGCTGTCGGGGATGCACCGCTCGCCGCTGATGAAGTTGACCTTGGCGAGCGCCTTGGCCGAGTACATGGCCGTCGACTTCAGCCCGTACTCGACCCGGTCCAGGGTGCCGCCGCGGACGTAGGGGGTGTCGTCGGCGGCGGTGAGGTTGCGGCCGTAGGAGTTGGTCTCCTTGTCGTAGTAGTAGGCGATGGCGTTGCCGTGCGGGTCCACGACGTAGTCCAGGTTCCAGCGCCAGCCCTGCTGGCACCAGGACGCCGCGAAGGTCGAGGCGTTGCAGGGTTCGCCCGCGTTGTTGCCGAAGACCGGCACCGTCCACGTCGAGTCGGTGGCCTCGTTGCCGCTCGCCCAGCCGGGCAGCCGGTTGTAGCCGAAGAAGTACTGGGTGCCGTCGGGGGTCGTCACCCGCCAGTACTCGTCGTTGCGGGCGCCGTTGGAGCGTACGTCGGACGCCGAGCCGTAGATCCGGTCGACCTTCGTGCCGTCGTCGTTCTTCAGCTTGAAGGAGTTGGTGCCGTTGGGCACCAGTTCTCCGCCGGAGCCGTTCAGCGACAGGGAGGCGTTGTCGTACGCCCAGCACAGGTCGCCGGGCTTGTTCCCGTCGGCGTTGGTCACGCCGTCGTCGGAGCATCCCTTGTAGCTGCGCTCGATGAAGCCGGGCGATAGGTCGAATCCGTCACCGGCCCAGGACGCCTGGTTGTTGCTGTTTCCGGTCCGGCCGTCGACGCCGCTGGAGGAGTAGGACAGCGCGACCTGCGGGGCCAGGCCGCCGGGCACCTGCGGCACCGGCATGTCGTAGGACCAGCCGAACGAGCCGCTGTTCGAATCAATGTTCCAGGTCGACGACGACGAGAGCGAGGTGGCCTTGTAGTCACCGCGGTCACCGGCGGCCGAGGTGGTGGCCGCCAGTACGGTCGCCCCGCTCGCGCCGAGCGCGACCGACGACGCGGTCAGCGTCCGCTTCTCGGTGTCGTTGACCGTCTTCACCGGCTCGGTGGTACGGCACTTCTTCACCTCCGGCGTCGTCAGCGCGCACGCCGGAAGGCGGACCAGGGTCAGCCGGGACGCGTAGTCGCCGCCGTAGAGCCCGGCGAACGACGAGTAGTCCAGCCCGGCGCGCACCTTGCCGTCGTGACGTAAGGCGCCCTGCCGGGGAGTGAGGGTGAAGAGCGGCCCGTCGACCCCCGCCTTCCTGGCCGCCGCGCGGGACAGCATGCCGACGGTGTAGGTGCCGTCGGCCGCGTCCTTGGCCTTGCCGACCCGTGTGTCCAGGGTGAGCGGCAGTCCCTTGACGCGGGTGGCCCCCTGGCCCAGCGTCACCGCTGCCGTGCCCGCCTTCGGCCATGCGGTGGCCGGTGCCTTCGCGGGGGTGCGGGGTCCCTTCATCACCTTGCGGGGCAACGGCTTGCTTAGCGGGACGACGGCGACCGGCGACTGCGCCTTGGGCAGCGCGGGCTTGTGCCAGCCCTGGGCGACGGCGGGCAGTTCCGACGCTTGCAACAGCGCCGCCGTCAGCACGGTGGCCGTGATCACGGCCACCCGGCGCCACGGCCGCCCTGTTCCTGCGCGTGCTCTGACTGTCATGCGAGTCTGTTTTCCTTCTGTTGACGAGTGCTCCGCCGGGCGGCGGTCATCGCCGCCCGGCGGAATACGGCAGTCGGAACGGGCCGGTCAGTCACCGCTGGGGACGGCGGTCGCCACCCCCGGCATACCGACGGCGAGGTGGTCGATCTGGGTCTCGGTCAGCGCGCCCTGGAACATCCAGACGTCGGAGAGCGAACCGGGGAAGTACTGCCCGGACGTGGTCCCGGTGGTGTCCCGGCCGAGCTGCAGGGTCTTCACGGCCTTGTAGGTGAGCGCGTCGTCGGCCCACGAGATGCTCTCGGTGCAGCTCGGGTCGTCCTGCACGCCGTCGTCGTCGGTGTCGGCGCAGGCGGTCTCCTGCAGCTCACCGTTGACGTAGAGGCTGACCTCCTTGGAGAACCCGTCGTAGACGAGCGCCACGTGGTTCCAGTCGGTGGGGCTGTAGAACATGCCGTTGCCGACGTCGGAGACGGCTGCGGAGTCGCTGTCGGAGTCGGCTGTCGCGATCCGCCAGCGGCCCGGATCGGTGGCCGGGGTGGCGCTGGGTTCGTAGCGCACGGAGAACGCGCTCTTCTTCGTACCCGGAGCGCTCATGACGGTGACCGGAGCCGTCGGAGTCGCGGCCGTCTGGACGAAGGCGCTGACGCTGAAACTGGCGCTCGTGTCGACCGGGACCACGGGGGCCGCCGCGTAGTCGTCCGTGCCGTCGAGAACGACGGCGCCGTCGACCCAGCCCGAGCCCGTCTGGGCCCCGTTGTAGAGGGTCATGGAATTGCCGGAGGCCGAGTCGTCGGGCGACGTGAGCGGAGAACCCGCGGCCGTCTCGAACTTCCAGCGGCCCTTGACCAGGGCACGCTGCTTGAACAGCTGCTGCACCTCACCGGCCGACACCGGACGGTCGAAGAGCCGTACGTCGTCGATCTGACCCGGGAAGAACGAGGTGGGCACCCCCTGGAACGCGCTGGCGCCGATCTGCAGCGCTCCCCCGGCGTACCAGGTCGGCTGCAGTGCCGTGGTACCGGCCAGGCTTCCGTTGACGTACAGCGAGAGCGTGTCGGCCACGGTGTCCTGGACGCCGACCAGATGCGTCCACTCGCCGCCGTTGGCGGTGGTGCCCGTGGGCTGGAGGGCCCGCACCACCGTGGAATCGCCGGTGTCGGCACTGTGCTGGTTGAACACCCAGCGGTCGTAGGAGTTGGAGTAGTACAGCTCCGGCCCGGTCACCGTGGTGCCGATCTGGGAAACGACGGTCGCCGCGTGGGCCGGTTTCGTCTTCGGCAGCTTCACCCAGGCCGAGACGGCGAAGCTGTACGAGGTGTTGACGTGCGGCGTGCCCGCGGTGGCGTAGTCGTCGGTGCCGTCCAGGGTCAGCGCGTTGCCGTCCACCCCGGCCGCTCCCGTCGTGGCACCTCCCTTGAGGACAGCGGGGTTCACGTCGGCACCGCCGCTCAGGGCGGTCGCGGTGGCGGGGTCGTCCAGGTGGAAGACCATCCGGGCCGGACGTCCGCCGCTCGTGTTGGAGGTGTACAGGGACGACACCTCTCCGGCCGACAGCGGCTTCTCGAAGGTCTTCACCTCGTCGATGGCCCCGGGGAAGAAGGACGCGGGCGTGCCGCCCGGGGTGCTGGCGCCGATCAGCATGCCGCTGCGGGAGTTCCACGCCGTGCTGTAGGCCGTGGTTCCGGCCAGCGCACCGTTGACGTAGAGCTTCAACAACTGTTCACCGGCGGAATAGATGCCGACCAGGTGAGTCCACTCCCCGACCTTGACTCCGCCCGCGGCGGCCTGCATGGCCCGTACCGGAGTGCCGGAGGCGGTGTCGGAACTGTACTGATTGAACACCCACCGGTCGTATCCCTTGGAGTAGTACAGCTCGAAGCCTGGCTGATTGTTACCCCGTTGGGAGGCTACGATCGCCGCTTCGGAGGGCATGGCGGACAGCTTCACCCATGCGGACACCGAGAAACTGACGTCGGTGTTGACGGCGGCGAGGTCGGTCGAGGCGTAGTCGTCGACGCCGTCGAACTGCACCGCCGTGCCGAGCTTCCCCGCCACGTTCGGCGTCGGAGCGCCGTGCAGGGTCGCGTTCACCGCGGGCGCGCTGCCCGCCGCCGCGGTGGCTCCCGCGGCCTCGTTCATGGACCAGGCGGCGCGCTCCGGCTGCCCCGCCTTCACCCGGAACTGGTAGGTGCGGATCTCGGAGCCGTTGCCGGCGGAGTCGAAGGACCGCGCCGTGAAGGTGTTCAGGCCCGGCTTGAGCGGCAGCACGGGCACGGTCTTGGCCGCTCCGGCCGAGGTGGTGACCGCGTTGGAGGAGACGGGGTCGCCGTTGATCCCGTACCAGTACTTCGTCACGTCGGAGACGGCGCCGGTTATAACGAAGCTGCCGTACTGGCCCACTCCGTCGTGCCAGGGGTCGTCCGGGTTCTCCGGGTCGGACGCCGGATAGAGGACGGAGGAGACGGTCGGCGCCTTGGGGACGCTCGTGTCGTACACGAAGTAGCAGGCGGTCGGGTCACCGGTGTACGACCACGGCGAGTACTGGGCGCCGTCGTAGGAGTGGACGTACCAGTTGACCGTCTTGTTGGCCGGAACGGAGGGCAGCATGATCGCGAAGTCCGAACCGGACTTCTTCGCCGTCGTCAGACCGGACTTCCAGCGGGTGACCACGCCCTTGCCGTCACCGGTGTCCCAGCTCGCCTGGAACTCCACCCGGACGGAGTCGCCGTCGGGGTCGGTGACGTCGTTGGCGTAGATCTTGCCCAGCGAGCGCACGCGCGCGGCGCTGTCGGGCTTCTTGCACGAACCGCCGTACTCCATGGTCAGTTGGGACATCTTGATCTGCGGCGGCGGGCGGTTGTACTGCACGCGCAGATAGGCGTCGTCGGAGAACCGCTTCCAGCCGTATCCGTCGGTCTCGCTCCCGGCCCTCAGGCCGAAGGTCATCGTCGACCACTTCTTGTCGGCCGCCTGCTGCACCGCGGACTTCACGTCGAACTCCGCGTCCTTCGCGGCACAGTCGGTGTACCCGTAGGCGAAGGATGCCGTCCTGAGCTGATCGATCCAGAAGCCCGCCGCGTTCTGCGAGTTCCACGTAGTCGACGAGGAGATGTCCTTGGTACGCCACAGCTCCACGCTGCGCGCGGAGCACGAGGCCGACCAGGTATTACGGACCACGAACTCCGCCTGCAACACGGTCCGACCGGCGAAAGCCGAAGTCGGGATGCGGTAGAAGAGCCGCTTGGTGTCGTTGGGCGAGCAGTAGGACCAGTTGCAGTAGCCCAGGCCCGCGTCCGGATCGCCGTTGAACTTCCACTGCGGCGACGAGGCCCAGTACTTGGAGGCCATCGTCCAGGCGGAGGCCTTCGGAGAGTACCACTGGGGGTCGATGAACACGGGGTAGACCGTGTCCTTGCCCTTGAGGACGCTCTGGTCCGGCGTCAGCACCAGCGCGTTCTGCGCGGCGGGAATGTCCACGCCGACCTGGGCCACGTTGGCGGAGTCGGCGGCGACGGCCTCGGGGGAGGCGGGCTCGCGACCGGTGGCGGTGGCAGTGGCGGCCAGGTGCTTCGAGGCGCTCGGCGAGGTCTTGGTGGTGGCGGAGGGGGACGACGACGCGGTGCCGGATGCCTGGGTGCCGGGCGCCTCGGTGCCGGGCGCCTCGGTGCTGGAGTCCCACATCACGGGGCGGGGGGCCTCGAAGACCGCGCTGCCGGCGCCCTGGTCGATCGCCGCCAGGCCGCCGTCACCGGTCTCCTTGACCCGCATGCCGTCGGCGTCCAACTTCAGGCGTAGCGGGCTCAGTCCCGTACTCGCGGCGGCCTCGGCCGACTTGACGACCAGGAGCTGGGTGAAGCCGTCCTGCTGTGCCGTCATCCGCAGATCGACGCCGGGGAGCACGTCCGGGTAGGTGACGGTGTTGCCGTTTAGCTGCGGGGAGGGCAGGTCCGTGGGCCAGGACAGGGCCAGTTCACGGCCGTTCTTCGTCATCCGCACCAGCGGGGCCGACCCGCCGCCGGAGAAGGTCAGTCCGACCGTCGTTGCCTTGGGCACCACCGTCCCGTTCGCGCCACGGGTCAGAGTGGTGTCGATGTCCCGCCATGCGCCGTCCACCCGGGTCCGCACCGGACGCAGGTGCTCCCTGGCCTCCAGGTGACCCTGCGGGGTGGCGTAGACCTCGCTGCTCTCACCGCGTTGCGAGGTGATCTCCACGGGCTTGCCCGTGCGCGCGGCCTCGGCCAGCGCCTTGGCGTCCTCGCCGCCGTCTTCCTCGCTGCCACTGTCGCCCCCGGCGGCTGTGGCCGCCCCGCCCGTCGCAGCGGTCCTGGTGGCTTCGGCGGCATCGCCGGCCGCTGGGCCGGATCTCGCACCGACCGCAGCCATGGCTTCGTTGGACGCACTCGCCGCCAGCACTAACGCGGCGGAGAGCACTACGCCGACTGTGCGCAGCCGACGTCCCCCTCCGTACATATTCAAGTGAAACCGCTCCCCACCAAGCCCAGTTGGGCTACAGATGCGACTCGATCAGATGATCGGCTCGCAACATAGGGGCAGGTCCGGACCGTTCACCAGGCACGCGGAAGCGGGCAAAGCCAACAAGATCCACTAATCAAGCGAAGCTGAGCCGTGAAAAGCTTCACGTTTACTTTGCAAACTCTTCTTGAATCGTCCTTGGCGTCGTTTTTGCCGCTCGCGCCACGAGCGCGTCGTGTCTCTCCTCAGCCGACAGTGACGGTGTAGGTCATGCGCTCGGCGGACTCGCCGGAGCCGGTCGTCGCGGGGGCCTGGTGGACGTGTTGCCCCGGCAGGTGGTGAACGTGCAGTGCAGCAGCGTGAACCGGGTCGTCCCCCTGCCCTTGGCCTCGAAGGCGAAGGTGAGTTGACGGCCGACACCGGGCGCCGTCTCGTCGGCGGAGTCTCGCGCGTACGACCGCCCACGGCTGACCAGTACCGAACTGTCGGGCTCGGGACCGGCCAGGTACCAGTACTCGCGGGTGGAGGCGTTCTGGTCGACGGTGAGCGTGAAGCGCTCGCCCGGCTCGGCGCTGATGCTGGTGTCCGTCACCGGGTGGCTTGTAGGCCGGTTCGGCGGGCGGCTCGCGGTGTTCGTGGAGCCGCCCGCCGGAGCGCCGGTGCTTGAGCCGCAGCCGGTGGCAAGCGCGAGGAGGACGGTCGCCGCTGTGGCGACACGGCCCGTGCCACCGTGGAAGAGAGACGCTGGACGAGTTGGGGAGATCACTGGTGGAAGCCTAGGACCACCCCGTCACGTCCATGACCGGGCCCGGGGACGCCTCAGCGCGCGCACACGAAACTCGACGCGCTGTCCGGATCACCGGCGCGATATCTGGGCCAGCCCGGGTACTCGCACAGCGGACGCGTGCGGTGGTGGAGGGCGTCGGACACCACCTGGTTGACGGGCGGCACGTCCCCTTCGACCCAGCGCTCCAGCGCGGAGAGCGAGTCCGTGGCGGCGGCGAACGCGGGGGTGCCGAAGTTGGCGTGGTTCGCCCCGGCCACGACGTAGTAGCGCAGGAAGGAGTGGGTCGGCCCGGCGCCCAGGGTGGCGCGGACGCGTTGGTAGTAGTCGGTCGTCGAACGCGGGGCGACGAGTTCGTCGGCGGCGCCGTGGAGCATGATCAGCTTGCCGCCCGCGCGGGCGAAGGCGCCGAGGTCCGTGTCGTTGCGGTCCTGGATCGTGGACAGACGGCTGATCCGGGCGAGCCACTTGCCGGGATTGCGGGGATCGACGGTGAGGGAGTTGTGGTGAGGGTCGCGGGTCAGGAAGTACTTGACCCATTGATCCCAGAACTGCATCCCGTAGCCGCTCGTCACCGGCATGGGATCGGCCGGCGCGGTGGTGCCGAACCCGAGGAACGGGGTCCGCATGTCCGCCCCCGAGAGGAACGGGAAGCCGGGATATTCCGTCTCGCCGCTGGCGATCCGGTACGGCCAGCTGAATGACGAGGACATGGCGATCACGGCCCCGATCTGGGTGTCCGACAGACAGGCCGGTCCGGCATCGGTGCCGTTCGGGCAGCGCAGGGTGTGGGGGTCGAAGTGACAACTCCCCGGGTTGGAGACGACGTTGTCGTTGACGCCGTCCAGCCCGTCACACGCCCGGACGACCCTGTCGTAGAGGAGTGTCTGCTTGTCGACTCCGGGGAAGGCGCCGGGGCGGGACAGGACTTGGGCCAGGTGCCCCACGTACAGCATTTCGCTGAGGTTGTTCCAGGCGGGGAAGGCGGAGATCACGCCGTCGAACGCGGTCGGCCACCGCTGGGCGACAACGAGGGCCTCCCGGCCGCCTGTTGAGCCGCCCGCGAAGTAGACCTCGGCGGGCTGCGCCCCGTAGGCGTGCCCGACGAGGAACAGGCTCGCGTCGCGTGTCTTCTTGAGCGCGTCGCCTGCGGCGAAGTTGTTCAGGGCCTCGTCGTTCACGCCGAACGACCCGTCCAGTGACGGAGGGGCCGTCGGGCTCTGCTGGTGTCCGGAGTCGCTCGCGAAGGTCGCGTACCGCCGAGCCAGGGGGGCCGGTTGATCGGTGGGGCCGAACGGCACGTTGCCCGTGAGGTCGGGGATGGTGCCGCTGTAGCCGCCTCCGCCGAACATCAGGGCCTTGCCGTTCCAGTCGTAGGGCAGGGCCGCGCGCATCTTGATCGCGGGCGCGGACGGATCGACGGGACGGATGTCGGCGTCGACCTGGCAGTACGTGATCGTCTCGCCGCTGACCAGGCCGGTCCTGACCGAGGCCGACTCGACGCGGCCTCCACCGGTCGGCAGGCTCATGGCCGATGCCGGGATCTCCATGCCGTCCAGCCCGCCGCACGCGGGCGCCGAGCGACCGGGTGGGGCCGGACGCGTCGCGGTGGTCGCCTCGGCCCCGAGGACCTGGGTCGCGCCCACCAGCAGCGCCATGGACGCCAGCAGCCCGAGTCGGCGAACCGCCGTGCCTCTTACGGATGTTCTCCTCACGATGACCTCTTCCTCGAAGCCGAGCGCGCGCAGAGGTGACGACGGGGAGATTAGGGCGCTGTCACGTCGCGGTTGAGGTGTACGTCACCCACATCTCGCACCGTTCCGGTGGGGCTTTCTCCCACCGGTCGCGCCGACGACCCAGATTGACGCGAACGCCGTTCGCATGTAGAACGTCGTTCGTATCTAGAACACTGTTCGTATCGTGACTGCGTGAAGGACATGAATCAGCACATGGAAACAAGCGTGGACGTGACCGTGGTCGGAGCCGGGCCCGTGGGCCTCGTCCTGGCCGCCGAACTGGCGCTCGCCGGGGCCACGGTGCGGGTGCTCGAACGGCGGGAGAAGCCCGACGAGGCGCTGAAGGCACAGTCGATCAACGTGCCGACGGCCGAGGCGCTCGACCGGCGTGGACTGTTGCCCGCCGCCCGGCGAATACAGCGCGAGGTTCTTGCGCGGATGGGTTCGTACGCCGATGTGGCCGGGGAACGGCGGCCCGAGGCCCGCTTCACCGGCCACTTCGCGGGCATGGTTCTCGACCCGAGCCTCGTGGACTGGTCCGACCCCGACCTCGCCGCGCACACCGCGGCCGACGTACGGATGGTGCCGCAGCGTGAGTTGGAGTCGCTGCTGACCGAGCACGTTACGCGGCTCGGCGTGCCGGTGCGCCGCGGAGTGGAGGTCACCGCGCTCGAAGACACGGGGGACGGCGTACTCGTGGGCACCAACGCCGGTACATGGCGCACCGGTTGGCTGGTGGGGTGCGACGGCGGACACAGCACCGTACGCCGCCTCGCGGGGATCGGCTTCCCGGGCACCGATCCCGAACTCACCGGATACCAGGCGGTCGTGGACATCGCCGACCCGGAGAAGCTCGCGAGCGGATGGACGTGGTCCTCCCGTGGGGCGTACCGCTACGGCCCCCAGCCCGGACGGGTGGCCACCGTGGAGTTCGATGCCCCTCCGGCCGACCGCTCAACACCCGTCACTCTGGCAGACGTTCAGACCAGCCTGCGTCAAGTCTCGGGCACCGACGTCACCCTGACCGCGCTGCGTGCCGTACCGACCCGCTGGACGGACAACACCCGCCAGGCCGCGGCCTATCGCTCGGGTCGCGTCCTGCTGGCCGGTGACGCCGCCCATGTGCACCCGCCCTTCGGCGGACAGGGCCTCAACCTCGGGGTCGGCGACGCGATGAACCTCGGCTGGAAACTCGGTGCGGTGATCGCCGGTTGGGCTCCCGCCGGGCTCCTCGACACCTACGACACCGAGCGCCGCCCCCTCGGCGCCTGGGTGCTCGACTGGACGCGGGCCCAGATCGGGGTCCTGCGCGGCGACCCCAGGTCCGCCGCCCTCCGCTCGGTCGTCGCCGACCTGCTCGGCACCCGCGACGGCACGACCTACGCCGTCAAGCAGATCTCCGGCGTCACCCAACGCACCGCCCTCCCCGGCGCCCACCCTCTGACCGGCCGCTACGCCCCCGACCTCCACCTGACGGACGGCTCCCGCCTGTCCGACCACGCCCACGACGGCGGTTTCCTGCTGCTCGACCGCTCCCCCGACGGCACCTTCGCCGCCCTCGCGTCGGCATGGGCGCATCGGGTCCACCTCGTGACCGACACCCACGCGACACCGGCCGGGGTACTGATACGCCCCGACGGCGTGATCGCCTGGGCCTCCGACACGACGGACACCTCCGAACTCCCGGAACTGGAAACCGCGTTGCTCCGATGGGCGGGCGAACCGTCGCCCGAAGGTGTGCTCCGCAGGCGGTAACTCGGTTGCGAAAGGCCAGGTCACCTGGGCCAGGATGCCCACATGAGCGAAGAGACGGATGCCGTACGGGAAGCGATCGCGGGCGAGCTGCGCCTCATGGACCCCGACGTGCGCGCATCGCCCTCCCTTTCAGGGCAGTTGCTGGATCCGGAGTTCGTGGAGGTCGGGTCCTCGGGTCGGCGGTGGACGTACGAGGAGATGGTCGCCGAGATGCCCGGGATGGACGGCGCGGCGGACAGCGGCCCGCGCTACGAGCCCTCGGACTTCACCGGCGTCCTCCTGGCCCCCGGACTGGTGCACCTCACGTACGAGACCACCTTGAACGGCGGGCGAGCACGGCGGAGTTCGCTCTGGCGCAGGCAGTCCGCGGACGGCGCGTGGCGGATGTACTACCACCAGGCGACGCCTGTCCCGCCCGGCCGCGCGTGACCACGTATCTCGGGCGGTGATCGTTTCGGCGTGCCTGGCACGCGCAGGCGCGGCGGAGTCGGCATGACCGCACTCCAAGCAGGCGCTGCGAGCGATTTTCGCTGTGCCTGGTCAGCGGCGGCGCAATGCGGCCAGTGTCGTGGCGAGGTCCGCCGGGCGGGGGCGGTTGTGGGGCAGTTTGGAGAGCAGGGCGGCCATGCCGCAGGTGTCGGTGAGCGCGGAGAAGACGAGGCCGGCCGCGACGCCTGCGGAGAGGAGCTGGAAGGCGGGGTGCATGAGGAGGCCGAGGAGGAGGCCGAGCAGGACCAGCGCCCCCGCTGTGAAGCGGACCTGCCTCTCCATGGTCCAGCCGGTGCGGGTGTCGCGGGCCGTGGGGCGGTGCAGGTCGTGTCCGGCGGTTGCCCAGGCCTGGGTGCCGCCGGTGAGGGTGGCCGCCGGGATGCCCTGCTCGGCGAGGGTCCGGCAGGCGTTCGTGGAGCGGTTGCCGGAGGCGCACACCATGAGGAGGTCGCCCCGGTCGGCGGCGTGCCGCAGGTCGGGCAGCGCGTGCCGGAGCCGGTCCAGGGGGATGTTGAGGGCGCCGGGGAGGTGGCCGGAGGCGTACTCGGCGGGGGTGCGGACGTCGATGACGGTGAGGTCCTGGAGGCGGGCGCGGGCCTGGTCGGTGCTGAGAGTGCGGGGCGCGGTCATGGCGGATGTGATCCTTGTCGGCGTGCGGGTCGTCACCGTCCCGAACCGGGACGTAGAGTACCCCTAGGGGTATTTTTCGAGGAGTGAGCGTGGAACTGGAGCTTGAGGGCGCGAACTTGAAGTCCGTGCTGAACCGGCTGCGGCGGGCGCAGGGCCAGATCTCCGGCGTGATCCGGATGATCGAGGAGGGACGCGACTGTGAGGAGGTCGTCACTCAACTGGCCGCCGCTTCACGGGCGTTGGACCGCGCCGGTTTCGCGATCATCGCGACGGGGCTGCAGCAGTGCCTGACCGACGTCGAGACGGGGCGCAAGAACGGGGAGGACACGGACGCGATGCGGGCGCGGCTGGAGAAGCTGTTCCTGTCGCTGGCGTAGTGGGGGCGCGGCGGGGCGGCGAGGTCGTGGCCACCGGGTCGTACGAGAGCGCTCATCGTCGTACGGGCCGCTCATCGCACCACCGCGTCCACCAGCATGAAGCAGGCCACGCCGAGCAGGGCGACGGCGAAGAGCCGCTGAAGAGCGCGCCCCGACAGCTTCGCGGCAAGGCGCTTGCCGTCCCACGCGCCGAGCACCGCCGCCGCGGTGAACGGTCCCACGACGGCCCAGTCGAGCCCGTCGGCCGTACCCGCGCGCAGGGCGAGGGCCGCCAGCGAGTTGACGGTGATGACGAGCAGACTGGTGCCCACCGCCGCCCGCATCCGCATCCCGAGGACGCCCACCAGCGCGGGCACGGCGAGGAAACCGCCGCCCACCCCGAGTACCCCGGTGACCAGGCCAAGGCCCGCTCCGGCGGCCGCGGCCCGGCCCGGCCGTACCCGCCTCGCGCCCTCGGACACGGCGCGCGGCCTGAGCATCCGGAGCGCGGCGACCGCCGCGACGAGCGCGAAGGCCGTGGTCAGCACGGCCCCCGGCAGGCGTCCGGCGAGCGCCCCGCCCAGCATGGCGGGCCCGATCCCGGCCGCCGCGAACAGCAACCCGGTGCGCCAGCGCACGTAGCCGTCCCTGGCGTGGGCTGACAGTCCGGCCGCGGAAGTGAACGCGACGATGATCAGGCTCGCGGTGGTCGCCGCGACGGGGGTGAAGCCGAGCAGGTAGATCAGCGCGGGTACGGCCAGCACGCTGCCCCCGCCCCCGAGTCCCCCGAGCGCCAGTCCGACGACGGCTCCGGCGACCAGGGCGAGTATCAGCGCGCTCATCCGTGGGTGCGGTCGGCCGGTCCGGCCGTGTCGGAATCGCCGCCGTCCAAGCGCGTGCGTACGACCAGCCCGGCACGCCCGGCCGCGTCGAAGCCGTCGTCGATCGCGACGACCTCGCGGCCCGCGGCGTCCAGCAGCGACGCGGCGATGGCGGCGCGCATGCCTCCGGCGCAGTGGACCCACACCTGTCCGTCGGGGACCTCGTGGAGGCGGCGGGGCAGGGTGTGGAGGGGGATGTGGACGGAGCCGTCGACGAAGCCCGCGGTGCGCTCGGAGTGGCGGCGGACGTCGAGGACGACGGGGCGCTGCGCCGGAGGATGGCGGAGGTCGGCGCCGGAGTGGGCCTCCGGCCGCGCGGCGGGGGCGCCCGTCGCTGTCGCCGCGAGGTCGGCGAAGGTGGCGCGCGGGAACGAGGCGAGCCTCTCCCCCGTCCAGTTCTCCGGCTCCCCGGTGGCCGCGGCGGCGGGCCGGTCGATCCCGACCCGGACCAGTTCGCGCTGGGCGGCGGCGAGTTGTTCCGGGGACGCGGCGAGCAGGGTCACCGGCTTGCCCCACGGGATCAGCCAGGCGAGGTACGTCGCGAGCTGCCCCTCCGCCTCGAAATTCAGCGAACCGGCGACATGGCCTTCGGCGAAGGCGACCCGGTTGCGCAGGTCGACCACCCACTCCCCGGCGGCGAGCCGGGCGGCTATCTCCTCGGCATCGGCCACGGCGGGCGGCGTCAGGTCGACGGGCGCGGGTCCGGCGGCGTTGGCCGGGCCCATGTGGGTGTAGTACGCGGGGATGTCGTCCAGCCCGGCGAGCAGGTCGGCGACGAAGGTGTCGACGTCGCGGAGCAGCACCTCGTTGGATGCCTTCTCCTCGCCGATCGTGCTGCCCGCACCCTCCGCGCGCCGCGACGAGCAGAAGCTGCCGAACCCGTGCGTGGGCAACACCACGGTCTCGTCCGGCAGTTCCTCGGCCAGCCGGTGCGCCGACGCGTACTGAGCCCTGGCGAGCCCTTCCGTCAGCCGCGGCTCGACCAGATCGGGCCGCCCGACGGTGCCGGTCAGCAGCGAGCCCCCGGTGAACACGGCGACGGGCGCGCCGTTCTCCTCCAGGGCGTAGGCGGTGTGGTGCGGGGTGTGTCCGGGCGTGGCCAGCGCACGCAGCCCGACCCCGGCGTCCACCGCGAACCGGTCGCCGTCCCCCACGGCCACATGCGGGTACGCGACCCCGGCCCCGGCAGGCACCAGATAGGCGGCGCCGGTGACGCGCGCCAGCTCCAGCCCTCCGGTGACGTAGTCGTTGTGCACGTGCGTCTCGACGACGTACGCGATCCGCACACCGCGCCGCGCCGCCGCCGCGATCACCTGGTCGATGTCACGCGGCGGATCGACGACGACGGCCGCGCGATCGCCGCCCGCCAGGTAGCTGCGGTTGCCGAGGCCGGTGACGTCGAGGGTGTCGATGAAGAACACGAGGTACTCCCTTCCAGCAAAATTACCCCCGGGGGTATATCTGGACGGTACCACGAGTACCCCCGGGGGTATTTTGGGAGCGGGGTGAGGCCGACGCGCGACGGAGACGAGGCGGTGGAGCTGCCGCACCCCCTGGCCGCGACAGTGATCAGCGGCCCCGGCATGGAACAGATGTGACTGGTAGTCAGGCAAACCCCTCTGGCAACATCCGATCGATAGATATTTGTTCGATCCATGTCAGGGGGTCTGATGCGCTCAGCATCACGCCACGTCTCAAGCCGTCTCGCCGCGGCCGCCTTCTCGATCTCGCTCGTCGCGGGCCTTCAGCTCGGCCTGGCGGACAACGCGTCCGCGGCCATAGTGGCGGGCCCGGTCTTCAACAACCCGAAGGGCGACGACGCCGCGCAGAAGGCGATACGCACACGGCTGCTCGACTACATCGGCCAGGCGCAACCGGGCTCCTCGATCAGGGCCTCGGTGTACCACTTCTGGGACGCGGATTTCGCCCAGGCCCTCGTGGACGCCCGTGGACGCGGCGTCGACATCCAGTTGATGATGGACGAGAGCGACGTCAGCGACAACGCCAAGGACACGTCGTACTCGATCCTGAAGGCCGGGCTCGGCACCGACCTCACGAAGAGTTCGTTCGTCGGACTGTGCCCGGTCAACAAGTCCTGTCTGGGCGAGCCTTCACAGGGCTCCTCCATCAACCACAACAAGTTCTGGCTGTTCTCGCAGCTCGACGGCGCGAGCGACGTCGTGGTGCAGACCTCGGCGAACCTGACGCCGTCCAGCTACAGCCGGTTCTGGAACGACGCCTACGTCCTGCCGGGCAACACGGCGATCTACACGGCGTACAGCGACTACTTCCACCAGCTCGTGGGCCAGGACTGGGCCGACTGGCGGTACAGCTCCACCGCCAGCAGCCCGTACAAGGCCTACTTCTTCCCGCGTCCGGCGGACGACCCGACGCCGGGCGACACCATCACCGCCGTCCTCGACAACGTGACCTGCAACTACACCGAGGACGGCACCACCAAGCACACCAACATACGGGTCGGGATGTTCCGGCTCACCCGGCTCGCGGTGGCGCAGAAGCTGGTCGCGCTCAAGACCGCCGGCTGCTCGGTCGACATCGTCTATTCGGAGGCCGACAGCGGTTCCTCCAGCGGCACTTGGGAGACCCTGCACGCCTCGGGCGGCCCCACGCTGCGCTGTTACAACGATGACGACGACAACGACCCCTCCACCGCCTCACGCATCATCCACTCCAAGTACCTGCTGATCGAGGGCAAGTACGACGGCACGACGAAGCAGAAAATCCTGTGGACCGGCAGCCACAACTACAGCGGCCCGGCCCTCACCAAGAACGACGAGGCTCTCCTCAAGGTCGACAACGACGCCGACCATGACGCCTACGTCGCCGACTTCAACGCGGTGAAGGCCGCCGCCAAGCCCGGGGTCCTCGACAACACGAACGCCTGCAAGGGGATCACCAGCACGCCGGAGACCTGATCACGACGGGGCACGTCGGTGTCCGTGGCCGTCGGGATGGGGCAGTTGTCCGGCATCCCGGCGGCTTGGTTCGTTCAGCCGTCAGCCGTCAGCCGGAGTCGCGGGGGCGCCCTCGTCCGGCAGGTAACTCGCCAGCCCTCGGAGGATGATCTCCAGGCCGATGTCGAAGCGTTCTTCGGAGGAGTCGGTCACCATCACGCCGGAGAGGGCGCGGAGGTGGGGGAACTCGTCCTCGGGGAGGGCCGCGAAGTAGTTCTGCATCTCGTCGGCCATCTCGCGCCAGTCCGGGCGGGCCAGGGATTCGCCGCCCTTCTCGCTGCGGGCGGCCCGGTCCTGCCACATGTCCTCTTCCAGGACGAAGCCGTCGATGTAGGTCGAGATGAGGTCGCCGGCCTCGGCGGCGATGCGGTCGGGGAGCCCGGCCGTGCGGAATATGGCGAGCAACCCCTCGACGTGCGGCAGCAGTTCGGCCGTGAAGGGCACATGGGCCATGGAGATGCGGGCCACGTCGCGGTGGGACAGCAGACGGCGCCGTCCGGCGCGGGCGTAGTCGCGCACCTGCTCCTGCCAGTGCTCGGGGTCGGGTTCCGGGATCCGGAAGCCGTCGAAGAGCCGGGTGTACATCAGCTCCAGGAGGTCGTCCTTGGAGCTGACGTAGGCGTAGAGGGCGGAGACCGTGACGCCCAGTTCGGCCGCCACCTGGCGCATCGACAGCCCGTCGAGTCCCTGGCGGTCCAGCACGACGAAGGCGGCCTCGACGATCCGGTCCCGTGAGAGCGGCGCCCGCGCGGGGGCGGCCTGCGCCCGGCCGGAGCGTCGGCGCTCCCAGGGGGACGGCGGAGGGGTGGCGGGGGTACCGGCGGCCACATCGGTCATGGGGACAGTCTAGGCGCGCGCGAGAACAGTGTTCTCGTCGGTGAACAGGCAACTTCCACAAGCAGACGCGATATATCTTGTCTCGGCTCGGCGATTGCGCTATATCTTAATGAACAGCGTTCTCCGGGTGAGCAGTGTTCTGTTATCGTGAACAGTGTTCACCCGTGCGTCCGGCCGCATCGGCTCACCGGGCCGTACCGGCGAGCCGGGCTGTCGTATCCATCCACCCGCCGTATCCGTGGGCGTCATCGCGGGCGCGGCCCTTCCGCCAGGAGTCCCGATGTCCACCACCGGTGTCGCGTCCAGCGAGACGCCCACCGACTCTCCAGCGCCCTACCGGTGGCGCTGGGCAGCACTCTTCGTGATCCTCGCGGCCGAGGTGATGGACCTCCTCGACGCCGTCGTCACGAACATCGCCGGTCCCTCCATGCGGGCCGACCTCGGAGGCGGCGCGTCCACGCTCCAGTGGCTCGCCGCCGCCTACACCCTCTCCATGGCCGTCGGGCTCGTCACCGGCGGCCGGCTCGGCGACATCCACGGCCGCCGCCGGATGTTCATGGTCGGCGCCGCGGGCTTCACCGTCGGCTCGCTGCTGTGTGCCATAGCGGGCTCGCCCGAGATACTCATCGCCGCGCGGGTCGTACAGGGCCTGTTCGGCGCGGTGATGCTGCCGCAGGGCCTCGGCATGATCAAGGAGATGTTCCCTCCGAAGGAGTCGCAGAAGGCGTTCGGCATGTTCGGGCCGGTCATGGGTCTGTCCGCGGTGTGCGGACCGATCCTGGCGGGCTGGCTCGTGGATGCCGACTACTTCGGCACCGGCTGGCGCATGATCTTCCTGATCAACCTGCCGCTGGGCATCGCCGCACTCCTGGGTGCGGCGCGCTATCTGCCGAAGGGCCGCTCCGAGACCAAGCCGAGCCTGGACATCCCCGGCATGCTGCTGGTCTCGCTGGGCGCGATGCTCATCATCTTCCCGCTGGTCCAGGGCCGTGAGTACGACTGGCCGGTGTGGACCTTCGCGATGATGGCCGCCTCGGTCGTCGTGTTCGCCGTCTTCGCCCGCTACGAGTCGAGCCGCAGCCGGGCCGGCCAGGACCCGCTGGTCGTCCCCAGCCTCTTCCGCAAGCGCGGCTTCAGTGGCGGCATGATCCTCGGCCTGGTCTTCTTCTCGACCATGCAGGGCTTCATGCTGGTCTTCAACCTCTACACCCAGATCGGCCTCGGCTACTCCCCGCTCAAGGCGGGCCTGGTCATGGTGCCCTGGTCCGGCGGCATGATCGTCGGCTTCGGCATCGCCCAGGGCGTCGCCCGGTTCGGCCGCGCCGTGCTCCAGGCGGGCACCGTGGTCATGGCGCTCGGCGTGTTCGGCGTGTGGCTGACCCTGGACATGGTGGGCGCGGGCGTCGGCCCCTGGCAGCTCCTGCCCGCGCTGCTCGTCACCGGCATCGGCATGGGCCTGCTCATGGCGCCGTTCTTCGACATCGTCCTCGCCAGTGTCGAGCAGCACGAGACGGGTTCGGCGTCGGGCACCATGACCGCGATGCAGCAGCTCGGCGGCGCCTTCGGCGTGGCCCTCCTGGGCACCGTCTTCTTCGGCCTCCTGGGCGGCGGCATCGCCACCGCCGTCGACCACCGCGCGGACAGTCTGCGTGGACAACTGGCCGCCGCGCACGTCGCCCCGGCCGCGCAGGACCGTGTGGTCGCGGACCTGCGGCACTGCGCCTCCGACCGCGCCGTCGCCAAGGACCCCGAGGCCACCCCGGCGTCCTGCGCCCGTCTGGAGAAGGACACCCGCGCGGCCGTCACCTCCCCGCAGGCCGCTCAGCAGATACCCGACGCGCTGAAGGCCACCGCGTCGTCCGCCTTCGAGAGCGGTTTCGGCTCCGTGATGAAGACGGTGCTGTGGATCGTCGACGGGATGCTCGTCCTGACGTTCCTGCTCTCGTTCCTCCTGCCGCGCCACGCGCGTCCTGAGGAGTCCGCCGGGCACTGATTCCTGGTGACGGGGACGGGACGGCCGGGCGGCTCCTTCGACGGGGCTGTCCGGCCGTTCTGCTCGGCCGTCCCGATCGGCCGTCCTGGCCGGTCGTTCTGTTCGGTCGTTCTGTTCGGAGCGGGCCGCCGTTCCGTGCCGTACGAGGCGCTGGGCGTACGACGGGAGTCGCGTACCGTAACGCCACGCGGGCGGGACGGCGGAGGTCACCACGTCCCGCGGCCCGCGCCGCACCACCCTTGACACCCTTACCGGTCCGGAAGGACGGCCCCGTGCTCACGTCGTACGCAGCCCACTTCGACACCCCCGCCGGGTACCTCGACTTCGCACGGTTCGGGCCGCCGTCGCGGGACGCCGTGGCCGCCACCGCGCGAGCCATGGAGGAGTCCGCGCGTGCCGACCACACCACCGTGGACGGCCTGATGCGCGCGGAGGACACCGCGCGGAACGCTGCCGCGCGCCTGGCGGGGACCGACGCCGCGCACACGGTGCTGCTGCCGAACGCGTCGACGGGCGTGTTCCATGCCGCGCTCGGCGTCCGGGAGGGCGTGGTCCTCGTGCCACGCGGCGACTTCCCCGCCAACCACTATCCGTGGCGCCGCAGCGCGCACCTGGGCCGTGCCACGCCGCGCTGGCTCGATCCGGAGCCGGGTGGCAGGGTCACCCCCGAACTGGTCCGCGTCGCGCTCGCCGATGACGTGGTGGCGCTGTCCGTCAGCGCTGTGGACTTCCGTACGGGGTTCCGGGCCGACCTCGCGGCGCTGCGCGAGGCGATCGGGCCGGACCGGCTGCTGATCGTGGACGCCATCCAGGCGTTCGGCGTGGCCGAACTGCCCTGGGGCGCGGCGGACGTGGTGATCGCGGGCGGCCAGAAGTGGCTGCGCGCGGGCTGGTCCACGGGTTTCGCCACGCTGTCCGACCGAGCGCTGGAGCAGTTGGAGCCGGTCCTCACCGGGTGGACAGGAGTCGAGGACGTGGGCCTCTTCGACGGCGCCGAACACCCGCCCGCCCCCGACGCGCGACGCTGGTCGATCACCAACCTGAGCCCGGTGACCGCCGCCGCGTTCGCGGCCGCGCTGGAGCTGGTCGAACGGCACACGGTCACTGCGATCGAGGCGGCGATCGAGACACGGATCAGCGAACTCACCGAGGTCGTCACGGCCCACGGCGGCCGCGTCCTCTCCCCCACCGACCCGGCGCGCCGCGCGGGGATCCTGTCCTTCACGTTGCCGGATTACGAACCTGGGCTCGTCGCAAAGGCATTGCACGCGGAGGGCGTCACGCCGACGGTACGCACCGACTCGCTCCGTCTCTCCCCCCACGCGTCGACTCCGCCGGAGGCGGTCGGACGGGTGGCGGCCGCGCTGTCGTCGCTGCGCGCACGCCGAGGGCTTTGAGGGGGAGGCACACTCAGCTGCCTACGACACCCGGCAGCCGTTCAGCGCCGCCATTCATAGACACCCGGTGAGGACTGCAGGACCTCGCTCGGCCATTCCTTCCGTACCCGCCCGAGCAGTCTCCGCTGTTCGTCGATCCAACCCTCTTCAAGGTTCATGGGAAGGAACACGGAGACGGACGACCTGCCCGGATCCTCCACATGAACAGCGGGAGTCTCATGCTCTTCGTTGTGCGGCTGGATCCTGATCTCGGGGCTGTGGTCGTCGTCCCTCCAGCAGATGTCCTGCCCTGCGGCGAGGAGATCCAGCGCACGCGACCAGTCGTCCAGGTCGGACGGGAGAAGGGACATGGCCAGTCGACCACTGACGAAGCTGCTCGTGATCAGGACCTCGGCGTCGAGCTGGTCGTGAAGATGCAGCACACCGGGCGCCCGACGCCCCAACACCCGTACCCGGAAGCTGTTGTCGCCGTCCGAGAGGCTGATCAGTTCCACCGTGCGCCCTCTGTGTTGTGGGGAATGTACGTGACTGCCGACAGGGAACATCTTCAGCGGAGCAGGCGGCCCAACACCGCACGAAATCTCTCGCGCCCTGCCATGACGCTCGCGTCCCACATGCCTGAGGCGTCGCCGCTCAGTGAGAGGGACTGCAGTCGTTGTTCCTCGGCGACGAAACCCGCACCCGCCAGGTTCCGGTCCAGCATCCCCATCGCGGTCAGCGCCGCATGGCCGCAGGCCACCGCGTCATCGGCGCTTCCCGAGCCGTGGGCCGGCAGGGCGTACCGCAGGCTGAGGGCAGCGAAGAAGGCGTAGGTGTCGGCGACATCGGTGATCCCCTCCTCGTTCGGTTGCAGCTCCGGGAACCGCTCCAGCCGACGTACGCGCTCGGCGGCGTCGGCGAGGGGTCGGTCGGCGTGCCAAAGGTCGCGAAGGGAGTCGACGTAGAAGTCCAGGTCGGCCTCCCGCCCCGGCTCGTCCGCCCGTAGGCCCACGAACAGCGGCGCCATGCGTTCGACGCAGGCGGCGACATACAGGCGGATCGACTCGTCGTTCCCGTCACGTAGTGCCGCCGCGACGGCCCCCTTCACCAGCGTCTCCACGTCCCGCCCTCATTCGGTTCGACCGGATCGACAGGCTATACAACTCAGTGACGGCCGCCGCTTGACGAGGTTCCCGGCTCCTCATCGCCCTCCGGCGCTTCCACCGGCACCTCCACTTCCACCTCAACCTCCACCGCCGAACAAGGCCGCCCCACGCACGTCAGCACATACCCCTCCGCCCGCTGCTGCTCCGTGAGGCAGTTCGGCGTGCTCATCGCGACCTCGCCGGTGCGGAGGCGGACGACGCACTCGCCGCAGTTGCCCACCGTGCAGGAGTACGGGAGGGGGAGGCCGGCGGTGAGGGCGCCGTCGAGGAGAGTCTGGCCGGGGGTGATGGCGGTGGTGCCGAGAGGGGTGCCGTTGCGAGTGACGGTCAGGGGGTGGGGTACGGCGGCGGACGGCGGTGGCGGGGCGTCGGAGGCCGCCGTGTAGCTCTCCTGGTGGATGCGCTCGGGCGGGATGCCCTGGGCGAGGAGGACTTCGTGGGCAACGGACATCACCGCTTCGGGGCCGCACAGGTAGTAGTGGGCGGAATCAGAGGGCTTCAGGGTCGACAGCCATTCGCCCACCGTCTCGGGGGTGAGTCGGCCTCGGGCTCCGGCCCACGCGGCGGACGGGCGGCTCAGCTGGTGGGTGACCGAGAGGCGTTCGGGGTGGCTTCGCTGGAGGTGGGTCAGGGCGTCCGCGAACAGGACATGGGATGCGTCGCGGTTGGCGTAGAGCAACGACAGCCGGGGGCCGGTCCGTTCGGCGAGTCTCGTGCGGATCATGCTCATCATCGGAGTGACACCGCTTCCGGCGGCGATCATCACCAGGTGGTCGGCGGCAGTCGCGCGGAAGGCGCCGGACGGGCCGAGGACGTTCAGGCAATCTCCGGCGCGTAGGCGGTCGTTGGCGTATGCGGAGAAGAGGCCGTCCTCAACTCTCTTGATCGTGACTTCGAGTGGGGACGAGCCGGGCACCGAACACGCCGAGTAGGCGCGTCGGACCGTACGTCCGTCGATCTCGGCGACCAAGGTGAAGAACTGGCCGGGCTCAAAACGCACCGGCCTGCGACGAGTTCGCGCGTCCGCCAGTACGAGGGTGACCGCGTGCGGTGTCTCCCGGCGCACCTCGGTTACGCGCATACGGCGGCCCGTCGTAGGAACTCCGCTACGGCGGGGCGACCGCCGACGCCCGGAACTCCCGTAGCCCTCCCTGCCCAGTTGGACGCGATAGCCCAGGTCCATCAACACCCGGGTCAGACGAGGGAAGGACGCCAGAGCGGCGACCAGCTTCATCACGAGGGCAGGTGGCGCCCCGGCGGTCTCGGTGGGGTTGGCGGCGGCGTGCCGGGAGGCGAGCGCGATCAGGTTCGGGACGGCGGTGGGGTCGACGTGTGCCGTCGGGCTCCACAGACTCGACCGCGCCACCGCGTCGCTGTGGGCCACCTCCGCGTCGAGCACGTGGATGAGCAGTGCCGCCTGGGGTGCCTGGCCGCGCAGCGACATCGTCTCCAGCAACGCGGGATCGTCGGTGATCGAGGCGTGGCCCGTCAGGCGCAGTACCTCGGCGCAGCCGGGGACGAGGGCCGCGAGGGCGATGCGGTCGTCCTCGAGAAGGTTGTGGAAGGTGTCGGCGCGCTGGTTGCCCTTGCGGTCGGGAAGGACGAGCGTGTGACCGTCCAACACCCGGGCGAATCCGGCGTGATCACCGCGAGGGCTCGTGTCGCCCGCCCCGGAGGCGTCACCCGTCGACAGGACGAGAAAGGGCGACGCGGCCAGGAACGCGCCGACATCGGGGCGACACAGCGGGCCTTCGCTCAACTCGCCCACCGCAGAGGCGATACGAGGCATCGTCGCCGACTCCCACAACCGCGACCGCAACACGCTCCGCCCGCAATGCACGTACCCCTCCCGCACGTTCACCTCCAACCCCGTCTCCCCGCACCCCGTCACCACACCGTTGACCCGCAGCGTCTCCCCCACCCCGGGAAGCAGGAACACGAACGACACACCGCTCCCCCGTGGCGGCGGCTGCTCCGCCACAGCCGCGGGGAGAGCAAGCGAGATCCGCTCCGGCGAGTGCACGCGCAGGAATCCCGCGCGGCCCCCGACGAAGGTCGCCCTGCGGTGCCCCTCGGCGTCCACGTAGCCGAACCCCGCGATCGGAGCGTGCGCCAGGACGGCCACGCAGCCCTCGTCGAGGCGGTCGACCTGCTTCATCATGACCAGCGGAGGCGGGCGCCCGACGGATGCCTCGACCTGCTCCACCGTCGTCATCCGGCGGGATTCCGCGAGACGGGCCGACGTGAGGCGGGCGGAAGCGGGCGTGACGGTCGGACGAGGTGTGTCGCGCATGAGTGAGCCTCTTCGTTCTCCGGGCCTTCGGGCACGGTTCCGAGTGATCCCCCGAGCAATGAGAGAGCGCGTTCGCGCAGCTCATGGCACTATTGTGAGCATCAGCTCATGTTTTCTGCTACTCGCTTTTCCAGCCCGGACGGGAGGCCCCCGTGTCGCACGACCAGCGCCGACTCGAACCACGTCGCAAGCCCCGGCAGGTCCGCGCCGAGCTGACGCGCGGGCGCATCCTCGCGGCGGCTGCTCACGTTTTCGCGGAGTACGGGTACGCGGCCGGCACCACCAACCGCATCGCCGAGCGGGCGCGCGTCTCCATCGGCTCGCTGTACCAGTACTTCCCGAACAAGGACGCGATCCTCACCGAGCTGCTGCTCCAGCACATCGACGGCGCGGGCGCGGCGCAGGAGCAGGACGCCCCGCTTCCGTCCCTGGAGCAGTGCCTGCGCCGTATCGTCCGCCGGGCCGTCGACAACCATCGCGCCGATCCCCAGCTTCTCCGCGTCATGTTCGAAGAGGCGCCGCGTTCGCAGGAGTTGATGGACAAGGTGGCGCGCTACGAGGAGTCCCGGGTCGCGGAGATCCGCGCGCTGCTGGGCCGCCACCCCGAGGTGGCCGTCGCGGATCTGGACACCGCCGCCGCGCTCGTCGTCTCCACGATCGAGCTGGTGACCCACAAGCTGATGGCCGCGCCTCAGGGTGTCGAGGCCGAACGCCTGGAGAACGAACTTGTCGACATGACGACCCGCTACCTCACCGGCCCCGCCTGACCGGACACCCCCTCCGCCCCCACTACGCTCGCGCCCGTACCGCAGCACATCACCACACGGAACGGGAGGTCGGAGGGCCGGGTTCCCGCGCGTTGCCGGTTCCCGGCAATCCTCACTACGCTCCGGTTGATCAACACCGGCAGGAGCACGTCAACGGCGTGCGGAGCGAGGGGGACACGGTGTCGGAGCCTGACGTGGCCGGATTCCTGGGCGAGTACGCCCGTACGCTGACCGAGGTGTCCGTCACCGGGCGCAGGCTCACCCGGGAGGAACTGGAAGAACGGCGCGCACTCGGGGAGCGGGCCGCCGACGCCGGGCACAGCCTGCGCACTCTGGTGCGCGGGCATCTGGCGGCGACCCGCGCGGCCTGGCCGGCCGGTACGCCGGGGAGCGCGGTCGGCGGTGTGCTGGCCGCCGTGGAGCAGGCGGTGGACGCCTTCGCGGAGGGGTACGAGCGGGCGCAGCGCCTGGCGGTGCGTCAGGAAGAGGCGGCGCGGCGGGAGTTCATCGACGACCTGCTGTACGGCCGCAGCGATCTCGGGCGACTCGCCGAGCGGGCCGAGCGGTTCGGGCTCGTCCTCTCCCACGGTCACGCGGTCGCTGTGGCCGAGGGGACGGAAGCGTACGACGACGCCTCCCCCGCCACACGCCGGGTGGAGGCCGCCCTGATCGCGCGGTTCGACCAGCGGCGCATCCTGCTCGCGACGAAGGACGGCAAGCTGATCTGCATCGTGCCCGGCGACGAGGGCGAGATCCTGGACCGTTTCGCGGAGCAGGCGCGATCCACCACCGACTGCGTACGGGTGGCCATCGGGCGGCCCCGGCCCGGCCCGGGCGGTGTCGTGCAGTCGTACGAGGAGGCGCTGAGCACGCTCGATCTCGCCGAGCGGCTGGGGCTGGACGCCCCGGTGGTGCGCGCCGCCGAGCTGCTGGTGTATCCCGTGCTGGCGCGGGACCGGCAGGCGATGGCGGACCTGGTGCTCAGCACGCTGGGACCGTTGCGGGAGGCACGGGGTGGCGCGGAGCCGTTGCTGCGCACGCTGGAGGCGTACTTCGAGTCGGGATGTACGTCGGCCGCGGCGGCCCGGAGACTCGCGCTCAGCGTGCGCGCGCTGACCTACCGACTGGACCGCATACACCAGTTGACCGGCGCCCACCCGGCCGATCCCGTGCACCGGTACACCCTGCAGACCGCCGTCATCGGGGCGCGGCTGCTGAGGTGGCCGGAGGAGGAGCTGTGAGGGAGAGTCGCGGTACGGAAGCGGGGCCCACCGCGCACGGCAGGCCCCGCTTCCCCGACTCCCCCGGTTCTACGGCCTCTTGAGCCGTCAGCCGGTGATCTCCACCTTGCCGTTCGACCGCTCGGCGTGCTCGGCCGGGGCCGCGGCGCGCTCGGTGACGCCCTTCAGGAGCTGGGCGAGGTCGACTCCCGTGGTGGAGCCGAGCAGTTCGAGGCCCTGGGCCACGTTGTCCGCGACCGCGCGCGGGATGCGGCTCGCGCCCTCGGTGGAGATGACCGTCATCTTGTCCACGTTGCTCAGCGGCTCGGACGCCTTGGCGACGACCTCGGGCAGCACCTCGACGAGCATCTGGAGGATGGCCGCGTCGCCGTACTCGCGGTAGGCGTCGGCCTTCTTGAGCATGGCCTCGGCCTCGGCGGCGCCCTTGGCTGTGATCGCCGCGGCCTCGGCGTCGCCCTCCAGGCGGACCGCCTCCGCGATGGCCGCGCGGCGGGAGCGCTCGGCCTCGCCCTGCTTCAGGCCCTCGATGGCCTCCGCCTCGGCCAGCGCGCTGCGGCGCTGCTTCTCGCCCTCACCGGTGAGCCGGGCCCGCTCGGCCTCGGCCTCGGCCGCCGCGATCGCGGCCAGCCGCTCCGCCTCGGCCTGCTTGACGCGGGCGACCCGGCGGGCCTCCGCCTCCTGCTCGGCGGCGTAGCGCTGGGCGTCGGCGGGCTTGCGGACCTGGGTGTCGAGCTGACGATCCGTCAGGGCGGCCTGGCGCTCGGCGACCTTCTCCTGCTGGCCGAGGATCTCCTGCTGGCGGGCGGCCTCGGCGAGCGGTCCGGCGGCGTTGGCGCGGGCGGCGGCCTCGTCGGTCTCCGCCTTGATCTCGGCCTGCTTCAGCGCGAACGTCCGCTGGGCGACGGCGATTTCCTCGGCGGCCTTCAGGCGGGCCTGCTCGGCGGCGCGCTGGGCGACGGCCTCCGCGATGTCGGCCTCCTGCTTGGCGCGGGCGGCCTCGGGGCGGCCGAGGTCCTCCAGGTAGGAGCCCTCGGTGGTGATGTCCTGGATCTGGAAGGCGTCGAGCACCAGGCCCTGGCCGGACAGGCTCGCCTCGGCCTCCTCCGCGACCTGCCCGGCGAACGCGGCGCGGTCCCGGATGACGTCCTCGACCGACATCCGGCCGACGATGGCGCGCAGCGCGCCGGAGAGCACTTCCTGGGTGAAGCCGACGATGCCGTCCTGCTGCATCAGGAACCGCTGGGCGGCGGCGCGGATGGAGTCCTCGCTGCCGCCGACCTTGACGATGGCGACACCGTCCAGGTTGGCCTTCACGCCGCGCAGGGTGACGGCGCCGCGCACCGCGACCGGGATCTGCCGCGAGGACAGGTCGAGGGTGAACCGCTGCTGCACGAACGGCACGACGAACACGCCGCCGCCGACCACGACCTTCTGGCCGCTGTTGTCGGTGAAGACCCGCCCGGTCTCCGGATCGGTGGCCTTCTTGCCCCGGCGCCCGGTGACGATGAACGCCTCGCTCGGACCCGCCACCTTGTAGCGGCTGACGACGACGAGAGCCGTGAGGACGATCAGGACGACGATTCCGACCACGGCGACGACGACTGGACTCATACAGTGCCCCCAGACACATGACACCCCGCGAGGGGGTTGGCAACTCCGGCCCGTGCGGGGCCGGTCGAACGATTACGGGCCGGATCCGTTACCGGCCTACGAGCGGTACGGGCTTGCCGAGCGCGGGAGTTCAGCGCTCGACGGGCCGCACGAGGACGGAGGTCGGCGACGGCGTCGCCTCCACCCAGACCTCGGCGCCGCGCGCCACCGGTACGGCGCTGCGCGCGGCGAACTTCACGCGGTGGCCGCCCAGTTGGAGCAGCACCTCGCCGTAGCCGCCGGCCGGGATGGCCGTGACCACGCTGCCGGAGGTGCCGATGACGTCGTCCCGGGTCGGAGCAGCCGCCGTACGGTCGCGCATCAGCGCGCGGCTGAACCGGTACGTCGGCCAGGCGAGACCCACCCCCGCCGCCGCGCCGATCGCGGTGGCCCCGGCCGGGCCGACGCCGGTGACCGACTGGGCGAGGACCGCGCCGAAACCGGTCATCGCGAGGAAGCCCGCGACGACCGGCAGGGACAGCCATCCGTCGAGCAGGCCGTCCAGCGCGCCGTCGAGCACACCTTCCAGCAGCCCGTCGAAGATCAGCGACAGGACGAGCAGCACGACCCCCGTGATGCCGATTCCGAGAAACCAGGCCATGCGTGCCGTCCCCCTCCCGCCCCGTCGCCGATCTCCGGCTTGACGAAATCTTGACACAAGGGCGGAGGGCTTTTCATTGCCTGGTTCCGGCAGTTTTTACGCTTCTTTTATGCCGCCTTTCGACCGAGGTCGCCGGTCACCCGTCAGGGGGTGTTCAGTCTTCGTCGCCGCCGAGGCTGCGGATGATCGCGGCCGTGAAGGCGTCCAGGTCGCCGGGGTCGCGGGAGGTGATCAGCGTGTTGCCGCCCGCCGTGTCGACGACGACCTCCTTGTCGTGCCAGGTCGCGCCCGCGTTCGTGAGGTCGGGGCGCAGCGAGGGGTACGAGGTCAGCTCGCGCCCCTCGGCCAGCTCGCTGTCCACCAGCAGCCAGGGCCCGTGACAGATCGCGGCGACCGGCTTGCCGTCGCGCGCGAACTCGGCGACGAGCCGGCGCGCGGTGTCGTCGGTGCGCAGCTGATCGGCGTTGAGGGTGCCGCCGGGGACCACCACCGCGTCGTAGTCCGCCGCCGTCACCTCGTCCAGGACGGCGTCGGGGGTGATGCGCTGTCCGGGGTCCTGATCGGAGACCAGGGTCTGCACCGGCTCCGCGCGCTGCGCCGCGACGACGACGTGCGCGCCCGCGTCCAGCAGGGCGGACACCGGCTTGACCAGCTCGTCCTGCTCGGTGCCGTAGTTCGTGGTGAGTACGAGGACGTTCGTGTCTTCGATCGCCATGGTCCGGCCTCCTCCGAGGTGGGGGTTGTCGCCCCTCCGACTGCCCATGCGGGGGAGGCTTATTCAGCCGGGGAATTCCGTCGGCGTCGGGAATGGCGGCGCTCTCTTTGTTCGCCGCCTTCCGCTTTCCACCGGGTGCGGAAATGCCAGCGCGGATCCTCGGCCGCTCTTCCGAGGATCCGCGCTGGAGACAGGGGCCCCGGGAGGGGGATCGGGGCCGGTACTCGCGTGGGATCGTCCACTGGAGCCGCGGAAATCCTGCCGGATCCTGTTTCCGTTTTCCGCGGCCGAGATCCACCTTCCACCCGGGTGCCGGGGAAAGTCAAAGAGGGGTTTCCGAAGACGCGATAGGGCGTGCTTATCGGTCTCCTGAAATGCGCGGGACGCTAGATCGGCTGGGGTTCGAAGTCCCAGTACGGCCGCGCCCGGGAGCGCATGTAGCGGGTCTGGTCGTGGTCGGGGCCGTGGCTGGCGGAGAGGGTGTCGAGGGCGATGCGTTCCAGTGCGGCCGCCTCCTCCGTGCGGCCGAGGGTGCGCAGGTCGAGGGCGAGGCCCGCGCGGAGGTTGGCGGAGAGGACGTGGTGCGCGCCCATCGCGGGGATGGCGCGGCCGAGGGCGTCGCGGCCGAGGTGTGCGGCGCCCTCCACGTCGCCGAGGGCGGCCAGCGCGGCCGCGCTGTTCATGGCGCAGCCCAGCGACCAGACGTGGCCGCGTCCGATGGCCGCCTCCAGTTGCCGTGTCGACTCGTCGGCGAGGTGGGCGGCGGCCTCGGTCTCCCCGTCGTCGAGCATGAGCAGGGCGAGGTTGTTGCGCGCGCCGATGGCGTACGGGTGCAGGGTGCCGAGGCGGGCGGCGTAGGCGCGGGCGGTGGACTCGGCCAGTCCGCGGGCCTTGGTCCGCTCGCCGAGGACGCGGAGCAGCATCGCGTAGTCGAGGTTGACCATGAGCACGTCCGGGTGGTCGGCGCCGCTGAGCACGATGAGCCGCTTGCGGGACTCGCGCATGATGGCGCGGGCCTCCTCGAACTCGGCGTCGCGCCTCAGACACAGGGCGAGGTTGTGCTCGGCCAGCAGGGTCTGGCGGTGGGCCTCGTCGAGGGTCCTGCGCAGCTGGCGCACGTTGTAGTCCTGGAGGCTTCTGGCCTCGGGGAGTCTGCCGAGCAGGCGCAGCATCCGGGCGGTGTAGTAGCCGGACTGGAGGGTGCGCCGGGCCCGGCCGCCGAGGAGGCCGACGCGGCGGTCGTAGACCTCGCGGTGGAGGGTGCAGGATGCCTGGTAGTGGCCCTGGAGGCCGAGGGCGAGGGCGAGGTTGGTGCGGAACTGCAGGGTCTGCGGTACGTAGCGGTCGCCGAGCCAGTCGGTGGCGTTCTGCGCGGCCTCCTCGTACAGGGCGCGTGCCTCGTCGTAGCGGCCCCGGGCCATGAGGGTGGCGCCGAGGTCGTCCTTGGCGCGCAGCAGTTCGAGGCCGCTGTCGACGCCCGTCTCGCCGAGGAGGCCGAGGATGCTCCGGTCGGCCTTCTCGGCCTCCTCGTAGCGGCCGAGGCCGCGCAGCATGCGGGCCTCCTGGTGGGCGGCGGCGAGGACGCGGCTGTCGGTGGGGGCGGAGGTGTCGCGCCAGCGGTCGAGGACGCGGTGGGCCAGGTCATAGCCGTCCTGGTACTCGCCGCGTACGCGGAGGTAGTCGAGGCAGTTCAGCAGGAGTTGACGTACGTCGCCGTCGTCGGAGTCGAGGGCGCCGGAGGGTTCGAGGTGGGGCAGGATCTCGGCGTAGCGGTGCCAGTTGCGCGGTGCGCCGGGCTCACCGGGGTCGGAGGCGACCAGGACGCGGGCGGCGGTGGCGGCGTACTCGCGTTCCATTTCGGGGGTGAGGTTCGCGCGGATGAAGCGGCGGAAGCTGCGGTGCATCCGCAGGGAGACGATGCTGGTGGTGTCCTGCCGGGCCTCGGTGGCGAACTCCACGCGCATGGAGGCGAGTTCGGAGATGGTGAGCAGGGCCGCGTCCCAGTTGCCGGGTTGGCTGACCGACCCGGCGAGATGGGCGGGCAGATCGCTGGGGCGTGCGGCGCGCAGCAGCGGGACGGGCAGCATGTCGGGCGAGAAGAAGGTGAGCAGGAGCAGCAGTTCGTGCACGGCCGGGGAGCGGGCGGCCAGGGAGGCGAGGGTGCGCGCCCAGACCTGGCGATGGGCCGGGGGCACCGCCACGGGGGTCTCGGGGTCCGGGTCCGTGGGTTCGCCTGCCCTGATGGAGGTCAGATAGCGGGGGATGTCGGCGGCGGGGTGGGCGTCGATCCAGGCCGCGCTCTGGTCGATGACGAGCGGGAGGTCGCCGAGGGCGGCGGCGAGTTCACCGGCCTGGGCCTCGGTCATGCGGGGTGCGCGGCGGCAGGCGAAGGCGACGCTCTCGTCCCGGTCGAAGGGCGGCAGTTCGCGCGGGCGGGCGCCGTGCCGGGACCACGCGGTGTTCTGCGCGGTGAGCAGGATCTGGCCCCGGCCCTCGGGGAGCAGCGGGGCGATGCCGTCGATGTCCTCGGCGCCGTCGAAGATGACGAGCCAGCGGCCCTTCTCGTCCTTCTTCAGCGCGTCCTGCACCGCCTCGATCTGCCCGGTGAGCTGGTCGCCCTCGCTCAGGCCGACCTCGCGGGCGAGCGCCGCGAAGCCCTCCCGGGCGGCGGCCTTGGTCGCGGAGGGCACCCACCAGATGAGGTCGTACTCGCTGGCGAACCGGCGCGCGTACTCCCCCGCGGCCTGGCTCTTGCCGACGCCGGGCGGTCCGTGCAGCAGGACGCGGCGGCCGTATCCGGCGTTGAGGGTGTCGTGCACGTCGTTGAGCAGGACCTCGCGGCCGGTGAAACGGGGGTTGCGGCGGGGGCTGTTGGTGACGTCGGGCGGGTCCTCGGGGTAGCGGGGGCCCTCGTCCCGGCGGGTGTACGGGGTGCCGGGGCTGAGGCCCACCTCCGCGAGGACGCGGCGCCGGGCCTCCTCGGGGCCGATGCCGCGCAGGGTGACGGCGCCGAGGCTCACGGCCTCGTCGGGCAGGGCGCGGGTGGTCACGGTGACCGCGCCGACCCGGTCGTGCAGGCGGGGCATCACCTGGCGCAGCACCTGGGCCCACTGCTGGTTGCGTCCGGTGTCGAAGCGCAGGTACCAGTCGTCCAGGACGAGCAGGACGCGTCCGGGGCGGCCGAAGAAGTCCTCCAGGGCCGCCATGTCGGGCAGCGGGCTCAGCGGGGACCAGCGCACATGGGTGACCGGGCAGTCCTCCTGGCCGAGCACCCAGGCGATCCACTGCGCCCAGCCGTTGCTCACCCCGGCGTAGACGAGCGAGACGGGCGGCGGGGTGGTCGAGTGTCCCGCGTTCATGGGCAGGCTCCCGGTGGGCGGTGGCGGAAGGCGGCGGCTCGCTTCCGATCGAGCAACAAATACCCTGGTTTGTCAATGAGTTGGCATACGAGTTGACGCGGCGGGGCTTCCGCAGCGGGCCCCGCTCACAGCGGCTGCGGTTCGAAGTCCCAGTACGGGCGCAGCCGCCGCTGGGCGTCGCGGGTGTGCGGGTGCTGGGGTCCGAGGGTGTCGCCGAGGGTGCGGACGGCCTCCCGTTCGTGGGGCGCGGCCTCCTGCGCGCGGCCGAGGGCGCGCAGGTCGTCGGCGAGCGCGGTGCGGGCCGACAGGGTGAGCGGGTGGGCGGCCCCGAGGGCGCGGGCGGCGCCGCGTACGGTCTCGCGGCTGAGTTCCCAGGCGCCGTCGACCTCGTAGGCGAGGCTGCGCGCCCCGCTGAGGTTGAGCGCGCAGCCGAGGGTCCAGGGGTGGTCGCGGCCGACGGCCTCGGCCATGTCGTGGTGGACCCGTTCGGTGAGGTGCAGGGCGAGCCGGTGGTCGCCGGTGTGGATGACGGCGAGCGCGAGGTTGCCGAGGGCGCCGATGGTGTACGGGTGGTGGGGCCCGAGGAGTTCCTCGTACCGCCGGGCGACGGACTCGGCGGCGCGCAGGGCGCTGCTCAACTCGCCGTGTTCCCTGAGGAAGGTGGACTGGTCGGCCTCCACCACGAGGGTGTCGGGGTGCAGCGGGCCGAGCACCTGGGCGGCGCGCCGGGCGGCACTGGCCAGCCGTTCCCCGCCCTCGGGGATGTCCCCGGCCCGGCGCCGGGAGACGCCGAGTTGGTGGTCGGCCATGATGGACTGCGGATGACGTTCGTCGGAGGTCTGGCGCAGGGTGCGGACGATCTGTTCGAGGCGGGAGACGGACTCGGGGTAGTCGCCGAGCAGGCGGATGAGCCGCGCGTAGACGGTGCCGGAGTGCAGGGTGAGGTGGTGGCGGGAGCGCAGGCGGCGCTGCCGTGTCTGGAGGACGTCGCGGTGGATGGCGCGGGCCTCGCCGTAGCGGCCGAGCAGGAGCAGGGCGAGGCCCTGGTTGTGACGGGCGGCGAGGGTCTGCGGGGCCTCGGTGCCGAACTGGTCGGCGAAGCGGGCGGCAGCCTCCGTGAACAGCTCGCGGGCCTGCGGGAAGCGGCCGAGGGCGAGCAGGGTGCTGCCGAGTCCGTCCTTGGCGCGCAGCAGCTCGGGGTGGTCGTCGGGGCGTACGGCGGTGAGCTGGGCCACGACCGAGCGGCCGAGCCGTTCGGCCTCGGTGTAGCGGCCGGCCAGGCGGAGCAGTCCGCCGAGTTTGTTGCGCAGGGCGAGCAGGGCGCCGTGGGCGGGGTCGAGGGCGCGTTCCCAGTGGGCGAGGACCTCGTCGCAGAGCTTCAGGGCGGTGCGGTACTCGCCGCGCAGGCGCAGGTATTCGACGCAGTTGAGGACGAGTTCCTGTACGGCCTGGCGCGGGGAGTCGAAGGCTCCGGCGAAGCCGAGGTGCGGGATGAGCAGGGCGTAGCGTTCCCAGTCGCGGGTGTCGGAGGGGCGCCGGGGGTCGGCGCCGACCAGCACCTGGCAGGCGGTGTCGGCGTACGACCGGCGCTCGTCCTCGGTCAGTGACTCGCGCAGGAAGCGCTGGTAGAGGCGGTGCATCCGGACCTGTTCGACGGCCGGGTTCTCGGCCAGTTCCTGTTCGTAGTCCAGGCGTACGGCGGTGTACTCGGAGAGTCGGCGCAGCGCGAGGTGCCAGGAGCGGGGGTCGCGGACCAGGGCGTCGAGGGAGGCGGGCAGGTCGCCGTAGCGGACCTCGGTGAGCAGGCGGACGGGGATCTCGCCGGGGGCGAAGAAGGCGAGGAGGTTGAGGAGTTCGGCGGCTTCGGGATTGCGGGCGCGCAGGGTGCCGAGGGTGGTGGACCAGGCGGTGCGGAAGCCGGGCGGGTATTCCGTGTCGTCGGGGGTGCCGGGTTCGGGGGTGGCGCGCAGGGTGCCGAGGTAGTCGGCGGCCGGTACGTCGTTGGCGGCGAGCCACGCGGCGGTCTGGGCGAGCAGCAGCGGCAGGTCGAGGACGGCGTCGGCGAGTTCGTCGGCCTCCTCCACGGTGAGCCGGGGCACGCGGCGGCGCACATAGGCGACGCTCTCGGTCCGGGTGAAGGCGCTGATGTCGATGACGCGGGTGCCGGGTACGTCCGTCCAGTCCCGGGTCCCGGCGGTGAGCAGGACGTGGGCGCGGTGGTCCGGGAGCAGATCGGCGAGCTGGGCGGGGTCCTCGGCGCCGTCGAAGACCAGCAGCCAGCGGCCCGGGGCGGCGGCGCGGGCGGCCTCGTGGACGGCCCTGATCCGCTCGCCGATGCGTTCGCCCACCGGCAGACCGAGGCGGGGCGCGAGCGCGGCGACACGTTCGCGGGCCTTGGCGCGGTGGGTGGCGTCGATCCACCAGACGACGTCGTACTCGCTGCCGAAGCGGTGGGTGTATTCGACGGCGATCTGGGTCTTGCCGGTGCCGCTGACGCCGTGAAGCACGATCCGGGTGTCGGCGCCTTCGGTACTTCCGGCGGTGAACGAGGCGCGCAGGCGCTCCAGTTCGGGGTCGCGGCCGGTGAAGCGGGCGTTGCGGCGGGGGGTGTCGAAGACCTCGGGGGGCTCGTTGGGGAAGCGGGGGGCGGTGGCGGCGCGGGGCAACGGCGCGGTGTCGATGGACAGTTCGCGCAGCACCCGGCGGGCCGCCTCCTGCTCGTCCAGGTCGTGGAGGTCGGCGGGGCCCAGCAGGGCGACGGCGCGGGGTACCGGCCGGGTGGCGACGGTGACGGCGGCGAGCCGGTCGGCGTGGCGGGGCACGGTGCGGCGCAGGACGCGGTCCCAGTCGTGGGCGGCGATGGGTCCGAGGCCGAAGTACCAGTTGTCCAGGACGAGAAGGAGCCGTCCGGGGGTGTCGAGCAGGGCGGCGAACTCGTCCTCGAAGGGCACGTCCACGCGGGGGTCGAAGCGGGTCAGGGTGACGTCGTGGCCGCGTGCGGTCAGCTGGTGGGCGATCCAGGCGGCCCAGGGCCGGTTGTATCCGGCGTAGCTGATCGTGATGTGCCGGTCGTCGTGCTCGCTCCGGCTGTCCATGCGCCTGCTCCCCTCGTGGGCGCTTCATGTGATGGTGCGTCAGATGGGTTGGGGTTCGAAGTCCCAGTGGGGGCGGCGTAGTTCCTCGGCGGACTTGGTGTGGGGGTGCTGGGGGCCGAGGGTCTCGCGCAGCCGGGTCACGGTGTCCCGGCGGATGTCCTCGGCCTCGTCGGCGCGGCCGAGGGCGCGCAGGTCGCAGGCGTGGGCGGTGGCGGCGGCCAGGGTGAGGGGGTGGCTCTGCCCCAGGCGGTCCGCGGCGGCGGCGCGCAGGCTGGTGTCGTGGGCCAGGGCGGCGGGGGTCTGGTCGGAGTGGGCGAGCCGGGCGGCGAGGTTGAGCCGGGTACCGAGGGTCCAGGGGTGTTCGTCGCCGACGGCGCGGGCCATGAGCTGCCAGGCGGTGTGGGCGGAGCCCTCGGCCTCGCCGTGTTCGTCGCCGTCGGCCCACTGGGCGAGGGCGAGGTTGCCGAGCGCTCCGGCGGTGTAGGGGTGGTCGGGGCCGAGGAGGCGCAGATAGCGGTCGTAGAGGGTGCGGGCGAGGTCGTGGGCCTCGCGGGGGGAGGTGTCGCGCAGCAGGGTGGCGCGGTCGGAGACCATCATGAGGGTGTCGGGGTGGAGTTCGCCCTGGATCTGCCGGCACCGGGCGACGACGCTGGTGAACAGGGCGGTGGCTTCCTCCAGTCGGCCGTCGCGGCGCAGGCACTGGGCGAGGTTGTGCTCGGCGCGCAGGGTCTGGGGGTGGTCGGGGCCGAGGACGCGGCTGTGCAGGGTGGCGTTGCGTCGCTGGAGGGCGAGGGCCTGGCGGTAGCCGCCGAGGAGCCGGGTCATCCAGGCGAGGCAGAGGCCGGAGTAGAGGGTCTCGTAGTGGTCGGGGCCGAGTTCGCGGTCGCGCTGCCCGTGCAACTCCTGATGTATCTCCAGGGATTGGGCGTACTGACCGAGGAGTCCGAGGGTGAGGGCCATGTTGCTCCTGGCCATGAGGGCGCGTGGTCCCTCGCCGCCGGGACGGCTCGTGTGGCCGCGCCAGACCTCCTCGAAGAGTTCGCGGGAGCGCTCGAACCGGCCGAGGGCCATCAGGGTGCCGCCGAGGCCGTCCTTGGCGCGCAGCAACTCGGGGTCGTCGGGGGCGCGGGTGCCGGTCAGGGCGTCGAGGACGTCGCGGCCCACGGCTTCGGCGTCCCGGTAACGGCCCACCCGGCGCAGGAGGTTGGCGTACTGGTGGATCAGGACGAGCATGTCGGCGTCGTCCTGGTCGTGGCGGGGGCGCCAGCGGGTGACCGCCTGCTGGCACAGCCGCAGCCCCGTGTCGTACTCGCCGCGCAGCCGCAGGGTGTCGACGCAGTCGAGGACCAGGCGGCGGACGCCGGGTTCGTCGCGGTCGAGGGTGCCCGCGTAGTCGAGGTGTGGGACGAGCGCGGAGTACGTGCTCCACTCGCGCCGGTCGGCCGGGCGGCCGGGGTTGGCGGCGGCGAGCACTCCGCTGGCGGCGGCGGAAAGCTCGCTGCGGCGGTCGCGGCTGAGCCCCGCGTGCACGAAGCGGTGGTAGAGGCGGTGCATCTGGGCGGATTCGACGCCGTACTCCAGGGACGGGTCCTGGGTGTAGCTGAGGTGGATGGCGGTGAGGTCGGCGAGGGCGGCCAGCGCGCTCTGCCAGCGGGTGGCGTCGGTGACGGTGCGGGCGAGGCTGCCGGGCGGGAAGACACCGGCCGGGGCGGCGGCGATGAGGCGCAGCGGGATCGCGTCCGGGGAGAACAGCACCATGAGCTCGATGAGTTCGGCCGCCTCGGGGTTGCGCCGGCGCAGCAGGTTGAGCAGCAGGCCCCAGGAGCGGACGAACCCGACCGGGTAGTCGTCCTCGGTCCGCACCTCCAGTTCCTGCGGGGACTGCCCCTGGAGGGCGTCCAGGTAGGCGTCGACGGGTTCGGCGGGGTTGGCGATGAGCCAGGCGGTGGTCTGGGCGAGGACGAGGGGCAGGTCCTGGGCGGCCTCGGCGAGGGCGCGGGCCTGGGTCTCGGTGGCCCGGGGGACGCGGCGGCGGATGAAGGCGGCGCTCTCGTTCCGGGTGAACGGGCGGACGGTGTACTCCTGGAAGCCGAGCAGCCCGGACCAGTCGCGGCTGAGGCTGGTGATCAGCACGTCGCCGGGTCCGTCGGGCAGGAGGTCGCGGATCGCGCCCACGTCGTCGGCGCCGTCGAAGATCAGCAGCCAGCGCCTGCGAGGTCCGGTGCGGGCGCGCAGGGCGGCGTGCAGGGCGCGGATGCGTTCGCCCGCGTCGCGGGCCACCGGCAGTTCCAGATGGGCGGCGAGGGCGGCGAACTCCTCGCGGGCGGTGGCGCGTTCACCGGCGGTGACCCACCACACCACGTCGTAGCCGTCGCCGTAGCGGTGCGCGTACTCGGTGGCCAGGTGGGTCTTGCCGACGCCGGAGATGCCGTGCAGGACGACACGGGCGCCGGTGCCTGCCGGTCCGGGTTCGGCGAGGAGTTCGGAGAGTTCCTCCAGGTCGTCCTTGCGGCCGGTGAAGTAGCCGTTGCGCCGGGGTGCCTCGCGGACCTGGGGCGGGTCGTTGGGGAAGCGGGGGCCGTCCGGGACGGGGTCCTCGCCGGGGTCGATGCCGAGCCGCCGGAGGATCCTGTCGCGGGCCTCGCTCTCGTCGAGTCCGGCCACGTCGACGGGGCGCAGCACCTCCATGGCGCCGGGCAGCGGTTCGTAGGACAGGGCGAGGGCGGCGAAGCGTTCGCGGTGGGGGCGGACGACCTGGCGGAACGCCTCGGACCAGTCGGCCTCGTCGTGCAGGTCGGGGCGGAGCGCGCGTTCGTTGACCAGGAGCAGCACGCGGCCGGGGGCGGCCAGCAGGGCGCCGAGGGATTCGGCGGGGGTGCGCGGGGCGGTGTCCCAGTGCAGCCGGGTGGTGGTGCAGCCCGCGCGTTCGAGCTGGTGGGCGGTCCACAGGGCCCAGGGGCGGCTCTCCCCGGCGTAGCAGATGCTGATGTGCCCGGTGCCGGTGCGCCGTCCGGTGCCGTCCTCGGCGGGGTCCGCGGCGGAGACGGGATCGAGGTCGGGAAGGGGGGTGGTGTCGGGCTGGAGGACGGCCGGGGCGGGCAGCCGGTAGGTGGCGCCGTCGGCGGTGTGCAGTCGGCCCCCGGCGGGGCCGACCCACTCCTCGACGGTGGCGTCGCGGCCGACGAGGATGGTCCGTACGGAGTTCGCGGTGACCAGTTCGACCACGCGTGGATCGGAGTCCGGCACCGTGATCGCGAACTGCCCGGCGTCGAAAGGGCTGTCGCTGAGCGTCAGTACGGGCCCGTTCCAGCCGAGGTGGAGCGCGGCCGTCGGCAGCCCGTGCGCGATGACGGCGACGTCGGCGAGGGCCAGCCGGTCGGGCCGGGCGCCCTCGGGGGGTTCGGTGGCCAGGCGTACGGCGGAGAGGGTGAGCAACTGCCAGGCGGTGGTGGAGCGTTGGACCCGCTCGGGCAGCGTCTCCCACGCCTCGGTGAACCAGCGGGCGACGCCGTCGCGTTCCTCCTCGACCAGCGCGCGCAGCGCGGGCCGCAGCGCCTCCTCGATCAGCGGGGCGGCGTCGGGACGCCCGCTGACGGCCTGCCAGGTCGCGGCCTCCTGGGCGCGCATGGCCGGGGAGGCGCCCGCGCGGACCCGCTCGAAGGTGGGCCACAGCCGGTGGACGGGGTCGTCCTCGCCCGCCCGCGCCAGCCGTTCGGTGAGTTCGGCGCGCAGCTCGTCCAGGAGCGCGGGGTTCAGTACGACATGGCCGAAGCCCGGGTGGGTGACCAGGTCGCCGAACCAGAGGTCGACCTCCGCCGACACGTCGAGTCCGGGCGCCACGCGCAGCCGTACGGCCCGCATCAGTTCCGGTTCGATCCGGGCGGCAATGCTGAGCAGCACCGCGAGGGTGCGGCCCGGCCGCTCGGCCGCGCTCAACGCCGGGCCCCCAGCGCCTTGCCGACGGTGGTGCCGCGGTCCCAGCTGAGCAGGGGCAGCAGCGAGCGCGCCCAGCGCGGCCAGTACCGCTCGGGCAGCGGGATCAGGGCCACGGGTTCGCAGCCGCGCTGGCGGATGGTGGTGACGGTGGCGCGCCATTCACGTTCGGTGGCCCGCCAGGGGTTGAGCGGCGGGCCGCCCGCGCCGAGGTCGGAGAGGATCAGCACCCGCCCCCCGGGCCGGGGCGGGCGGTACGGCCGCTGCCAGGTGGACCTCGGTCCGGGGCCCGCGCCGCGCAGCGGCACGTCGGCGAAGCGCAGGACCTGGGTGCCCGCGACCCCGGCGAGCGCGCGGACGTGGGCGATCACGTCCTCCACGTCGCGGGCGAAGGGCTCCATGGCGCGGGAGGTGTCGGCGAGGATCTGCACCCCGTGGCGGAGGGTGGACAGCGGCAGCCGGGGTATCGCGGTCAGCGGGCGGGCGCGGGAGAGTTCCTCGGTGGCCCGGTCCACGTCGAGTTCTCCCTCGGGGCTGACCCGGGAGAGGACCATGGTGAGCAGGGCGGCGGTGGAGCGGGGGGCGAGCAGCGGCAGGTGCGGGGGGCGC
>NZ_WWIR01000678.1 GCF_009863025.1 Streptomyces sp. SID4985 | reverse complement strand
GGGTGGCCCCGCTCCGCGCCGGGGCGCCGGAGGCAGGGGTGCCTGGCGTCGGGGGCGTGCCGCGTACGGCGGGTGGCCGGACGGGGGGCGTGGGGGTGGCGGCGGAGTGCCGCTCGGCTGCTCGGTCGCGCGCGGCAGCGGCCCCCTCGGCGTTGCCCGTTCCCTCTGCGGCGGACACCGTCCCGCCCACCACAGCGGACGCGGCGCCCTCCGTCTCCAGGGGGGAAGAACCCGCTCCGTCCGCCGGAGGCAGCGGCACCGGTGCCGTACTAGTAGCCAGCGACAACGCCTCCGCCAGCCCGCCCAGCTCCACATGGACCACCAGCACCGGCTTCTCCGGCGCCGCGGCGGCAGCCGTCCGCAGCGCCTCCGCCAGCTCCACGTCGTCCGGGGACGCCTCCCCGATCGCCGGGATCGCCGTCACGACTACCGCGTCGGAGGTGTCGTCCGCCAGGGCGTGGGACAGGGCGCGGTGGAAGTCGGCGGCCGTGGCCGAGGTCGTCAGGTCGATCGGGGTGGCGGGTTCGAGGCCCTCGGCCAGGCAGCGGTCGTAGGTGAGCATGCCGAGGGACTCGGAGTTGCCGAGGATCGCGACGCGGGGGCCCGCGGGGAGGGGCTGACGGGCCAACAGGAGCCCCGCGTCGACCAGTTCCGTGATCGTGTCGACGCGGATGACGCCTGCCTGGCGGAGCAGCGCGGACACCGTGTCGTGCGGGAGCCGGGTGGCGCGCACCGCGTGGCCCTGCGGAGCCGAGCCCGCGCCCTGGACCACCACCAGCGGCTTGGCGGCGGCCGTACGCCGGGCGAGCCGCGTGAACTTGCGCGGGTTGCCGATGGACTCCAGGTACATCAGGACGACATCGGTGTCGGGGTCGTCGAACCAGTACTGCAGGACGTCGTTGCCGGAGACGTCGGCGCGGTTGCCGGAGGAGACGAAGGTGGAGACACCGGTGACCCCGGTGATCCCGCCCCCGCGCCGGTGCAGCCGGGAGAGAAGGGCTATTCCGATGGCACCGGACTGCGCGAACATCCCGATCCGGCCGGGCCGGGGCATCTCCGGTGCCAGGGAGGCGTTGAGGCGGACGCCGGACGCCGTGTTGATGACCCCGAAGGCGTTCGGCCCGATGATCCGCATCCCGTACGCCCGCGCCTGCCGCACCAGCGCCCGCTGCCGCTCCCGCCCCTCGGGCCCGATCTCGGCGTACCCGGCGGAGAGCACGACCAGACCCTGCACCCCGTGCGCCCCGCACTCGGCGACGACGGCGGGCACGCGGTCGGCGGGGACGGCCACGACCGCGAGGTCCACTGGACCCTCGATGTCCCGCACCGAGCGGTACGCCCGGACCCCGTCGATCTCCTTGACGTCCTCGGGGAAGGCGCAGTTGACGGCGTGCAGCGGCCCCCGGTACCCGGCGTCGCGGATGTTGCCGAGCACGCTGCGCCCGACCCCGCCCGGCGCGCGGCCGACGCCGATGACCGCGACGGACCCGGGCGCGAGCAGCCGCCGTACCGACCGCGCCTCCGCCCGCTGTTCCCGCGCCCGCTGCACCGCGAGGGAGCGGTCCGTGGGTTCGAGGTCGAACTCCAGCCGGACGACCCCGTCCTCGAAGCTCCGCTTCTGGGTGTACCCGGCGTCGGTGAACACCTTGATCATCTTGGTGTTGGCGGGCAGCACCTCGGCGGCGAACCGGCGGATGCCCCGCTCGCGCGCGACGGCCGCGATGTGCTCCAGGAGCGCGGAGGCGACACCCCTCCCCTGGTGCGCGTCCTGCACCAGGAAAGCGACCTCCGCCTCGTCGGCCGGTGCGGAGGCGGCCATGCCGTCGGCGCCGATCCGGTCGTAGCGTACGGTGGCGATGAACTCGCCGCCGACCGTGGCGGCGAGCCCCACACGGTCCACGAAGTCGTGGTGCGTGAAGCGGTGGACGTCCTTGGCGGAGAGCCGGGGGTACGGGGCGAAGAAGCGGTAGTACTTCGACTCGTCGGAGACCTGCTCGTAGAAGCTGACGAGGCGATCGGCGTCGTCGGCCGTGATGGGCCGGATGCGCGCGGTGCCACCGTCGCGCAGCACCACGTCCGCCTCCCAGTGGGCGGGGTACTCGTGCCGGTCCTGCCGGTCCGCCGGGGTCTGCATGGGCCCCAGAGTACGGCTCGCGTACGACAACGGCGCGAGGCAACCTGTGGGGAACGGAAGTCGGGCTGAGGCCGCGGTCCGACGACCGGTACAGAGAGGTTCCGGAGGGGTGAAGTGCCGCTCCGGACACGGTTCCCCGTATGGGAAACTGGTCTAGACAACCTGAGAGACTGAAGGGCAGCATCACATGGCTGAGCGCCGCGTCAACGTCGGCTGGGCCGAGGGCCTCCACGCCCGCCCCGCTTCCATCTTCGTCCGAGCCGCCACGGCCACAGGCGTCCCGGTCACCATCGCCAAGTCCGGCGGCACGCCGGTCAACGCGGGCTCGATGCTCGCCGTCCTCGGCCTGGGCGCCCAGGGTGGCGAGGAGATCGTCCTCGCCTCCGACGCCGAGGGCGCTGAGGCCGCGCTGGAGCGTCTGGCCAAGCTGGTCGCCGAGGGCCTGGACGAGCTGCCCGAGACCGTCTGAGTCTCGTTTCCGTTCAGCACGGAAGCCGCGCCACCTGTTCCAGGTGGCGCGGCTTCCGCGTTTTTACATATAGCCGCGAAACGGGCTCTCGAATTCACGGCGCACAAAGAAAAGGGCAGCAGAAAACACCGCCACCGAAAGGGCTGTTCTTTGTATACAGCGCCCGTGTTAATTCCGCTGACCCACTGTGTTTACAACATGTTGCGGCTGCCGCAGCCGGTGCGCGAACGCCGCGCGCTCGGCGTGCAGCGCCGTGAGCGACCGCGCGCGGTCGCCGTCCCCGCGCGCCACCGCGTCCACGATCGCGCCGTGCTCCGCCCAGGACTCGACCGGGTTCGCCGGGGCCTCCACCGTGTACATCCAGGCGATCTTGTGCCGTACCTGGGTGAGCATCGCCGTCAGCGACTGGCTGCCCGCGGCCTGTCCCAGCGTCTCGTGGAACCAGCCGCCCAGCGCCCGCAGATCCTCGCTGTTCCCGCGCCTGGCCCGCTCCTGACCCAGGCGGACCAGGCCACGCAGTACCTTGAGGTGGGCCTCGGTGCGCCGCTGCGCGGCCCGCGCGGCACCCAGCGGTTCGAGGAGGCGCCGCATCTCCAGCAGGTCGGCCGCCTCCCGCTCGGTCGGCTCGGCCACGCAGGCCCCCGCGTGCCGCCGGGTCACCACGAACCCCTCCGCCTCCAGCGTGCGCAGCGCCTCGCGGACGGGGACGCGGGAGACGCCGTAGCGCCGGGCCAGGACCTCCTCGGTCAGGCGGCTGCCGCGCTCGTGGACCCCGGCGACGATGTCGTCCCGGATCGCCGTGCACACCGAATGCGCCGGAATACGCATGAGCCACCTCCGCCTTAATCCCCGTGAAACGTCGACGCCGGACGTCTGTTCCGTGACTCTATTGCAATGCGCGGGAATTTCCGACGGCGGACCGGAATTCATGGCTCTTTTTTGGACAGCGCGGTTCGGTGGCGGACGCCCGACGCGCCGGGAAACGCTACGGAAAGGCGGGAGCCCCGGCGGCGGTGCGGACCGGGGCTCCCTGGAGTGCCGCGTGAGACGCGGCTCGGCCTCAGACGTCCACGCCGTGCTTGCGGAGGTAGCCGACCGGGTCGATGTCCGAGCCGTACTCGGGGCTCGTACGGGCCTCGAAGTGCAGGTGCGGCCCGGTCGCGTTGCCGGTCGCGCCGGACAGGCCGATCTGCTGGCCCGGGGTGACCTGCTGGCCCACCGTGACACCGAGGGACGACAGATGGCCGTACTGGGTGTACATGCCGTCGGCCATGCGGATCACGACCTCGTTGCCGTACGCCCCGCCCCAGCCTGCGGAGACGACGGTGCCCGCGCCGACCGCGTGGACGGGCGTCCCGCTCGCGGCGTGGAAGTCGATGCCGGTGTGGCTGCCGGAGGACCACAGGGAGCCGCCGGTCTTGTAGCCGGTGGAGACGTAGGAGTGGGCGATCGGCACGACGAAGGCGTTCAGCCGCTCGCGCTCGGCGGCGCGGGCCGCGCGGATCTCGGCGTCGCGCGCCTCCTTCACGCGCGCGACGGCGGCCTCCTGGGCGGCCTTGCGCTCGGCCGCGGCCCGCTGGGCGGACGCCTGGGCGTCGATCTCGGCGGCGAGGTCGTCGTTGACGCTGATGACCGGGGTGAGACCGGTCTGCTCGGCGGAGTTGTCGGCGGCGAGGGCCGGGGAGGCCGTGAGGGTGCCGACGACACCGGTGGTGGTGAGGGCCGCGACTCCGGCCGCCCGAGCGGTGGTACGCGTGACGCGTCCGGGCCTGCGATGCTTCCCGGTGGCGCACATGAACGCCATGTGGTGGCTGGTCCTTTCCTTCCCTCACGCCTACCGGGTTAGCTGACAGGTTCGGAGAGGAAGGTCTCCTACGGACTCCCCCGCTCGCGCGTGGGTGCCCGATTCACCTCGGGAACATGGTTCCCCGGCTCCCCTGGCTCGCGCCATGCGGGGACTCGGCGTCGGCTGTCCGGTGCCGCGGGCGCGGCGCACTGCCTGACGGACAGCCCGGAAGAAGCTAATGGGGACGGCGGCCGATACTCAAACGACTCCGGGCATTTGTAGCGCACGACACAGGGCAGACGGGCAACCTCCGCATCAATCCGGACATTTGCCGACCGGGTCGAACACGAAGGGGCCCTGACGGGTCATCGGCCGTCAGGGCCCCTTGCGCGCGTGCGGGCGTCGCCGCTCGCCGTTCCTCGTCGCTCCTCGTGGCTACTCGGCCGACACCACGGTGACCGGACCGATGCCGAGGGCCTCCACCGGCTCCTTGATCTGAGCGGCGTCACCGACGAGGACCGTCACCAGACGGTCCGCCGGGAAGGCGTTCACGACGGCGGCGGTGGCCTCCACGGTGCCGGTCGCGGCCAGGCGGCGGTACAGCTCGGCCTGGTAGTCGTCGGCCAGGTGCTGCTCGACCTGGTCGGCCAGCGTCCCGGCGACGGCGGCGGCCGTCTCGTACTTCAGCGGGGCGACCCCGACCAGGTTCTGCACGGCCACGTCCCGCTCGGCGTCGGTCAGGCCCTCGGCCGCGAGGACGTTGAGCACGGTCCACAGGTCCGCGAGCGCGGGACCGGTGTTGGGCGTGTCCACCGAGCCGCTGATGGCGAGCATCGAGGCGCCCGTGCCGTCGGCGGAGGAGCGCAGCACCTGGCCGAAGGCGCGCACGCCGTAGGTGTAGCCCTTCTCCTCGCGCAGGACGCGGTCCAGGCGGGAGGTGAGGGTGCCGCCGAGGCAGTAGGTGCCGAGCACCTGCGCGGGCCACACGCGGTCGTGCCGGTCGGAGCCGGTGCGGCCGATGAGCAGCTGGGTCTGGACGGCGCCGGGCCGGTCCACGATGACCACGCGGCCGGTGTCGTCGGAGCTGACCGGCGGCACCGGGCGGGGGGTGCCCGGCGTGCCTGTCCAGGCGCCCAGGGTCTCGGCGAGCAGCGCGTCCAGGTCGATGTCGGTCAGGTCGCCGACGACGACCGCGGTGGCCGTGGCCGGGCGCACATGGCGGTCGTAGAAGGCGCGCACGGCGGACGCGTCGATCTTCTCGACGGTGTCCTCGGTGCCCTGGCGCGGACGGGACATGCGCGCGGAGGCCGGGAACAGCTCCTTGGAGAGTTCCTTGGCGGCGCGGCGGGCCGGGTTGGCCAGCTCGTGCGGGATCTCGTCCAGGCGGTTGCGGACCAAGCGCTCGACCTCGCTCTCCGCGAAGGCCGGGTCGCGCAGGGCGTCCGCGAGCAGGCCGAGGCCCTTGGGCAGCCGGGAGACCGGGACCTCCAGGCTGAGCCGGACGCCGGGGTGGTCGGCGTGCGCGTCGAGCGTGGCGCCCGCGCGCTCCAGCTCGGCGGCGAAGTCCTCGGCGCTCAGCTCGCCGGTGCCCTCGGAGAAGGCGCGCGCCATGATCGTGGCGACACCGTCGAGTCCGGCCGGTTCGGCGTCCAGGGGCGCGTCGAGCAGCACCTCGACGGCGACGACATGCTGGCCGGGGCGGTGGCAGCGCAGCACGGTCAGGCCGTTGTCCAGCGTCGAGCGCTCGGGGGCGGGGAACGCCCACGGCTTGGCCTCGCCCGGCTGCGGCTGGGGGTGGAACTCCATGGTGGCGAGCTCGGTCACTTGGCCGTCTCCTCGTTGTCGTGGCCGGCCTCTACGGTGGCTTCGCGCTCCGGGTCGTCGGGCAGGTCGGCGTCCTCGACCGCCTCCGGGGACTTGGGCTCGTAGACGAGGACCGCGCGGTTGTCCGGGCGCAGGCGCGCCTTGGCGACCTCCCGGACCTCCTCCGGGGTCACCTCAAGGACGCGCTGGACGGCGCTCAGGGCGAGCTGCGGGTCGCCGAACAGGACGGCGAAGCGGCACAGTTCGTCGGCGCGGCCCGCGACCGTGCCGAGCCGGTCCAGCCACTCGCGCTCCAACTGGGCCTGGGCGCGCTCCATTTCCTCCGGAGTCGGGCCCTCCGCCGCGAAGCGGGCCAGCTCCTCGTCGATGGCGGCCTCGATGACCGGCACCTCGACGTCGCCGGAGGTCTTCACGTCGAGCCAGCCGAGCGAGGGGGCGCCGGCCAGGCGCAGCAGGCCGAACCCGGCCGCGACGGCGGTACGGTCGCGGCGCACCAGGCGGTTGTACAGCCGGGAGGACTCGCCGCCGCCGAGGATCGTCAGCGCGAGGTCGGCCGCGTCACTCGCGCGCGTGCCGTCCTCCGGGAGGCGGTAGGCGGCCATCAGCGCGCGCGCCGGGACCTCCTCGACGACGACCTCGCGCAGCTCCTCGCCGATCACCTCGGGCAGTCCGCCGTCGCGCGGGGCGGGCTTGCCGTCGTGCCCCGCGATGGAGCCGAAGTACTTCTCGATCCAGGCGAGCGTCTGCTCGGGGTCGATGTCGCCGACCACGGAGAGCACCGCGTTGTTCGGCGCGTAGTAGGTGCGGAAGAACGAGCGCGCGTCCTCCAGCGTGGCCGCGTCCAGGTCGGCCATGGAGCCGATCGGCGTGTGGTGGTAGGGGTGGCCCTCGGGATAGACCATGGAGGTCAGCTTCTCGAAGGCGGTGCCGTAGGGGACGTTGTCGTAGCGCTGGCGGCGCTCGTTCTTGACGACGTCGCGCTGGTTCTCCATGGACTCGTCGTCCAGGGCGGCCAGCAGGGAGCCCATGCGGTCGGCCTCCAGCCAGAGGGCGAGCTCCAGCTGGTGGGCGGGCATGGTCTCGAAGTAGTTGGTGCGCTCGAAGCTCGTCGTGCCGTTCAGCGAGCCGCCCGCGCCCTGGACCAGCTCGAAGTGGCCGTTGCCCTTGACCTGGCCGGAGCCCTGGAACATCAGGTGCTCGAAGAGGTGGGCAAGACCGGTGCGGCCCTTGACCTCGTGCCGGGAGCCGACGTCGTACCAGAGGCAGACCGCCGCCACCGGGGTCAGGTGGTCCTCGGAGAGCACCACGCGCAGACCGTTGGCCAGGCGGTGCTCGGTCGCTGTCAGGCCCCCGGAGCCTGCCTCGGCTGTGGTCGTGTGACCCATGGGCATGTACGTCCCTTCGCAAGCGGAGGCGGTCGAAAGAAACCGCTGTTTTCCTGCCGTTCCTGCCACTGTATGCAAAGCGTGCGAGGGCCCGGCGGAGTTCCCGCCGGACGTACGCCCTGAGCGGATCGCGTAGCCTGCGTCAGACGTGCTCATGGCGGGCGCGGTACCGGACGGCGCCGGCTCGCGCGACGGCCGGACCGGGCGGACCGCCGGGCGTCGGGGCTTTCCCCCTCTCGGACCGGGGCGCGGCCCGCAGTGTCAGTGCCTCGGTCCACAATGGTCCGCGTCAGATCCGTCAACCGCCTCAGCAAGGAGCCGGCAGCGATGGCCCGCCGCAGTACGAAGACCCCGCCGCCCGACGACGCGTACGAGGAGAAGATCCTCGACATCGACGTCGTGGACGAGATGCGCGGCTCCTATCTGGAATACGCGTACTCGGTCATCTACTCCCGCGCCCTGCCGGACGCCCGTGACGGCCTCAAGCCGGTGCACCGGCGCATCGTCTATCAGATGAACGAGATGGGCCTGCGCCCCGAGCGCGCGTACGTCAAGTGCGCCCGCGTGGTCGGCGAGGTCATGGGCAAGCTGCACCCGCACGGCGACGCGTCGATCTACGACGCCCTCGTGCGCATGGCCCAGCCCTTCTCGATGCGCGTGCCCCTGGTCGACGGCCACGGCAACTTCGGCTCGCTGGGCAACGACGACCCGCCCGCCGCCATGCGGTACACCGAATGCCGGATGGCCGAGGCGACGAGCCTCATGACCGAGTCCATCGACGAGGACACGGTCGACTTCGCGCCGAACTACGACGGCCAGGAGCAGGAGCCGGTGGCCCTTCCGGCCGCCTTCCCGAACCTGCTGGTCAACGGCGCCTCCGGCATCGCGGTCGGCATGGCGACCAACATGCCCCCGCACAACCTGCGCGAGGTCGTCGCGGCCGCCCGCCACCTCATCCGGCACCCGGGCGCGGACCTGGACGCCCTGATGCGGCACGTCCCGGGCCCCGACCTGCCCACCGGCGGCCGGGTCGTCGGCCTGGACGGCATCCGCGACGCGTACGCGACGGGCCGCGGCACCTTCAAGATCCGCGCCACGGTCGCGATCGAGACGGTCACCGCCCGCCGCAAGGGCCTGGTCGTCACCGAACTGCCCTTCACGGTCGGCCCCGAGAAGGTCATCGCGAAGATCAAGGACCTGGTCAACGCGAAGAAGATCCAGGGCATCGCGGACGTCAAGGACCTCACCGACCGCGAGCACGGCCTGCGCCTGGTCATCGAGATCAAGAACGGCTTCGTGCCGGAGGCCATCCTGGAGCAGCTGTACAAGCTGACGCCCATGGAGGAGTCCTTCGGCATCAACAACGTCGCCCTGGTCGACGGCCAGCCGCTCACCCTGGGCCTCAAGGAGCTGCTTGAGGTCTACCTCGACCACCGCTTCGAGGTCGTGCGCCGCCGCAGCGAGTTCCGCCGGACCAAGCGCCGCGACCGGCTCCACCTGGTGGAGGGCCTGCTCACCGCGCTGGTCGACATCGACGAGGTCATCCGGCTCATCCGCTCCAGCGACAACTCCGCGCAGGCCAAGGAGCGCCTGATCGAGCGCTTCGGGCTGAGCGACATCCAGACGCAGTACATCCTGGACACCCCGCTGCGCCGCCTGACCAAGTTCGACCGCATCGAGCTGGAGGCCGAGCAGGACCGGCTCAACCAGGAGATCGAGGAGCTGACCCGCGTCCTGGAGTCGGACGCCGAGCTGCGCAAGATGGTCTCCAACGAACTCGCCGCCGTCTCCAAGAAGTTCGGCACCGACCGGCGCACGGTCCTGCTGGAGTCCACGGGCTCCCAGGTCGCCACGGTGCCGCTCCAGGTGGCCGACGACCCGTGCCGGGTGCTGCTGTCCTCGACCGGCCTGCTGGCCCGTACGTCGAACGCCGAACCCGTTCCGCAGGACGGCGGCCGCACCAAGCACGACGTGATCGTCTCGGCCGTCGCCACGACCGCACGCGGTGAGATCGGCGCGGTCACCTCGGCCGGACGGCTGCTGCGGATCAACGTGGTCGACCTGCCCAAGCTGCCTGACACCGCGACCGCGCCGAACCTCTCCGGGGGCGCGCCGCTGGCGGAGTTCGTGTCCGTGGAGGACGACGAGACGGTGGTCTGTCTGATCACCCTCGACGAGTCGTCACCAGGTCTCGCGCTCGGCACCGAACAGGGCGTGGTCAAGCGCGTGGTGCCCGACTACCCGTCCAACAAGGACGAGTTGGAGGTCATCACGCTCAAGGAGGGTGACCGGATCGTCGGCGCGGTGGAGCTGCGCACCGGCGAGGAGGATCTGGTGTTCATCACCGACGACGCCCAACTCCTGCGCTATCAGGCGAACCAGGTGCGTCCACAGGGCCGTCCGGCGGGCGGTGTGGCGGGCATCAAGCTCACCGAGGGCGCGAAGGTGATCTCGTTCACGGCGGTCGACCCGGCCGCCGACGCGGTGGTGTTCACGGTCGCGGGCTCCCGCGGCACGCTGGACGACTCGGTCCACACGACGGCCAAACTGACCCCGTTCGACCAGTTCCCGCGCAAGGGACGGGCGACGGGCGGTGTCCGCTGCCAGCGGTTCCTGAAGGGCGAGGACTGTCTGTCCCTGGCCTGGGCGGGACCGGTCCCGGCGCGGGCGGCGCAGAAGAACGGCCTCCCGGCCGAGCTGCCCGAGCCGGATCCGCGACGGGACGGTTCGGGTACGTCGCTGGCGCAGGCGGTGGCCGTGGTCGCGGGGCCGGTGCTGTAGCGGCTGTTGTCGCCGGCCGCCATGTGCCGCCCGCTATGTGCCGGGCTCTTCCTCGGAGCCCGGCACATAGCGCAGGACGCCCCACATGGCGGACTCGTCGGGTCGGGCGGAGTCGTCGGACCGGCAGGCATCCAGTTCCTTGCGCAGGGCGCCGGTGTCGATGCCGGAGCCGATGAGGACGAGCTGGGTGAGGCGGTCCCCGTCCTGCCGCGCCCAGGGCTCCGGGTAGAAGCGCAGGAAACGGCCGACGGCGTGGACGGCGTACCGGTTGCCGGTGTCGTACGCCCCGAAGTCCACGTACCCCTTGATCCGGTACAGCCCCTCCGGCCTGCTGTCCAGGAACCGCATCAGCGCGCGGGGGTCCATGGGCGCGGCGGAGGTGAAGGACAGGCTGTCGTAGCCGGTGTGGAAGTGGGAGGCGTGCGTGTCTTCGTCGTCGTCCGTGTGCAGGTCGTCGAAGGAGAGCTGGCCGATGCGTTCCTCGCTGGGCCTGCACTCGAAGAGGAACTCCGGGTCGATCCGGCCGTAGGTGGCGGCGACGACCGGGGCGCCGTCGGTGAGCGCGCGGACTCCGGCCAGGACCTTGTCGGCGTCCTCGGCACGGTCGAGCTTGTTGACCACCACGAGGTCCGCGAGCGCGAGATGCCGGTCGATCTCGGGGTGCCGGGCGCGGGTGTCGTCGAACTCGGCCGCGTCCACGACCTCGACGAGGCCGCCGTAGACGATCCCGGGCAACTCGCTGGCCAGCACCATCCGCACCAGCTCCTGCGGCTCCGCGAGCCCGCTGGCCTCGATGACGATCACGTCGATGCCAGCGGCGGGCGCGGCGAGCCGCTCCAGGTAGGAGTCCAGTTCGCTCGCGTCGACGGCACAGCACAGACAGCCGTTGCCGAGCGAGACGGTGGAGTCGCCGAGCGCGCCCGCGACCGCCATGGCGTCGATCTCGACCGCCCCGAAGTCGTTGACGAGCGCCCCGATCCTGCTGCCTCCGCTGCGGTGCAGTAGATGGTTGAGGAGCGTGGTCTTCCCGGACCCGAGAAACCCGGCGAGCACGACCACGGGAATCTGCCGCGGGATCGGGTTCTGCTGCGGGACGGGGTTCTGCTGCGGACTACGACTGCTCCCCACCGGGCGGCACCCTTCCTTCGGCTCTCACCGGGCACGGCGTCCCGGCGCGGGGCACGGCGCCCGGCGGACGGACTGTCCGACCAGGATACGAGGGGCGGGGATGCGCAGGGCCGGGCCTGTGGGCGGAGGCTGTGCGCTGGGCCTGTGGGCAGGGGCTGCGGGCGGGCCCGGGAGCCTCTCGTGGAGATCCACCCGTGAACCCCGAGTCCTACCCGCATCGGAAGCCGGACATACCCCAGCCGGGGAGCGACCCGGGTGGAAGTCAGGTTAGGCTCACCTCTGTGAGTAGGTGTGCGACCGTCTCCCGGAGCCTCGACGAGCCCGTTTCCGGTACGGCGGCCACGGCGACGACGTGGCTGCTGCTGGAACAGCCCGGGCCGTGGGGCGTCAAAGCGCTCACGTCGAGCCACCTCGACCCCGCGCTGGGCCGCGCCCTGGAGGCGGCCGCCCAGGGCACGGGGGTGCGCGTCGTGCTGATCCGGCGCCCGGGGCGCCACGCGGACCCCGGAACGCCCTCCGAGCGCCGGGTGTACGTGGCCCACACCGTCCCCGGGAACGTCTGGCTGTACGAGGCCACCACCCGCGATCCGCACCAGCTGCTCGGCCTGGACTTCGCCGCGCTCGGCGCGGGCGACCCGCGCTCCCTCGTCTCGGTGCTCGGCGCCCGGCCGCATACCGGCGACCCGCTCGCCCTCGTGTGCACCAACGGCAAGCGCGACCGCTGCTGCGCCCTGCTCGGCCGCCCGCTGGCCGCCGAACTCGTCGCCTCCGGGGTTCCGGGCGTCTGGGAGGTCACTCATCTGGGTGGACATCGCTTCGCCCCGACGGTGCTCGTCCTGCCGTACGGCTACGCATACGCCCGCGCCGAGGCCCACACCGTCAAGCAGGCCCTGCACAGCGCCGAGGAAGGGCGCGTGACGATCGAGGACAACCGGGGCTGTTCCTCCTGGGAACGCCCGGGCCAGGCCGCCGAGTTGGCCGTACGGTCGGCGGCGGGCGTGTACGAGGCGGGCGTGCTCTCCGTCGTACGCACCGAGGGCGCGGCCCCGCGCTGGGAGGTCACCGTCACCCACACGGACGGCCGGGCCTGGCGCGTCGTCATCGAGCAGACGGCGTCCCTGCCGCCGCGTCCGGAGAGCTGCGGCGCGACGGTGCTCGGGGCACCGGGCCGACTGGACGCCGTGGCCGTCCACGAGCTGCGAACGGCGACGCTGGCGGGCTGAGCAGCCAGGACGTCTCCTGCCCGACCCCTGGGCCCGCGCGCGTCCGGCGCGTACGGTCCAGCCATGAGTGCCGCTTCCCCCGCCCGCCGTGTCCGCCTCGGACTCCCCCGGCGGATGTTCTCGCAGGTTCTGCTCATGCAGGTGACGACCGCCGCGGGCGTCGCGATCCTGGCGACCGGGCTGTTCCTCGCCCCGCTGAGCAGGCAGCTGGACCAGGAGGCGATGCGCCGCGCGCTGGTCATCGCGCAGACCACGGCGCAGGACCCGGCCATCGCCCGGGGTGTCCTGACCACACCGCCCACCCGGACCGGCCCGGTGCAGCGCGAGGCGGAACGGATCAGGCTCGCGACCCACGCCGAGTACATCGTCGTCATGGACACCCGGGGCGTGCGCTGGTCCCACCCCACCCCCGGCGAGGTGGGCCACCCCGTCTCCACCGACCCGAAGCGCCCCCTGGCCGGCGCCCAGGTCATGGAGATCGACCGGGGCACGCTGGGCCGCTCGGCGCGCGGCAAGGTCCCGCTGTACGACGACGGTCACCGGATCGTCGGGGCGGTCTCGGTCGGCATCGCCTACGACAGCGTGCGCGCCCGGCTGGTGAGCGCGGTGCCGGGGCTCCTGGCGTACGCCGGGGGCGCGCTCGCGGTGGGCGCGCTCGCCGGGTGGCTGATCTCGCGCCGGGTGCAGCGGCAGACCCGTGACCTGGCCTTCTCCGACATCTCGGCGCTGCTCGCGGAGCGCGAGGCGATGCTGCACGGCATCCGCGAGGGCGTGGTCGCGCTCGACCGCGCGGGCCGGATCCGGCTGCTCAACGACGAGGCGGCCCGGCTGCTCGATCTCGGCGACGAGGCGGTGGGGCGTTCTCCGGACGAGACGCTGGGCGAGGGCCGGGTGACGGACGTGCTGACGGGCCGGGTCACCGGTACCGATCTGCTCGCCGTGCGCGGGCCGCGCGTCCTGGTCGCCAACCGGATGCCCACCGGCGACGGCGGCGCCGTGGCCACCCTGCGCGACCGCACCGAACTGGAGCGGCTCGGCCGTGAACTCGACTCCACCCGGGGCCTGATCGACGCCCTGCGCGCCCAGGACCACGAGCACGCCAACCGGCTGCACACCCTGCTCGGCCTGCTGGAACTGGAGATGTACGACGACGCGGTGGAGTTCATCTGCGAGGTGGTCGGGGACCACCGGGCCACCGCCGAACAGGTCACCGAGAAGATCCAGGACCCGTTGCTGGCCGCCCTGTTGGTGGGCAAGGCGACCGTCGCCGCCGAACGCGGGGTCGCCCTGCGGCTGTCCGAACGCACCTGGGTCCCGGACCGGCTGGTCGATCCCCGCGCGCTGGTCACCGTGGTCGGCAACCTCGTGGACAACGCCCTGGACGCGGTCGCGGGCACCCCGCACGCGCGCGTGGAGGCCGAGCTGTACGCCGAGGGCCGTACGGTCGTCCTCCGTGTCCGGGACACCGGGCCGGGCGTGCCCGAGGGGCGGCGCGAGTCGGTGTTCACCGAGGGCTGGTCCACGAAGGAGCCGCCCGCGCACGGCAAGCGCGGCATCGGACTCGCGCTGGTACGACGGCTCGCCCAACGGCAGGGCGGCAGCGCGACGGTGGGATCGGCGGAGGGCGGGGGAGCCGAGTTCACGGTGGTGCTGCCGGAGGCGCTGGCCGGAGACGAGTCGGCCGCGCCCCTGCCCGCCGGGTCCGGCGAGTGGGGCGCGGCCGCCGAGGCTCGCTGAGGGGGTTTCAGCGGGCCGTCACTTGGCCGCCTTCTCGGCGAACTCGGTGGTGTAGGTCTTCTTCAGGTCCACGTCGGCGTTCTTGATGTTCGGGTTGAAGGCCTTGAGGACCTTCTCGACGGTCTCGGGCCCGTTCTCGGGCATCACGCCGTCCTTGGTGAACATCGGCAGCGTGCTCTTGATCGCCTCGGCGTAGAGCTTCTTGTCGCCTTGGGAGTAGTCGGCGGGCATCTTCGCGGCGATCTCGTCGGCGCTGTGCGTGGACATCCAGCCCAGCGTGCGGACGAACGCGTCGGCGAGCTTCTGCACGGTCGGCTTGTGGCTGTTCACCCAGTCGGTGCGCATGTACAGGCTGGAGGAGGGGTACGGCCCGCCGAGCGCCTTCTCCGACCCCTCGGGCGTCCGCATGTCGACGAGGACGCTGCCGGCCTTCTTCTCCAGGATCGTGGCGACGGTCGGGTCGGTCGTCATGCCCGCGTCAATGGAGCCCTGTTGGAGCGCCGCGATGAACGTCGGCCCCGCGCCGACCGCGACCGGGCTGAACTCGTTGATCTTCACCCCGTGCTTCACCGCGAGGTACTTGGTGAGGAAGTCGGTGGACGACCCCAGCCCCGTGACTCCGAGCTTGCGGCCCTTGAAGTCACCGGGCGAGGTGATCTCGCCCTTCCGCTTGGCCGAGACGACCTCCACCTCGCCGGGGGCGTGCGAGAACTGCACCACGGACTCCACCGACTTGCCCTTCACCTGAAGGTCGAGAGTGTGGTCGTAGAAGCCGACGCAGCCCTGGACCTGGCCGGAGACGAGCGCGGTCTCGGCCTGGACACCGGCGGGCTCGGTCAGCAGCTCCACGTCGAGCCCGGCGTCGCGGAAGTAGCCGAGGCGCTGGGTGAGCATCGCGGGCAGGTAGATGACCTTGTCCAGGCCGCCGACCATGATCTTGACCTTCTCACCGTGACCGCCACTGCCCGAAGAGGTCGTACCGGCCACCTCGTTGGCGCAGGCGGTGAGGGAGGAGACGGCGAGCAGACAGGCGGCGGCGAGGGCGGTGTGGCGGGCGCGGGATCGGGTGCGCATGGGGTCACGTCCTTGTGAGCGGGGGCGGCGCGGGATGTGGGACAAGGTTTTCGAAGGGAGCGGTCACTGCTCGGAGTTCGACGGCTTCCAGCGGAAGATGCGGCGCTCGGCGAAGGTCAGCAGTCCCTCCGCGAGCAGGGCCACGACCGCGAGGATGACCATCGCGGCGTACACACCGGCGGAGTTGAGGGTGCCCTGCGACTGGGCGACGAGCAGGCCGATGCCCCGGGTGGCGCCGATGTACTCGCCCACGATGGCGCCGATCAGCGCGAAGCCGAAGCTGACGTGCAGGCTGGTGAAGATCCACGAGGTGGCCGAGGGGATGACCACCTGGAGCGTCACCTGCCGGTCGCTCGCGCCGAGCATCCGCGCGTTGGAGACGAGGTTGCGGTCCACCTCGCGGGCGCCCTGGAAGGCGTTGAAGAACACCGGGAAGAAGACCAGCACCACGGCGGAGGCGACCTTGGAGGCCGGGCCGAGCCCGAACCAGATCAGGAAGACCGGCGCCAGGACGATCCTGGGAATCGAGTTGAGCACCTTGATGTACGGCCCGAGCAGGTCGGCGAGGAAGGCGACCCGGCCCAGCGCGATACCGAGGACGACACCGGCCGCGACGCCGATGAACCAGCCGAGCAGCGCCTCGTACAGCGTGTACCAGATCTGCTCGCCCAGCGAACCGAGCGCCGTCCCGTGCAGTGTCCAGGACTGGATCTGGTCCCAGATGGCCGACGGCATCGAGAAGTTGAACGGGTCGATGACCTTCGCCCGGGACAACCCCTCCCACAGGCCGAGCACGGCCACGAGGAGCAGTATCCGGGCGGCCACGACGACCACCTTGCGCCTGCGGGCGGCTCGGGCCCGCGACTGCGCGCGGTCCTGGGGCTTGGCGGTGGTGACCAGGGGCGTGGACAGGGTCTCAGGCGACATTCGCGGCACCTCGCTCACGGGTGATGCGGACCTCTTCGCCGAGGGAGGCCCAGATCTCGCGGTAGATCTCGATGAACCGCGGCTCCAGGCGCACCGACTCGACCTTGCGCGGCCGGGGCAGGTCGATGTCGAAGACCTGCTTCACGGTCGCGGGCCCGGCGGTCATCACCACGACCCTGTCGGCCAAGGCGATGGACTCCTCCAGGTCGTGGGTGACGAACACGACGGAAGCCCCGGTGCCCTCCCACAACTCCAGCAACTCGTCGGACATCAGCGCCCGGGTCTGCACGTCGAGCGCGGAGAACGGCTCGTCCATGAGCAGGATCTCGGGGTCGTTGACGAAGGTCGCCGCGAGGGCGACGCGCTTGCGCTGGCCACCGGAGAGCTGGTGCGGATAGCGGTCCTCGAACGCGGCGAGCCCGACCCGGGCCAGCCACGCGCGGGCCTTCTCCTTGGCCTCCGCCTTGGGCACACCCCGGAAACGGGGGCCCGCCATCACATTGGCCAGCACCGTCCGCCAGGGGAAGGTGGCGTCCTGCTGGAAGACGAACCCGACCTTGCCGCTCACGCCGTCGACCGGCTTCCCGGCCACCAGCACCTCGCCCTCGCTGGGCTCCTCGAGGCCGCTGACGAGAGTGAGCGTGGTGGACTTGCCGCACCCGGTCGGGCCCACGACGGCGACGAACTCGCCGCGCCCCACGGTCAGATCCAACTCCCGGACAGCCGTGTGCAGTTCGCCGGACGGCGTCCTGAAGTTCTTGGTCGCGCCCCTCAACTCGATGGCGGGGCTGGTGTCTGCGCTCATACCGGGGGACGGTAGGTGTGGCCCCCGCCACAGCAGCAGTCTTGTGAGCGCAACCCGTTCTTTTGCTCGCAAGAGGCTGTTGTGCTCGTTTTGCTCACGCTAGAACTGCGGAGCCGAAACACGGGCTTAACGCGCGGGCCCCTCGCACGCCGGCCTGGGAAGGGTGGGCCTCATGATTGACGTCCTGGTGGTGGACGACGACTACCGCGTTGCCGAGATCAACGCCAAGTACGTGGGAAAGGTTCCCGGTTTCCGGGTCACCGCCCGCGCTCACAACGCCGCCCAGGCCCTGGCCGCCGTCGAGCGCGGCAGCGTCGACCTGGTGCTGCTCGACCACTATCTGCCGGACGGCACCGGCCTCGAACTCGTCCACCGGATGCGGCAGCACGGCCACGGCGCCGACGTCATCATGATCACGGCGGCAGGCGACGTGGCGACCGTCCAACAGGCCATGCGCCTCGGCGCCCTGCACTACCTGGTCAAGCCCTTCACCTTCGCCGCCCTGCGCGGACGGCTGGACTCCTACGCCGCCCTGCGCCGCACCATGGAACGCGTCGGCGGCCGCCAGGTGACTGGCCAGGAACAGGTCGACCGCATCTTCGGCGCCCTGCGCACCGCCCCGGCCCCCTCCGTGCCGGGCCTGCCCAGCGGCCACTCGGAACCCACCAACGAACTCATCTGTGAGGTCCTGCACCACGCCGAACACCCGCTGTCCGCCCACGAGGTGGCGATCCGGACCGGCCTGAGCCGGTCCACCGCCCAGCGCTACCTCCGCCGCCTGGAACAGTCCGGCCGCCTGCGCCTCTCCCTCAAGTACGGCGACACCGGCCGCCCCGAGCACCGGTACGCCTGGGTGTCACCCTGACCGTCCGGGGCGCGGGGTGGCCGGTGCCGTGAGCCGCCGGTGCCGTGAGCCGCCGGTGTTCTCCATCGCCGGTGCTGTGAACCGCCGGTGCTCACACAGCCCCGGCGCCCGTCAGCGAACGCACCTCGGTCTCCGCGAACTTGGCCTCGTCCGCCACCTCGTCCGAGGTGACCGTGCCCAGCCAGCCCGCCAGGAAGCCCAGCGGGATCGAGACGATCCCCGGGTTCTGCAACGGGAAGTACTGGAAGTCCACATCCGGGAACAGCGACCCGGGACTTCCCGACACCACCGGCGACAGCACCACCAGGATCAGCGCCGGAACCAGCCCGCCGTACACCGACCACACCGCGCCCCGCGTGGTGAACCCGCGCCAGAACAGCGAGTACAGCAGCGCCGGGAGGTTCGCCGACGCGGCCACCGCGAAGGCGAGACCGACCAGGAAGGCGACGTTCAGATTGCGGGCCAGCAGCCCCAGCGCGATGGCCACGACCCCGATGAAGGCCGCCGCGACCCGCGCCACGGTCACCTCACTGCGCACCTTGGCCGCCGGCCGCCGCAGCGACGCGTACAGGTCATGTGCCACCGACGCCGACGAGGACAGGGTGATCCCGGCGACGACCGCGAGGATCGTCGCGAAGGCCACGGCCGCCACCATCGCGAACAGGACCGGGCCGCCGGTCGACTCGGCACCGCCGCCCAGGTCGAACGCGAGCAGTGGAATCGCCGTGTTCCCGGCCGCGTTGGAGGCACGCAGCGTGTCCGCGCCGACGACCGCCGTCGCCGCGAACCCGAGGACGATCGCCATCAGGTAGAAGCCACCGATCAGCCCGATCGACCACACCGTGGACCGCCGGGCCGCCCGCGCGGTCGGCACCGTGTAGAACCGGGACAGGATGTGCGGCAGCCCCGCCGTACCGAACACCAGCGCGAGCCCCAGGCTGATGAAGTCCAGCCGCGCCGTCCAGCCCCCGCCGTACCTCAGCCCCGGCGCCAGGTACCGCATCCCGTGCCCACTGCGCTCCGCCGCCGTCACCAGCAACTGGTTGAAGTCCCCGTGGAATCGCACCAGCACCATCACGGTCAGCGCGATCGTCCCGACGAGCATCAGGACCGCCTTCACGATCTGGATCCAGGTGGTCGCCCGCATCCCGCCCAGGGACACATAGATCACCATCAGCGCCCCGACCCCGATGACCGTCCACGCCTGCGCGGCCGCGCTGGTCCGGCCGAGCAGCAGCGCCACCAGACTGCCCGCGCCGACCATCTGCGCCACCAGGTAGAGCACCGACACCGTGACCGAGGACGTCCCGGTCGCGATCCGCACCGGCCGCTCGCTCATCCGCGCGGCCACCACGTCGGCGAGGGTGAACCGCCCGCAGTTGCGCACCAGTTCCGCCGCGAGGAACAGCACGAGCAGCCACGCCACGAGGAAACCGACCGCGTACAGCAGCCCGTCGTAGCCGTACAGCGCGATCAGCCCCGCCACACCCAGGAAGGAGGCGGCCGACAGGTAGTCCCCCGAGATCGCGAACCCGTTCTCCAGGGGGGTGAAGAGCCGTCCGCCCGCGTAGAACTCCTCCGCCGAACCGTGCCGCCGACGGCTCACCCAGGTCGTGATGCCCAGCGTCACGGCCACGAACATGCTGAACAGCACCAGCGTCAGCGTCTGGTGATGACTCGTCACAGGACACCTCCCCGGGCACCCCGGGTCAGCTCCTGGGTGTCCCAGCGCAACTCCAGCGCGGCACGGTCCCGACGCAGCCGTGCGTGCCGGGCGTAGGCCCAGGTGAGCAGGAAGGTGCTGACGAACTGCCCCAGCCCCGCGAGCATTCCCACGTTCAACGCCCCCGCCACGGGCCTGGCCATGAAGCCCGGCGCGGCGGTCGCGGTGACCACGTACCCCACGTACCAGAGGAAGAAGGCCGCGACCGCCGGGACCACGAACCGCCGGTACCGGCTGCGCACTTCCTGGAACGCCTCGCTTCGCTGCACCTCGAGGTACACATCCCGGGCCCGGGCGGTCACCGCCTCGGCCTCACCGCGCGCGGCCGGCACGGTCGGCGCGGGTCGGCCCGCTCCGTCCAGGTCGGCTCGGCCGGTGGTCTGCGTGTCGCGCCAAGGGTCCTCGTGCCGGACATCGGGGGAAGTCACGCCCTGCTCTTCCTGGTTGTCGGCCGCACCGCGGGGGCTCTCCTCAGCCCCGTGGGTCCGGCCGTTGCTCGACTGCATACCCAAGGATGGACAGATCGGGAAGATCCCCGACAGCTCCTGACGTACCACTTCACCCCATCAGGTGAGGCAAGTCACTCCGCTCTCGGCCGCACCAGTCGCTTCGCGTACGCGTAACGCACCGCCTGCGCACGGTCCTTGAGCCCCGTCTTCGCGAACAGGTTGTTGATGTGCGTCTTCACCGTCGCCGTGGAGACGTGCAACTCCCGCGCGATCTCCTGGTTGGTGAGCCCCTCCGCGATCAGCACCAGCACCTCGATCTCGCGCCCGGTGAGCCCGTCGGGCGCCTCGGGAGGTTCCGGCGCGGCGACGGCCCCGGTCTCCGACAGCCGCTCCAGCAAACGGCGTTGGACACTCGGCGCGAGCCCCGCGTCTCCCGACAGGACGCTCTCCACCGCCCGCACGATCTCGTCCCCGCCCGCGTCCTTGGTGAGATAGCCCCGCGCTCCCGCGCGCAGCGCCGCGAACAGCGAGTCGTCGTCCGCGAAGGTGGTCAGCACCACGACCTGCGTTCTCGGATACCGGCCACGGATGAGCCGGGTGGCCTCCACCCCGTCACAGCGGGGCATCCTGAGGTCCATCAGCACCACGTCCGGGTCGAGTTCACCGACGAGCCGCACCGCGTCCTCGCCGTCCCGCGCCGAGCCGACCACCTCCAGGCCGGGCAGCAGCCCGAGCAGCATCACGATTCCCTCCCGCACCACGGTCTGGTCGTCGGCGACCACCACGCGCGCGGCCTTCCGCCCTCCGTCCGCCCCTGTCATACGGGCACCTTCAATGTCACCGCGAACCCCTTCTCGTCCGGCCCCGCGTCCAGCGAACCGCCCAGCAGTTCGGCACGCTCCCGCATACCGAGCAGACCGTATCCGCCGCCGGACCCCGCGAGTTCTCCCGGCCGGCCCCCCGCGTCACGGACGTCCAGCGTCACCTCGCGCTCGCCGTAGTCCAGCCGGACCCGCACCGTGGCGCCCCTGGCGTGCTTGCGGACGTTCGTCATCGCCTCCTGGGCCACCCGGCGCACGGCCTGGGAGCACTCGGCCGTCAGCGGTCTGCGCTCACCCGTGACGGTGACCTCGGCTCCGTCGGTCCCGCTGACGAGACCGGTCAGGAACTCCTCCAGCGGGCTCAGTTCACCGCGCAGCGCCGACAGCGCCTGCCGGGTCTCCTCGAGCCCGTCCCTGGCCATCCCCCGCGCCGCCACCACCCGCTCCAGGATCTGTTCCCGGTCGGCGCCGCGTTCGATGAGCAGCCGGGCCGCCTCCAGGTGGACCAGCTGCGCGGAGAGGCTGTGGGCCAGCACATCGTGGATCTCCCGGGCTATCCTCGCCCGCTCGCCGAGCGCCGCCGACTCCGCCTCGGCCTCCCGGGCGGCCCGCTCCTGGGCTAGCAGCCGCTGCGCGTTGCCCCGGGACTCGGCGTCCAGCCGCAGGACGTACCCGGCGAGGGCCATCCCCACCACGGTGGCGGCGGTGGTCATCCACACGTCGTTGTTGACCGCGGAGTACGAGGCGAGGGCGACCGCCGCCACCGGCATGGCGGCCCCGAGCGGCAGCCGCTGGAGCGCGGTGATCCCGCAGCCGCACCAGATCACCAGGGCGGGTCCGCCGAATCCGGTGGCCTGCGCGAGAACCGCGATGCCCAGCAGCGTCGACATGAGCGCCAGCGAGGGCAGGAGCCGGTGTGCGTAGGTGGTCCGGAAGAAGCCCCAGGCCGCGGCGCCCGTGAGCAGGACCACGGAGACGGCGGCGGCCGCGCCCTCGACGCTCAGCTCTCTCCGGCTGAAGGCTCCCCACAGCAGCAGGCCGAGCAACAGCACCCTGACGCCTCGGGAGTACAGCCGCCGGGCCTGGGAGGTGCCACCGCGGCCCAGTGCCTCGCGGGACGGCCAGCGGGTCCACATGTTCTCTTTCACACGCGCTCCTTCCAGGCCGGCCGCGTGCCGTCACCGTACGCGGGAGAGGGGTCGGTGGTGGTGCCCAGGCTGTCGGTGGCGGAGCCCGGCGAGCTGGTCATGGCGCCCGGCAGGACGGTCGCGGAACCCAGCGACCGGGCCCGCCAGGTCAGGACCCCGGTGCGGACCAGCAGGGTCGCGGCGAGGCCGAGCATGAGCGCGGAACTGTCCTGGTGGATCCCGAAGCCGCGGCCGAGCGCGAAGAGACCGACGCGGAGGGCTATGCCCACGATCCACACCAGCCCGCTCGCCCTGGTGCTCCTGGTCCAGACGACGCCATCCTCCGCGGTCCACAGCCGGGAGGTCCACCCCCAGCCGGCCCCGATGCCCAGGCCGACGAGGATCTCGACGGCGAGCAGGGCGGCCGAGCCCACGTGGTGGTGGTCGTCGAGTATGCCCGGGTCGCGCAGCGCCATGAAGGCGAGGACGGCGGGCAGCAGCCACCAGCGCCGGTCGGTGTCGACCGCGCGGGCCCGGAACTGCCGCGCGATCACAATGGCGGCGATGACCACGATCACCAACGCGTTGACCAGCCCGGACATGACTGCCTCCGTGAGCGAGAGGGGGATTCGACAGCGAGCGCTGCCGATGCCTTCGAAGGTACGGAGATCCGGGAGCCGGGAGATCGGAGCAGGGGTGGATCACGGGTGGAAACCCGGGCGGCCCTGCCCTCCACCCACGGGTGGAGACGCCCTGGGGAAACCCCTGGGGAGAACCCCGGGAAGTCATACGGACATACGAAGGGGGCGGGGAGGGCCTACGTAGGCCCTCCCCGCCCCCTTACCAAGCTCTGCCACAGCCGCCCGGCGCCTTTCAGGCCACCCAGCGCCTCAGGCCACCCAGCACTTCGGGCCGCCCGGCACCTTCACCCCGACCGACCGAAGCCCCGGGCCGAAGCCGAGCGCAGCGACTACGCGTCGATACGCGACCGGTCCAGCGTCGCCGCCGAGCTGGAGATGAACTCCTTGCGCGGGGCCACGTCGTTGCCCATCAGCAGGTCGAAGACCTCCTCGGCGGCATCGAGGTCGGCGAGGTTGATGCGGCGCAGGGTGCGGTGACGCGGGTCCATCGTGGTCTCGGCCAGCTGGTCGGCGTCCATCTCACCCAGGCCCTTGTAGCGCTGGATGGAGTCCTTGTACCGGATGCCCTTGCGCTGGAACTCCATGAGCTTGTCGCGCAGCTCACGGTCCGAGTACGTGTAGACGTACTTGTCCTGCCCCTTCTTCGGCTGGATCAGCTCGATGCGGTGCAGCGGGGGCACGGCGGCGAAGACGCGGCCCGCCTCGACCATCGGGCGCATGTAGCGCTGGAACAGCGTCAGCAGCAGACAGCGGATGTGAGAGCCGTCCACATCGGCGTCGGTCATCATGATGATCTTGCCGTAGCGGGCCGCGTCGATGTCGAACGTCCGGCCCGAGCCCGCCCCTATGACCTGGATGATCGCGCCGCACTCGGCGTTCTTGAGCATGTCGGTCACGGATGAGCGCTGCACGTTCAGGATCTTGCCCCGGATGGGCAGCAGCGCCTGGAACTCGGAGTTCCGCGCGAGCTTGGCGGTGCCGAGCGCGGAGTCTCCCTCGACGATGAACAGCTCACTGCGGTCCACGTCGTCACTGCGGCAGTCGGCCAGCTTGGCGGGCAGGGACGAGGACTCCAGGGCGGTCTTCCGTCGCTGGGCGTCCTTGTGCTGGCGGGCGGCGACCCGGGTACGGGCGGCGGCGACCACCTTCTCCATGACCACGCGGGCCTGCGCGGCGGCGTCGCGCTTGCTGGAGGTCAGGAACGCCTTGAGTTCCTTGGAGACCACGTTGTGCACGATGCGGCGGGCAGCCGAGGTGCCGAGGACCTCCTTGGTCTGGCCCTCGAACTGCGGCTCGGCCAGGCGCACGGTGACGACCGCCGTCAGGCCCTCCAGGGCGTCGTCCTTGACGACGTCGTCCTCGGCCACGCGCAGCATCTTCTTGGCGCGCAGCATCTCGTTCATCGTCTTGGTGATCGCCTGCTCGAAGCCGGCGACGTGGGTGCCGCCCTTGGGGGTGGCGATGATGTTGACGAACGACTTCAGGTTCGTGTCGTAGCCCGTGCCCCAGCGCAGGGCGACGTCGACGCCCAGCTCGCGGGTGACCTCGGTCGGCGTCATCTGGCCGTGCTCGTCCAGGACCGGGACGGTCTCCTTGAACGTGCCCTGGCCCGAGAAGCGGAGCACGTCGCACACCGGCTTGTCGGTGGCCAGGTACTCGCAGAACTCGCTGATGCCGCCGTCGAAGCGGAAGGATTCCTCGCCCTTGCTGCCGCCGTCGCCGAGGCCCATCTCGTCGCGCACGACGATGGTCAGGCCGGGCACCAGGAAAGCGGTCTGGCGGGCCCGCTGGTGCAGGTTCTCCAGGGAGAGCTTGGCGTCCTTGAGGAAGATCTGCCGGTCCGCCCAGTACCGCACGCGCGTGCCGGTCCGGGCCTTGGCGATCTTCTTGGTCTTGACGAGGCCGCTCCTGGCCTCGAACTTGGCGTCGGCACCCTCGCCGGTGAAGGCGCCGGGCACGCCGCGCCGGAAGCCGATGGCGTGGGTGTGGCCGCTACGGTCGACCTCGACGTCGAGGCGCGCGGAGAGGGCGTTCACCACGGAGGCGCCCACGCCGTGCAGGCCGCCGGAGGCCGCGTAGGAGCCGCCGCCGAACTTGCCGCCGGCGTGCAGCTTGGTCATGACGACCTCGACGCCGGACAGACCGGTCTTCGGCTCCACGTCCACGGGGATGCCGCGGCCGTTGTCCCGCACCTCGACGGAGCCGTCGTCGTGGAGGATCACCTCGATGTGGTCGCAGTAGCCGCCGAGGGCCTCGTCCACGGAGTTGTCGATGATCTCCCAGAGGCAGTGCATCAGACCGCGGCTGTCGGTCGAGCCGATGTACATGCCCGGGCGCTTGCGCACGGCCTCGAGACCCTCGAGGACGAGCAGGTGCCGCGCGGTGTAGTTGGAACCGTCGCGGTCTGCTCCTGCCAGCAGCGCTGTGGACGGCACGGACGTATCGGCGGTCACGCGGTTCGCTCCTCGCTGAATTTCAGATGAGCCCCTCATGGGTAAGGGGCCGGCTTCGGTCGCCGCTCAGAGGGTACCGATGCCTGGTAGAGCCGGTGTAACGCCACCCTCGTCGGGGAACTCACCCTAGTCCACACTCGCACGAGCGTTCGATCCCTCGATGGAGTGAAGTCCACATCACGTTCCCTTCGAGGCATGAACCATTTAGGCTCCGGGCACGTCCTCATGAACAACCGGCAACCCAGCCGGGAGGACCGAGACCCAATGAGCGCGAACCCGTAAGCACACAAGAAACGCACTACGGCACATTCGCCGCCAACCGGCAGCAGACAGCCACCCGGAAAGATTTTTCCGACGGAAACCCCCGAGCGGGAACGATTTCGGCCTGGTTGGATGTTGACCCTGGTACGACAGCTCGTCGAGCTAGAGAAGAGGCGACGTGACTACTGTTCTGACCCCCGCGAGCCCCCTGACGGCCGCCGATCGCTGCGACCGCTGCGGCGCCCAGGCATACCTGCGCGTCGTCCTGCTCAGCGGCGGCGAACTGCTCTTCTGCGCCCACCACGGTCGCAAGTTCGAGCCGGAACTCAAGAAGATCGCCGCTGAGATACAGGACGAGACGGAGCGGCTGACGTCCCTTCCGGGCACCGCCTCCGAAGAAGAGCGCTGAACCTCGCACCCACCCGACGAGCCAGCCCCGGCACCAGGCCGGTGAACGGGCGGCCGCTCCCCTCTCGGAAGCGGCCGCCCGTCGCTCGTGGTCGGACGAGACTCTCAGCGGCCCCCCTCAGCTGCCGCCGATGGCGCCTGTACGGCGACTGACGGCGCCCTGAGCCGTTCCCAGCACCTTCGCGACCTCGGACACCCGGGTATAGACGCCAGGGCTTCCGGGGCGCCCGCAGCCGTTCCCGAAGGACACCAGTCCGATCAGCCGTCCACCGGCGACCAGCGGTCCGCCGCTGTCCCCCTGGCAGGCGTCGGGACCACCGGCGGTCTCCCCCGCGCACAGCATCGTGTCGGCGCGATAGGCACCCGCCGCGCCGCCCGGGTAGGCGTGGGCGCAGACGTCGTCCGCGAGGACGTGCAGTCGCGCCGCGTACAGATGCTTCGCGTAGGCGCCCTGCCCACTGGTATCGCCCCATCCCGACACCAGTGCCTCCGTACCGGCCGCGTAGGCCGGGTCACCCGCTTCCGCCATGCGCACGACGACGCCCTCCGGCAGCGGCTGGGCGAGCGTGAGGACGGCGAAGTCGCCGGAATTGGCCGCGGCGTCGTAGTCCGGGTTGACCTCGGCCTTGCTCACGGCGATCTCCTCGCCGTCCTCCGACAGCAGGTCGGTGCGGTTCGCGATGACCTTGAGATCGCGGACGCTCTCGGGCGGTCCGCCCAGGGCGTCCTCGGACACACAGTGCGCCGCAGTGAGCACCATGGTCGGCGCGACGGCCACCCCGCCGCAGAACTGGCCCGCCCGCGTGCCCCCGAACCGGTCACGGCTGGACAGCGCCACCGTCCACGGCGCCGTCGAGACATCGATCGGGAAGCCCCCGACCACCACACCGCCGACGGCCGAGGGAGCCGCGCCGGCCGGGGATATCGCGGTCAGGACGCCCGCCAGGACCAGCGGCGGGATCAGCGTGCGGGCAATGGAACGACGCATCGAGGCACTCCTCACTCAGGGTGGCATCGGGACACCCAGAGTGATCCACTCCCTGCCCGCCCGCAGCACGAAGGCCCGGCTCCCCCAGGGGAACCGGGCCTTCGCCGTCGTACGACCGGGACTAGTCCAGGTAGTCGCGCAGCACCTGGGAGCGCGACGGGTGGCGCAGCTTCGACATGGTCTTCGACTCGATCTGACGGATGCGCTCGCGCGTCACGCCGTAGACCTTGCCGATCTCGTCGAGGGTCTTCGGCTGACCGTCGGTGAGACCGAAGCGCATCGAGACGACGCCGGCCTCGCGCTCGGAGAGGGTGTCGAGCACCGAGTGCAGCTGCTCCTGGAGGAGCGTGAAGCTGACGGCGTCGGCGGGGACGACAGCCTCGGAGTCCTCGATGAGGTCACCGAACTCGCTGTCGCCGTCCTCGCCCAGCGGGGTGTGCAGGGAGATGGGCTCGCGGCCGTACTTCTGGACCTCGATGACCTTCTCGGGGGTCATGTCGAGTTCCTTGGCCAGCTCCTCCGGGGTGGGCTCGCGGCCCAGGTCCTGGAGCATCTGGCGCTGCACACGGGCGAGCTTGTTGATGACCTCGACCATGTGCACCGGGATACGGATGGTGCGGGCCTGGTCGGCCATCGCGCGGGTGATCGCCTGACGGATCCACCAGGTGGCGTACGTGGAGAACTTGTAGCCCTTGGTGTAGTCGAACTTCTCGACCGCGCGGATCAGACCGAGGTTGCCCTCCTGGATGAGGTCCAGGAAGAGCATGCCGCGGCCGGTGTAGCGCTTGGCCAGGGAGACCACCAGACGGAGGTTGGCCTCCAGGAGGTGGTTCTTGGCGCGGCGGCCGTCCTCGGCGATGATCTCCAGCTCGCGCTTGAGCTTCGGGGCGAGCTTGTCGGAGTTCGCCAGCTTGTCCTCGGCGAACAGACCCGCCTCGATGCGCTTGGCGAGCTCGACCTCCTGCTCGGCGTTGAGCAGGGGGACCTTGCCGATCTGCTTCAGGTAGTCCTTGACCGGGTCGGCGGTGGCGCCGGCCGCGGCGACCTGCTGCGCGGGCGCGTCGTCCTCGTCCTCGTCCGACAGCACGAAACCGGCGGCCTCGGTGCCCTCGGGCTCGTCGCCGGACTTGGTCTCCTCGACGACCTCGTCCTCGAGAAGCTCGCCGTCGTCCTTCTTGGCAGCCGTCTTCTTCGCCGCGGTCTTCTTGGCGGTGGTCTTCTTCGCGGCCGTCTTCTTGGCGGTGGTCTTCTTGGCCGCGGCCTTCTTGGCGGGGGTGGCGTCCTCGTCGTCATCCGACGCGGAGGCGCCCGGGGCGGTCGTGGAAGCCGTGGCCTTGCGGGTGGTCACCGTCTTCGCCGCGACCGTCTTGGTAGTGGTGCGCTTGGCGGGGCTCTTCGCTGCGACGCTCTTGCGGGTGCGCTTGGGCTCTGCGGCACTGACCATCAGCGTCACACCCTCTTCCTCAAGGATCTGATTGAGGCTGCGCAGAACGTTCTTCCACTGAGTGGCCGGAATCTGGTCGGCTTCGAAGGCCCGACGCACATCGTCGCCGGCAATCTGCCCCTCAGCCTTTCCCCGCTCGATGAGCGCCATGACAGAGACGGACTCGGCGATCTCCGGCGGGAGCGTACGGGATGTGCTGGCCGACACGAACAACCTCTCGGAACGTTGGAAAGCGGCTTCCGGCTCACCGTCCGACACGGACAGGAGCCGACCACCGGCCTGGGGATGGGCCGACGGCGCGGGCGGGGCCGGGAAGATTCACAGCGCCTGGTACGGCGTCCGTATTCCCTCCGCGGCTTTACCTCTTAGGTCATCGCACTGTTTCCACGAGCGTTACGCCCAATCTGCGTGGCCCGAGTCACACCCCGTAAGCGGTCAAAAGTTGTCGGACACGAGCAGAACGGGTTCTTTTCATCCTAACGAGATGAGCCCGCTTTCCGTCGAGACCGAAGCCGCCGTCCTCGGCAGTCCGCCGCGCGACGCCATGGAGTCCGGTCCGGCGCCATGGACCGCCACGAGACCGACGCCATGAGCAGCGGCCGGGGTCGCGACAGCACCGGCCGGGGTCGCGACGGCGGGGCCCCGAGCCCGGCACCGCCATCACCACCTCCGACAGGACCACCCGCATCCGTGGCGCACCGGCCACATCCGTGGTGCACCGGCCCGGCGCGGGGCACCACGCGCCGACGACCGCTTCGCTCGCCGCCGCCCGCGTTCGTTCGTTCGTCGTGCGGTCAGTGCTCGCGCGGCGCCGGGACCACGCGCTCCACCTCGGGGTGGACGGTGAGCAGCTGGCGCATGGCCGCCTCGGCCGCCCCGGCGTCGCCCGCGCCGAGCGCGTCCACGATCCGGCCGTGCTGGGAGAGCGACGCCTCGGAGGGCCGGTCGCAGCCGGTGACGGGGCCGCCGGAGACGTGGAGCGCGGAGGAGACGATCCCGGAGAGGTGCTCCAGCATCCGGTTGCCCGCGACCTGGATGAGCAGGGCGTGGAACTCGGTGTCGGCCCGCGAGAAGGTCAGCGCGTCCCCGCCGGAGAGGGCGTGGCTCATGATCTCGACCAGGTCGGAGAGGCGCTGCTGCACCTCCTCGCGGCCATGCCCGGCGGCGAGGCGGGCGGCGAGCGGCTCGATCGTCCAGCGCAGCTCGTTCAGCTCGCGGCGCTGGTCGTCGCGCTGTGGGCCGAAGGCCCGCCATTCGATGATGTCGGGATCGAGGAGGTTCCAGTCGCTCACGGGGCGCACCCGCGTGCCGACGTTCGGTCGGGCGCTGACGAGGCCCTTGGCCTCCAGGACCCGGAGGGATTCGCGGACGACGGTACGGGAGACCTCGAAACGCTGGCCGATCTCCTCGGGCACCAGCGGGCGGTCCGCCCCGAGGTCGCCCGAGACGATCATCTGACCCAGCTGCTGGACGAGCTGGCCGTGCAATCCGCGCCCGCGGTTGCCCGCGGCGCGCCGGCCGACACGGCCCAGCTCGGAATCTGCCCCTTCCCAGGCGGGCACGGTGGGGCGATCGGCCACCGGAGCCTCGGCGTAGGGGTAACGGTCGAGTTCGCCCGGGCCGGCCAGACCGGAGTCGGCGGAGCGGGCGGCGGTCATCATGGTGTGCGCAAGGGTACTCACGCATCCTTTGTCGGCGCTGCCTCCAACTGCCTTGAGGGCTTTGGTGAAAAGCACACGAAAGGGTGATCGCTCACCCCGTCGCAATTGACGCCTTATCGTAAAGAAACGGGCTTTCTGCGGGGAGTTGTGCGCACAGTGGAGCGGGAACCGTACGACGGGCCTCACCTGACCCTGACGCGCGGCACCGCGAACAGGTACGCGCACAGCAGCGCACCGAGCGACAACACCATGGCGCCACCTACGGGTTGGCCGACGATCCGGATCACCGCCAGCACATAGCGCTCGCCGCCGAAAGGCCACTGGAGCAGCAGGACGTCGTGCATCCGGACCGTGATTCCGGCGGCGGTTCGCACGGACGACCCTTCGAACACCTGGCGCACCAGCGGTACGACGGCCACCGGCACCGCGAGCACGGCCGCAAGCCCCGCCGTGGTCGAGCGGAAGACCCCGGCCGCCAGCACCCCGGCCCACGCACACCCGATCACGAGGGCGAACCAACTCACGCCCAGCGACAGCCAGTCCTCCGGAACCTGGGTCAATTCCCGGCCGTAGAGCAGATAGAGGGCTTCGGCGTCGCAGCCGAGCGTGAGGAGGGCGAGGATCGCGGCGGTGACTCCGGAGACGAAGAGTTTCGCGGCGAGCAGCCCCAGTCGACGGGGCACGGTGACACGATCCACCGCCAGCGCGGGGTAGCGGAACTCGTCCCCGAAGGACAGCGCGCCGAGCAGCCCGGCCGCCAGCGCCACGGGTGGCAGCGGGAACTCCCTCGGCCACGCGGCGAACAGCCGCTCCTGCGGGGTGTGTCCGATCCGGGCCAGCAGTACGGCAATGAGCGCGGACACCAGGAGCGCGATCCCGCTGGTGAGAAACCCGGTACGGATCCCGGCGGCACGACGCAGTTCGTACCGCAGCGGGCGGAGCGGACTGGGGGTCGAACGGACAGCGATGGGAGGCGGAAGGGGGGACGAAGCACTGCCGACCAGGGCGACTTCGGCCGCCGGGGACGTGTCGCCGGAAGCGGCACTCTCGACCTCCGGAGCCTCGACCGCCGGAATCTCGGCGCCCGGTCGCCCCTCGGTCCCAGCAGTGTCCGCGAGTTCGCCACCCGGACCCATGTCGCCGATCTCGTCCGCGAGTTGATGGACCATGATGCCGTGCCGGTAGGCGGCCTCACCGATGTCGGCGGTCGTACTGCCGTACACGGAGATGCGGTTGCCGCCCTCAGGCACCACCTCGACGGAACGGCGCTCGACACGCGCCTCCTTGGCGAGCAGGGTCGCGAGGCGCGCCGCCTGAGGGCTGCGCACGGCGACCCGGGGGCGGAGTCTGGTGCGGGCGAACTCCCTTCCCTCCTGATCCGCGACGACTCTGCCGCCGTCCAGGGTGACGACGTGATCTGCCGTCCGCGCGGCCTCCTTCGGATCGGCGGTGGTGAGGAGCACCGTGCCGCCCTGGTCGGCGTAGGTGCGCAACGTGGTGTGCGTCCAGCGGGCCTCGGCGGGCGAGAGGTCGGCGGTGGGCTCGTCCAGAACGAGCGTGTGCGGGTCGGGCAGCAGGGCGCAGGCGAGACCCAGGCGGCGGTCCATGCCGCGCGACAGGGTGCCGAGCCGTTCCTCGCGCAGGCTGACGAGCCCGACCGCTTCGAGGACTTCATCTGCACGCCGGGCGGGAACTCCGGTCGCCGCGCAGAGCATCCGCAGGTGACCGCGGACCGTGCGGGCGGGGTGTCCGGGCACGTCGCCGAGTACGACGCCCACTTCTCGCGAGGGGTGGGCAATCCGGTGCAGAGGTCGCCCCCTGAAGTAGGTGACGCCACGCCCTTGCTGGAGTTCGAGCATCAGCCCGAGCGCGGTCGTCTTGCCCGCCCCCGCCGCTCCGAGCAGGACGGTGAGGTGCCCGGCGCGCGCCTCGAAGGAGACGTCGTCCACAGCGGGCGCTTGCGACTTGCGGGGGTTGCTGGTCAGTCCGACGGCCTGGATCACCCGAAGCAAGATAGCGCGCGAAGTCCGTTTTTTCGGCTATGACCCGATTCGCTCTATCGTGACGTGCGAGGTCGCGCAACTCGTGTGCGCCGTTCGGGGGCCGCCCCTTGGGCACACGACTCCGCGGGCTTGCGCGTGATCCCGCGTGGAGGGCCGCGATCCGAGCACCCCTGAGGCGCTCGGCTCAGACCTCGGGGCGGAGCATCGGCGGGTTGAGCAGGGTCGCGCCACCGGCCCGGAAGAGCTGAGCCGGCCTGCCGCCCTGGCGGGTTGTCGTCCCTCCGGTCGGGACGAGGAAGCCCGGCGTGCCAGTGACCTTGCGGTGGAAGTTGCGCGGGTCGAGAGCCACGCCCCAGACCGCCTCGTAGACGCGGCGCAATTCTCCGACCGTGAACTCGGGCGGGCAGAACGCCGTGGCCAGTGACGAGTACTCGATCTTCGAGCGGGCCCGCTCCACCCCGTCGGCGAGGATCTGGCCGTGGTCGAAGGCGAGCGGTGCGACGGGCTCGCCGTCCCGGCCGTACCCGCCCTGCTGGAGCAGCTCCGCGACCGGCGCCCAGCGGGCATTGCTCGCGTCACCGCCCGCGCGGGGCGCGGGGAGGTCCGGGGCGAGAGCGAGGTGTGCCACGCTGACCACTCGCATACGCGGGTCGCGCTTCGGGTCGCCGTAGGTGGCGAGCTGTTCCAGATGTGCGCCGTTGTCCTGGGCCGGGACGGCGGGGTCGTGGGCCTTGAGTCCGGTCTCCTCGGCCAGTTCCCGCGCCGCCGCCTGGGACAGGTCCTCGTCGTCCCGCACGAATCCACCGGGCAGCGCCCAACGCCCCTGGAAGGGCTGCTCGCCTCTCCGTACCGCCAGCGCGCACAGGGCATGACGGCGAACGGTCAGCACGACCAGGTCCACGGTGACGGCGAATGGCGGAAACGCTGACGGGTCGTAGGGCATAAGGCGATCATAGTCGTCTCCTTGACGATAAACACTCCCTTCTCCGGTCGTCGTCGCGGACGTGGGCGGCTGTCGTCGCGAGGGCGGTGGCAGAGGTCCTTGTCGGCTCGGGGGCTGCGCCGTGTCCCGCGCTCACTTGTTCTCCCTGTCCGTCGCGCACGTCCGGGTGGCGTCCCGCCTCGCGTTTCCCGGTCGGATGGGGGCGGTGGAGGAGGCGTCCCGACGCTGGTGCGGGGGTCGTCGGCGGCTGGCGTCCGCACGGGTGGGGCCGGTGCTGCCGGGGCCAGTGTGCCCGGAGGGTCGACCTCGGCGTCGGCGGCGCGAGTTGGGGGCCGTGGGCGGCGCGGCGGCGGCACCCTCGGCCGGGTCGTCGCGGTGAGCCTGATCGTCCGGCTCGGAAGAGGAAGAGGAAGAGGAAGCGGACGTGGACGCGGACGTGGACGCGGGGTCAGTCGGCGCCGCTGGTGCAGCCGCGACCGGCTCCGTGTCGGCGGTTCCCTGCGGGGCCGTCCCCCGCAGCCGGTTCGCCCGTTCCACGCGCAGACAGCGCCGGACCGCCTCCGGGTCGATCCCTTCGTTGCATGCCTGGTGCAGCAGGCGGGCGAAGAGGTAGTCGGGGTCCGCGCCGAGGGCCATCGCCAGGGCCTCCCGCGCCTCCAGTTCGTCGCCGGTGGACCAGGCGACCCAGCCGACCAGCGTCAGTGGGGCGGCGGCATGCTCGTGGTAGGGGCCGACGCAGCGGCGGGCCACGGCTCGCCAGAGCCGCAGCGCGGGGCCCGCTTCGTCACCCTCCATCCAGGCGGCGGCCCGGTCACGCGTCGTGCGGTCCTGGAGGCCGAGGATCAGCGCGGCCGCCTCGTCGTGCGCGAGCAACGTGTCGTCGCGCAGGTCCGCCGGGTGCGTTCCGGACACCGGGGGCGCTTCGGCGAAGCGGCGAATGATGCGTTCCGCGAGGTCCAGGGTCTCCTCCGCCACCTCCTCACGGCTCGCCTCCTCCAGAATGCGGGGCACCAGGGACAGGCCCGCCGCGTCCAGGGCGACCTCCTGCTCCAGGGCCGCGGAGGTCTCCCAGGGCAGCATCCTGGCGCGGAGTTCCCGCAGCGTGCCGCGTACCTGGAGCCCGGCGTAGGTGGCCGCCGCCGCCAGTACCGACGTCCCGGGCAGGCCCATCACGGTGCCCTCGGCCGGACAGCAGGCGTCGACCGGGCACACGTAGGACCAGAAGCGCCCGTCCGAGACACACAGCGCCTCGATGACCGGGACGTCCAGGCTGCCGCACTCGGTGCGCAGCAGCTGGGCCAGGGGACCAAGCCGCCGCATAACGTCCTGCCCGGACTCACCGGCTCGTGGCTCCTGGCAGACGTACGCGACCATCCGCTCCGCACGCGCCCCGCGTCGCTCGCTGCCCAGCACCAGCCCCCTGGCCAGCTGCCGAGCCGCCGCACCCCAGTCGTCCTCGCTCGCGGGAATCCCCAGTCGGGCCCGGCCGCCGAACCTGCCCGGCCCGTCGGTGTCGTGCAGCGCGACCAGGACCATGCTGTCCTCGGGCCGATACCCGAGCAGATAGGGCAGCGCGTCGGCCAGCTCGGCCGGGGTACGCAGCGTCACCTGGGCGTCATGCACATCCCTCCCGCCGAAGGCCGCCTCCGCCGGGCCGCCGCTTCCTGTCCCTGTCCCTGCCCCTGCCCCTGTACCCGCCTCCGATCCGACTCCCGAAAAGTCCCTGTTCTCGCCGTTCTCGAACGGCCCGGCCGTTTCGCTGTGATTCGTCATGCGCTGACGATCTCGCAGTTCGCGAAATCCCGCTGGGACCTGTGGATAAGTCGGATCAGGGACACGCCAACAAGTCGGCCGACGGACGGCCCCAGCCTCGCCCGGGCCGCCACCGCAGCCGCAAGCCACTGCGGCTACCCACCAACCCCCAGCACCAACGGCAGAACCCCCTCCGCCCCCGCCTGCCGCAGCAGCCGCGCCGCCACCGCCAAGGTCCAGCCCGAGTCCGTGTAGTCGTCCACGAGCAGGACCGGGCCCGGGGTGGCCGCCAGGGCAGAGGCGAGGTCGGGCGGGACGGTCAGGGACGTGGCCAGGGTGCGCAGGCGCTGGGCGGAGTTGCTGCGGGGGGTGGGGTGGTCGTCGGTGAGGGTGAGGGTGCCGAGGAGGGGGAGCCGGCCGATGCGGGCGACGCCTTCGGCGAGGGAGGTGACCAGGTGGGGGTGGGTGCGGGAGGGCATCGCGACCACGCCGACCGGGCGCGGCGTCGCGTCCGCCGTACCGCTCGCCCAGCCGGAGGGTGAGCGGGCCCAGTCGGCGAGCACCGTCACGACGGCGGAGAGCACGTCGTCCGGGACGGGGCCGTCGGGTGACTGGGGCGACAGCAGGGGGCGCAGTCGGTTGCCCCAGCCGATGTCCGAGAGTCTGCCGAGCGCGCGGCTGGTGGCCGCTTGTTGGCCTGCGGGGATGCGGCCCTTGAGGTCGACGCCGATCGCGGCCATGCCGGTGGGCCACATGCGGCGCGGCTCGACCTCCACACCGGGGCGCTCCAGTTCGCCCCGCGCCGCTGCCAGGGCGTCGGGTGCGACGGCGGGGTCGAGCCAGGGCCCGGCGCAGGTGTCGCAGCGGCCGCAGGGGGTGGCCTTCTCGTCGTCGAGCTGGCGTTGCAGGAACTCCATCCGGCAGTCGGTGGTCGCCACGTAGTCCCGCATGGCCTGCTGTTCGGCCTCGCGCTGGTGGGCCACGCGCGCGTACCGCTCGGCGTCGTAGACCCACGGCTGGCCGGTGGCGATCCAGCCGCCCTTCACGCGCTTGACCGCCCCGTCCACGTCCAGGACCTTCAGCATGGTCTCCAGCCGGGAGCGCCGTAGCTCCACCAGCGGCTCCAGCGCGGGCAGGGACAAGGGGCGTCCCGCCTGCTCCAGCACCGACAGGGTGCGCCGTACCTGTTCCTCGGGAGGGAAGCCCACCGAGGCGAAGTAGGCCCAGATCGCCTCGTCCTCGCGGCCGGGCAGGAGCAGCACGTCCGCGTGCTCCACGCCTCGGCCCGCGCGGCCCACCTGCTGGTAGTAGGAGATCGGGGACGAGGGCGAGCCCAGGTGCACCACGAAGCCCAGGTCGGGCTTGTCGAAGCCCATACCCAGGGCCGAGGTCGCCACCAGGGCCTTCACCCGGTTCGCCAGCAGGTCCTCCTCGGCCTGCAGGCGGTCGGCGTTCTCGGTCTTGCCCGTGTAGGAGGCCACCGGGTAGCCGCGCTGGCGCAGGTAGGCCGCGACCTCCTCGGCCGCCGCCACCGTCAGCGTGTAGATGATCCCGGAGCCCGGCAGGTCGCCCAGCCGCTCCCCCAGCCAGGCCAGCCGGTGCGCCGCGTCCGGCAGCTTCAGGACACCGAGCCGCAGGCTCTCCCGGTCCAGCGGTCCTCGCAGCACCAGGGCGTCCGCACCACCGGTGCCCAGTTGCTCGGCCACGTCGGCCGTCACGCGCGCGTTGGCGGTCGCCGTCGTGGCGAGGACGGGCACGTCCGCCGGCAGCTCGGCCAGCATGGTGCGCAACCGTCGGTAGTCGGGCCGGAAGTCGTGCCCCCAGTCGGAGATGCAGTGCGCCTCGTCCACGACCAGCAGACCGGCCGTGGCGGCGAGCTTGGGCAGCATGTTCTCGCGGAAGTCCACGGAATTGAGGCGCTCGGGGCTCACCAGGAGGACGTCGGTCTCGCCGCGTTCGACCTCCTCATGGATGGTGTCCCACTCCTCGGGGTTGGCCGAGTTGATGGTGCGGGCGCGGATACCGGCCCGCTCCGCCGCGTCGACCTGGTTGCGCATGAGTGCCAGCAGTGGCGAGACGATCACGGTGGGACCGGCGCCGCGGCGGCGCAGCAACGCGGTGGCCACGAAGTACACCGCCGACTTGCCCCATCCGGTGCGCTGTACGACCAGTGCCCGCCGGTGCTCCTCCACCAGCGCGGCCACGGCCTGCCACTGGTCCTCCCGCAGCCGCGCCGCGCCCTCCCGGGCGCCGACCAGCTCGGCGAGGACCGCATCGGCTTCGGTGCGGAGCGTGAGATCGTCCATGCCTCCATGCAACCCGATGGCACTGACATTCGGCGAATCCGGACGGCGTGACACACCCCCTCGCACGCGGGCGTCGGCGCCGGGGCGCGGAAAGGGCGCGAAACGGTCGCCCGAGGCGTCGTCGGTGGTCGCCGGGGGTAGGGATATAAGTAACGCACCACCAGATAACCGTCGGCGGCCCCAATTGCTCGTTGCCGCATCCAAGTTCGACAGGAAGAATTGAAGTCCGCTCCCCGCACGGCTCGCCCGTGTTCCGGCTGGGCTTTACTGCGGTGCGCGCTCCCCCGAATCCGACCTCGCCCGCAGTGTGGGCGCGTAGCCGAAGGGAGGAACGTGACCTTCGGATTCGCCTCGTCCTCGGCGGCCTCGTTGTCGACGTCCGTGACCGCCGCTTCCGCCAGCCGTCTGCTCGAACCCGCCGAGTGGGCAGCCGCCGGAATCCCGCTGCTGCGCAACCCGCGCGAGGTCGTGGGCGGGCTGCACGTCCGCCATCGCCCCAGACCGTCCACGGCCGTCGTGGCCGTGCTCGACTCCGACGAACGGCTGTGTGCCAGCGCCTCGTTCACCAGGCGCTCCGCCCCGGCCGACGGCTGGATGTTCCGCAACGCGCTGCTCGACCAGTTGCGCCGGATCATCCCGCACGACCTGCGCCGCCGCACTCCGGTGCGCACCGCCGTGCTGCTCTACTGCCGCGAGGGCGAAGCGCGTTGGACGGAGGAGGACGGCGCCTGGATGTGGGGGCTGCGCGACGCGTGCACGCTGCACGGATTGCGCTGCGGTGCCTACATCACGCTCACCCAGGAGGGCTGGCAGGTGCTCGGAGAGGGACGCGGGGGCCGTAGTCCCCATGCCCATTCGGCGCCGGAGCCGTTCGCCCTGTCGGAGGTCCCGCCCCTGGCACCGCGCACCGGCGGCCCGGTCTCCGAGGTGCTGCGCCGGGCGGCGGCCCGCTGATCCGGGGTTCACGGCACGTACGCCCGCGAAACGGCGGCGGCACAGCGCCGCCGCCGGAACGACTTCACGCACCATGAACGCTCACGCACCATGAACGGCGAATCGCCGTCCGGTGGCCGGCCCCTGTGACGGGGACGGCCACCGGACGGCGCTCCGGGCACGGCAGGGACCGTACGACGGCGCGGACATCACCGGAGCGACCGGTGGACCGTGCCGCTCGGGGTCAGACCCCGGCGCCCAGGACCGAGTTGATCGTCTGCGGGTCGCCGCAGACGATCAGCAGGGCTCCGGCCCGGGAGTGGGCCGCGGAGAGGGCGGTGGTGGCGGTTTCGGCGCTGCCACCGTTGACCGCCACGACGACCACGGGACGGTCGGCGGCGCGGGCGGCGAAGGTCGCGTCCGTGTAGAACACGTCGTCGCCCGCGTCGTGCTGCGCCCAGTAGGACGCCTCACCGAAGGACAGTTCGTGCTCGGTCCACGGGTGCTGGGCGCCGGTGGTGATCACCAGCACCTCACCCGGGGAACGGCCCGAGTCGAGCAGCAGGTCCAGCGCCTCCTCGGCGGCGTCGAGCGCCCCCTCGGCCGAGGCCGGGAGCAGCTGGATCTGCGGGGTCGCCGCGGGGGCGGCGGAAGCGGCCGGGCCCGACGGGCTCGGCTCGGCC
>NZ_WWIR01000677.1 GCF_009863025.1 Streptomyces sp. SID4985 | reverse complement strand
CCCGGTGACGTGGTCGTGGACGGCGGCAACTCGCGCTGGACGGACGACGAGAAGCACGCCGAGCAGCTGGCCGCCAAGGGCATAGGTTTCGTCGACTGCGGCGTCTCCGGCGGCGTCCACGGCCTGGCGAACGGCTACGCGCTGATGTACGGCGGCGACGCCGAGAACGTGGCGAAGGTGCAGCCGGTCTTCGACGCGCTGAAGCCCGAGGGCGACCTCGGCTCCGTGCACGCCGGCAAGGTCGGCGCGGGCCACTTCGCGAAGATGGTCCACAACGGCATCGAGTACGCCATGATGCAGGCGTACGCCGAGGGCTGGGAGCTGCTGGAGAAGGTCGACTCCGTGGAGAACGTCCGCGAGATCTTCCGCTCCTGGCAGGAGGGCACCGTCATCCGCTCCTGGCTGCTCGACCTCGCGGTCAACGCCCTGGACGACGACGAGCACCTGGACGGCCTGCGCGGCTACGCCCAGGACTCCGGTGAGGGACGCTGGACGGTGGAGGCCGCGATCGACAACGCGGTGCCGCTGCCCGCGATCACCGCCTCGCTGTTCGCGCGGTTCGCGTCCCGTCAGGACGACTCGCCGCAGATGAAGATGATCGCCGCGCTGCGTAACCAGTTCGGCGGCCACGCCGTAGAGAAGAAGTAGTCCACAGGACACGGGACGCGGGCACGCGTCCGCGATCCACACCTTGAGGGAGGTCGGCGAACGACCATGCACGTCACGCATCTTTCGCTGGCCGACTTCCGCTCGTACGCCCGGGCCGAGGTTCCGCTCGACCCGGGCGTCACCGCCTTCGTCGGCCCCAACGGCCAGGGCAAGACCAATCTGGTCGAGGCGGTCGGCTATCTGGCCACCCTGGGCAGCCATCGCGTCTCCTCCGACGCGCCGCTCGTCCGCATGGGCGCCGAGCGGGCGGTCGTCCGGGCGCAGGTGCGGCAGGGCGACCGGCAGCAGCTGGTCGAGCTGGAGCTGAACCCGGGCCGCGCCAACCGGGCCCGCATCAACCGTTCCTCGCAGGTCAGACCGAGGGACGTGCTCGGGATCGTGCGGACCGTGCTGTTCGCGCCCGAGGACCTGGCGTTGATCAAGGGCGATCCCGGGGAGCGGCGCCGGTTCCTGGACGAGCTGATCACCGCGCGTTCGCCGCGCATGGCGGGTGTGCGCTCCGACTACGAGCGGGTGCTCAAGCAGCGCAACACCCTGCTGAAGACGGCCGCGCTCGCACGCAGGCACGGCGGGCGCTCCATGGACCTCTCCACGCTCGACGTGTGGGACCAGCACCTCGCGCGCGCGGGCGCCGAGCTGCTCGCCCGGCGGCTGGACCTGATCGCCGCGCTCCAGCCGCTCGCCGACAAGGCGTACGAGCAGCTGGCCCCCGGCGGCGGCCCGCTCGCGCTGGAGTACAAGCCGTCGGCCCCGGGCGAGGCGCACACGCGCGAGGAGCTGTACGAACAGCTGATGGCCGCGCTCGGCGAGGCCCGCAAGCAGGAGATCGAGCGCGGGGTGACCCTGGTGGGCCCGCACCGCGACGACCTGGTGCTCAAGCTCGGCCGCCTGCCCGCGAAGGGGTACGCCTCGCACGGCGAGTCCTGGTCGTACGCCCTCGCGCTGCGCCTGGCCTCGTACGACCTGCTGCGCTCGGAGGGCAACGAGCCGGTGCTGGTCCTCGACGACGTCTTCGCGGAGCTGGACGCGCGCCGCCGCGAGCGGCTCGCGGAGCTGGTCGCGCCGGGCGAGCAGGTGCTGGTGACCGCGGCCGTGGACGACGACGTGCCGCATGTGCTGGCCGGCGCGCGCTACGCGGTCTCCGGTGGGACGGTGGAGCGCGTATGAGCCTGGAGCGCGGATGAGCACGGAGCGGCCCGGTACGGACGGCGCTGCCGGCGGGGACGGCGAGAAGCGGGCCCCCGAGCCGACCGGCGTCGACCTCGCGCGCGTGGCGTTGCGCGCGGCGAAGGAGCAGGCACGCGCGCGGGGTGACGCGGCGCGGCAGAAGAAGCAGGCGCGCGGTGGCGGACTGCGCTCCGGCGCGCGCGCGGACGGGCGCGACCCGCTGGCGCTGGGCGCGGCGATCAACCGGCTGATCAACGAGCGGGGCTGGGAGGCCCCGGCGGCGGTGGGCGGTGTGATGGGCCGCTGGCCACAGATCGTGGGCGACGACCTCGCGAAGCACTGTGTGCCGCAGCGGTACGACGAGGACGAGCGGGTGCTGTCGGTGCTGTGCGACTCGACGGCGTGGGCGACGCAGCTGCGGCTCCTCGCCCCCGCTCTGGTGGCGCGGCTGAACGAGGACCTCGGGCACGGCACGGTGCGCATGATCAAGGTGCACGGTCCGGGCGGTCCCGCGCGCCGTTACGGGCCTCTCCGGGCCCCTGGAAGCCGGGGTCCCGGCGACACCTACGGGTGACGTACCTCACGTCCTGAGTCCTGTGCGGAGCGTGTTCACACCGCTGCGCACCTGCGCCGATCCGGCGTGCACCCCCCTCTGGACAAGGGATGACGGCCGAAAGCTCTGAGCGCCGCTGTGAGCCCCTTGGAGCCCCCTTCCGTATATCGGGATGCCATCGAGGCCGGTTCAGGGCGGCACATGGGGACTCAGGTGCCCGCAAACCCCCATCACTGTCGGCGCTACCGGTAGACTGGAAGGCGAATCCCGCCCCACTCGTGGGGACCGTCCGGGAAAAGCTGAGCAACGCTGATCCAGGCTTACCAAACGCAACATGCCGCAGCCGCTCCGGCAACCCTCCCCCAGAGGGGGTTCCCCCGGGAGCCCGGCTCGTGCTGTGCCAGAAAGGGCGCTTCGTGGCCGATTCCGGCAACCCCAACGAGAACATCCCGTCCACCGACGCCGGCGTCAACAGCGAGGCTCCCGCCGCCTCCACCTCTTACGACGCCAGCGCCATCACCGTGCTCGAAGGGCTGGACGCGGTCCGCAAGCGACCCGGTATGTACATCGGCTCGACCGGTGAGCGGGGCCTGCACCACCTGGTGCAGGAGGTCGTCGACAACTCGGTCGACGAGGCGCTGGCCGGTTACGCGGACACCATCGACGTGACGATCCTGCCGGACGGCGGGGTCCGTGTGGTGGACAACGGCCGAGGCATCCCGGTCGGCATCGTGCCCTCCGAGGGCAAGCCGGCCGTCGAGGTCGTGCTGACCGTGCTGCACGCGGGCGGCAAGTTCGGCGGCGGCGGCTACGCCGTCTCCGGTGGTCTGCACGGTGTGGGCGTGTCCGTCGTGAACGCGCTGTCCACGAAGGTCGCCGTCGAGGTGAAGACCGACGGATACCGCTGGACGCAGGACTACAAGATGGGCGTCCCCACGGCCCCGCTGCAGCGGAACGAGGCGGTGGAGGAGACCGGCACGTCGGTCACCTTCTGGGCGGACCCGGAGATCTTCGAGACCACGGAGTACTCCTTCGAGACGCTGTCGCGGCGTTTCCAGGAGATGGCGTTCCTCAACAAGGGCCTGACGATCAGGCTCACGGACGAGCGCGCGGTGGCCAAGGCGACCAGCGGTGCCGACGAGGCGGGTGCGGACGAGAAGGACGAGGTCAAGTCCGTCACGTACCACTACGAGGGCGGCATCGTCGATTACGTGAAGTACCTCAACTCCCGCAAGGGAGAGGTGGTGCACCCCACGATCATCGACCTGGAGGCCGAGGACAAGGACAAGAGCCTTTCCCTCGAGGTCGCCATGCAGTGGAACAGCGGTTACAGCGAGGGTGTGTACTCCTTCGCGAACATCATCCACACGCATGAGGGCGGTACGCACGAGGAGGGCTTCCGCGCCGCGCTGACGTCGCTGATCAACAAGTACGCGCGCGACAAGAAGCTCCTTCGCGAGAAGGACGACAACCTCACCGGTGACGACATCCGCGAGGGCCTGACCGCGATCATCTCGGTCAAGCTGAGCGAGCCGCAGTTCGAGGGCCAGACGAAGACCAAGCTGGGCAACACGGAGGCCAAGACCTTCGTGCAGAAGGCCGTCTACGAGCACTTGAACGACTGGCTGGACCGCAACCCGGTCGAGGCCGCGGACATCATCCGCAAGGGCATCCAGGCGGCCACCGCGCGCGTGGCGGCCCGCAAGGCGCGCGACCTCACCCGTCGCAAGGGCCTGCTGGAGTCGGCGTCCCTGCCGGGCAAGCTGTCGGACTGCCAGTCCAACGACCCGGCCAAGTGCGAGATCTTCATCGTCGAGGGCGACTCCGCCGGCGGTTCGGCCAAGTCCGGCCGCAACCCGGAGTTCCAGGCGATCCTGCCGATCCGCGGCAAGATCCTGAATGTCGAGAAGGCCAGGATCGACAAGATCCTGCAGAACCAGGAGATCCAGGCGCTGATCTCCGCCTTCGGCACGGGTGTGCACGAGGACTTCGACATCGAGAAGCTCCGGTATCACAAGATCATCCTGATGGCGGACGCCGACGTCGACGGCCAGCACATCAACACCCTGCTGCTGACCTTCCTGTTCCGCTTCATGCGGCCGCTGGTCGAGGCCGGTTACGTGTACCTGTCGCGTCCCCCGCTGTACAAGATCAAGTGGGGCCGGGACGACATCGAGTACGCGTACTCCGACCGTGAGCGCGACGCGCTGATCGAGATGGGCCGCCAGCGGGGCAAGCGCATCCGCGAGGACTCCATCCAGCGCTTCAAGGGTCTCGGCGAGATGAACGCCGAGGAGCTGCGCGTGACCACCATGGACCCCGAGCACCGGGTCCTCGGCCAGGTCACCCTCGACGACGCCGCCCAGGCCGACGACCTGTTCTCGGTGCTGATGGGCGAGGACGTCGAGGCCCGGCGCCAGTTCATCCAGCGCAACGCCAAGGACGTCCGCTTCCTCGACATCTGAGTCGGTCTCCGCTGACCGCACCAGGAAGGATCTTCACCAGCAATGGCCGACGAGACCCCGAACTTCACCCCTGAGCCAGTGACGCCCGAGACCGAGGCGACTCCGGCGACGATGCGCATCGAGCCGGTCGGACTCGACGCGGAGATGCAGCGCTCGTACCTGGACTACGCGATGTCCGTCATCGTGTCCCGGGCGCTGCCCGACGTCCGGGACGGCCTCAAGCCGGTCCACCGCCGCGTGCTGTACGCCATGTACGACGGCGGCTACCGCCCCGAGCGCGGCTTCTACAAGTGCGCCCGTGTCGTCGGTGACGTCATGGGTAACTACCACCCGCACGGCGACAGCTCGATCTACGACGCCCTGGTCCGTCTCGCCCAGCCCTGGGCGATGCGGATGCCGCTCGTGGACTCCAACGGCAACTTCGGCTCCCCGGGCAACGACCCGGCCGCCGCCATGCGCTACACCGAGTGCAAGCTGGCGCCGCTGTCCATGGAGATGGTCCGCGACATCGACGAGGACACCGTCGACTTCAAGGACAACTACGACGGCCGCTCCCAGGAGCCGACCGTCCTGCCCGCCCGCTTCCCGAACCTGCTGATCAACGGCTCGGCCGGTATCGCGGTCGGCATGGCGACCAACATCCCGCCGCACAACCTGCGCGAGGTCGCGGCCGGTGCCCAGTGGCACCTGGAGAACCCGGACGCCTCCCAGGAGGAGCTGCTCGACGCCCTGATCGAGCGGATCAAGGGCCCGGACTTCCCGACCGGCGCGCTGGTCGTGGGCCGCAGGGGCATCGAGGAGGCGTACCGCACCGGGCGCGGCTCCATCACGATGCGCGCGGTGGTCGAGGTCGAGGAGATCCAGGGCCGCCAGTGCCTGGTGGTCACCGAGCTGCCGTACCAGACCAACCCGGACAACCTGGCGCAGAAGATCGCCGACCTGGTGAAGGACGGCAAGATCGGCGGCATCGCCGACGTGCGCGACGAGACCTCCTCGCGCACCGGTCAGCGCCTGGTGATCGTCCTCAAGCGGGACGCGGTCGCCAAGGTCGTGCTGAACAACCTGTACAAGCACACCGACCTGCAGACGAACTTCGGCGCCAACATGCTGGCGCTGGTCGACGGCGTGCCGCGCACGCTGTCCCTGGACGCGTTCATCCGCCACTGGGTGACGCACCAGATCGAGGTCATCGTCCGCCGGACGCGTTTCCGGCTGCGCAAGGCCGAGGAGCGCGCGCACATCCTGCGCGGCCTGCTGAAGGCCCTGGACGCCATCGACGAGGTCATCGCGCTGATCCGCGCCAGTGACACCGTCGAGATCGCGCGCGGGGGCCTGATGGAGCTCCTGGAGATCGACGAGATCCAGGCCAACGCCATCCTGGAGATGCAGCTGCGCCGGCTGGCCGCCCTGGAGCGCCAGAAGCTGGTCCAGGAGCACGACGAGCTCCAGGCGAAGATCAACGAGTACAACGAGATCCTCGCCTCCGAGTCCCTCCAGCGTCAGATCATCCACGACGAGCTGGCCGCGATCGTCGACAAGTTCGGCGACGACCGCCGCAGCAAGCTGATCCCCTACGACGGTGACATGTCCATCGAGGACCTGATCGCCGAGGAGGACATCGTCGTCACGGTCACGCGTGGTGGTTACATCAAGCGGACCAAGACGGACGACTACCGGGCGCAGAAGCGCGGCGGCAAGGGTGTGCGGGGCGCGAAGCTGAAGGAAGACGACATCGTCGACCACTTCTTCGTCTCCACCACGCACCACTGGCTGCTGTTCTTCACCAACAAGGGCCGGGTCTACCGCGCGAAGGCGTACGAGCTGCCGGACGCAGGGCGGGACGCGCGAGGTCAGCACGTGGCGAACCTGCTGGCCTTCCAGCCGGACGAGGCGATCGCGGAGATCCTCGCGATCCGCGACTACACGGCGGCGCCGTACCTGGTCCTGGCCACCAAGGCGGGCCTCGTGAAGAAGACCCCGCTGAAGGACTACGACTCGCCGCGCTCCGGCGGTGTCATCGCGATCAACCTGCGCGCGCAGGAGAACGGCGCGGACGACGAGCTGATCGGCGCCGAGCTGGTCTCGGCGGACGACGACCTGCTCCTCGTCAGCCGGAAGGCGCAGTCCATCAGGTTCACCGCGTCGGACGAGACGCTGCGTCCGATGGGCCGTGCCACCTCGGGTGTGAAGGGCATGAGCTTCCGTGAGGGCGACGAACTGCTCTCGATGAATGTGGTGCGACCCGGTACGTTCGTGTTCACCGCGACGGACGGTGGATATGCCAAGCGCACGGCCGTCGACGAATATCGCGTCCAGGGACGTGGCGGTCTCGGCATCAAGGCTGCCAAGATCGTCGAGGACCGTGGATCGCTCGTCGGCGCGCTGATTGTCGAGGAGACCGACGAGATCCTCGCCATCACCCTGTCCGGCGGTGTGATTCGCACGCGAGTCAGCGGAGTCAGGGAGACGGGCCGTGACACCATGGGCGTCCAACTGATCAACCTGGGCAAGCGCGATGCCGTGGTCGGCATCGCACGTAACGCCGAGGCCGGTCGGGAGGCGGAGGAGGTCGACGGTGAGGATGTCGTCGTCGACGAGACCGTCGTCGTGATCGAGGCCGAGGTGACGGACGAGGGTGAGGCGCCCTCGGCCGAGTAGCGCGAGGAGTGAGACGTGAGCGGAGCCACGGGCGCCGGATCGGCCGGTACCTCAACGGGTACGGAGACGGACGGCGGCGGCCGTGGCTCCGCCGCGAACGCAGGGAACGCAGGGAACGCAGGGAACACTGCGGGCAAGAAGGGGAAGGCGGGTTCGGGGGGCGCTCCGGCAGACCCGCCCACGACGAACCTCAAGCCGGTCCCGCCCACCGAGGCGGACGATGCCGCATCCCAGGGGGGCACTGTGACGGACACGCGCGGCGGCCAGTCCAAGGCCGGTGCTTCCGAGGCCGGGTCCGGCGGGTCTCCGCTGCCCGGTGAGCGCGGTCCGGAGCAGCCCGCCGGGCCCTACCACCCGCCGCAGGCCTACCCGGCTCAGCCGCCCGCCGACGCGATGCGGGTCGCCCGCACCGGCGCGCGTACGGCGCCGCGCACCCGCAAGGCGCGGCTGCGGGTGGCCAAGGCCGACCCGTGGTCGGTCATGAAGGTCAGCTTCCTGCTCTCCATCGCCCTGGGCATCTGCACGATCGTCGCCTCGGCGGTGCTGTGGATGGTCATGGACGCGATGGGCGTGTTCTCCACGGTGGGCGGCACGATCTCCGAGGCGACCGGGTCCAGCGAGGCGAATGGTTTTGACCTGCAGTCGTACCTCTCGCTGCCGCACGTCCTGATGTTCGCGACGATCATCTCCGTGATCGACGTCGTCCTCGCGACGGCGCTGGCCACCCTCGCCGCGTTCATCTACAACCTCTCCGCGGGCTTCGTGGGCGGCGTCGAGCTCACCCTCGCCGAGGACGAGTGACCGTCCCCCGACAACCGATTTTGGGACTGCCCCGGTCGTGCGCTAATCTTCAGGAGTCAGCGCGCGGGACATACACCGCAAGGCGCGGCGGGGCTATAGCTCAGTTGGTTAGAGCGCATCCCTGATAAGGATGAGGCCACAGGTTCAAATCCTGTTAGCCCCACATCTTGGAAGACCCCCGGTCCGTTTGGGCCGGGGGTCTTCTGCGTTCATGGCCGACATCAACCATGGTCACGCAACTGACGCCCGCCCCTCGGCGTCCGTGCTTGGTACGCATGCGTCGTGAGGGGGGACCGTGGGGGACGAGCCGCCGTGGTGGACGATTCTCGCGATCTCGGCCGGGGCGACGGTGGTCTTCGGGGCGATTCTGCTGTCCGTGGTCGCCACGGTGGCTCTGGGCGTGACCTGGGTGCGGGACAGGCCTAGCCGCTGACCGGCCGACGGAAGGATCAGCCGACGCGGTCGCCTGAGTGGATACTGTTCCGAACTTCTATCCCGCTGGGGGGAATATGACTGCCGCAAGGCTTGTGAGACCTGCCCTCGTCGCTGTGCTTCTGGCCTCGGCCACCGCCTGTAGCGCGTCGTCCGCGCCGGTCGTCTCGGCGAGCGCCACGAGCGGTTCGGGGGCCGCCAAGACGCATGGTTCGGCCAACCCGGAGCCGGTCGCCGCCACCATGCCCGATGTCATCGGTGGCAACGCCGGGGGCGCGTACGAGCAGATGAGCTCCAAGATCGACATGGTCTTCAAGGACGAGAGTGGGCAGGGTCGCTCGGTGGGCGATCGGGCCGCGTGGAAGATCTGCGGTTCCCGGCCGGGACCGAATCAGCAGATCACCGAGACTCCGGTGGTCTTCTACGTGGTGAAGGTGGCGGAGACCTGCAAGGAGACGACGCCCAACTGATCACTGACCGGCGGCGGCGTTCAGGCCGTCGCCGGTTCGGGTGCCGGCTTTCTGGGCGCACGCTGGATCGTCCACTGGCTGGGGACGGCGAAGAGGGCGGCGGAGGCCAGGAGGATGAGGGTGGCGGCGGTGAGGAGGACGGGGGTCGTGCCGGTGGTGGTGGCGGTCAGGCCGACGAGGAGGTAGCCGAGGGGGACGGCCAGGAGTTCGCCGAGGGAGTTGAAGGAGGTGACCCGGCCGAGGACGTCCACGGGGAGTTCCTGCTGGAGCGCGGTGTTCCAGTAGACGATGGACAGGTCGAGGCCGATGCCGGCCAGGGCCGCGGAGGCGGCCAGGGCGACGAGGTGGGGGCCGGTCGCCAGGATCGCCAGGGGGAGGGCCATCGGGAGCCCGGTGGCCACGCACGCGATCATCAGCCGCTCGGGCTTCCAGCGCAGGGCGACGAGACCGCCGAGGACGAGACCGATGGCGAAGCTGCCCTGCACGATGCCCCAGCCCGCCGCGCCCAGGCCCTCGTGGTCCAGGACGACGGGGCCGAGGAGTTGATAGCCGCCGAGCCACAGGGCCACGACGACGGTGCCGGACAGGGTGTACGACCAGATCCACGGGCGCCGGGCGAACTCCCGCCAGCCGGTGCGGAAGTCGTGCAGCACGGAGGCGTTGGGGGCGGTTCTCGCCGTGCTGGAGAGCTTCAGGAAGGCGCACAGCACGGCCGCCAGGGTGAAGCTCACCGCGTCCCAGCCCAGGACCCACTGCGGGCCCGCCAGGGCGACCAGCGCGCCGCCCAGGGCGGGGGCGGCGACCCTGAGGACGTTGGTGGGGAGCCGTACGAGGACGTTGGCCTCCTGGAGGTGCCGGGCGTCCACGAGCTGGGGCAGCAGGCTGTTCATGGCCGGGGTCATCAGCGCGTTGGCGGCGCCCGTGACGCACGCCAGCAGGGCCACCCGCGCGACGTCGGCCGTGCCCGTGGCGACCAGGAGGGCGACACCGGCCTGGGACAGGGCGGCCACCAGGTTGCCGGTGATGATGATCCCGCGACGGGAGAACCGGTCCGCGGCGATGCCCCCGACCAGCAGGAGCACCAGCTGCGGAAGGGTGTTGCCCGCGAGGACGGTCGCCAGCGCCGTCGGCCGGTCGTCGAACCCGAGCACGGCGAAGGCGAGCGCCACGGGAGCCATGGCCGACCCGCTCGCGGAGATCAGCCGGGCCGCGAGCAGGAGCCGGAAAGACCGGTTGCCCAGCACGGACAGGGATGCGCGGAGATCCATTCGGCGGACCCTACCCCCGCGGGGGTCAACACCCGAGCGGATCAGGTGACTTGGGTGCGCGGACGAAAAGACCCGACCGCTGACGACGGGGGATGCGTCAGCGGTCGGGCTATGGCCAAGGGTACAAGGTCGGAGAGGGTGGGGCGAGCCAGGGGGGTGGACAACAGGCTTGAAGATTGGGGGAGTTGGCTGATCCTGGCGGTCAGTCCCGGCATGGTGGGTCGTAGGAGAGGCGGGGAAGGTACTCGTGCCACCTCGCCGGGGTGAGGACGTTCTCGGTGAGGGCGCAGATGTGCCGGATCGCCGCGTCGGGGTCCAGGCTCCACAGGCGGACCGTGTCGGCGCCGCTGGACACCCCGAGGACGTGGCGGCCGGGGCTGAAGGACAGGAAGTTGCCCGTCTTGGCGTACGGGCTCATGGACTGGCCGATGGGCGCGGCCGACGCCGGGTCGGCGACGTCCCACAGGCGGACCGTGTTGTCGTCTCCCCCGCTGGCCAGGGTGTGGCCGTCCGCGCTGAAGGTGAGGGACGTGACCGCCTCGGTGTGGCCGGTGAGGGTCCGGCCGACGGACGCGGCGGAGGCCGGGTCGGTGACGTTCCAGAGCCGGACCGTGTCGTCGTCGCCGCCCGAGGCGAGCGTGTGCCCGTCGGGGCTGTACGCCAGGGCGTTCACCGGGCCCGCGTGGCCCGTGAGCGGGCGGCCGAGGGGAGACGGACGTGCCGGACGGGTCACGTCCCACAGCCGGATCGTGCCGTCCGCGCTGCCGCTGGCCAGGATGTGTCCGTGCGGGGCGAACTCCAGGCCGTTGATGTACCCCCGGTGGCCGGAGAGCGGCTCGCCGAGCGGGGTCGCGTGCGCCGGGTCGGCGACGTTCCACAGGCGCAGCCGGTGTTCGTCGTAGGCCGTGGCCAGGACGCGGCTGTCGGGGCTGAAGGCCAGGGCGTCGGAGCCCATGAACCGGGTCAGCAGCCGCAGCGGAGGCCCGGCGGGGACGGGGTGTGCCGGGTCGGCGACGTTCCACAGGCGGACCGCGCCGCTGCCGGTCAGGACGGCGAGGGTCCGGCCGTCGGGGGAGTACATCAGCGAGCGCTCGCCGCCGTCGGCGGGCATGAACGGGGCGGACAGCGGAACCGGCCGCCCGGGTGCCGTCACCTTCCACAGCCGGATGCGGCCGTCCCGCGCGGCCGTGGCGAGCACCTTGCCGTCCGGCCGGAACGCGCCCACCCGGCCGATCATGTCCGAGACCGGCACCGACCACAGCCGGACCTTGCCGTCGCCGCTGCCGGTGGCGAGCGTACGGCCGTCCGGGCTGAACCCGAGGGCGTACATCTCGCCGCTGCCGCCCGCCAGTGGCTCGCCCACCTGTGAGGGCGACGCCGGATCGCCGACGTTCCACAGGCTGGCGGTGCTGTCCGCGCTGGCGGCGGCGAGGGTACGGCCGTCCGGGCTGAACGCCACCGACCAGATCGGCCCGGTGTGGCCGGTCAGCGGATCGCCCAGCGGGGCCGGGCGGTCCGGGTCGGCGACGTTCCACAGCCGGATGGTGTCGTCCGCGCTGCCGCTGGCCAGGGTGTGCCCGTCGGGGCTGAAGGCGACCGAGTGCACCAGGTCCGTGTGCCCGGTGAGCGCCCGGCGGATCGCCCGTGGCCGCCGGGGATCGGCCACGTTCCACAGATGGACCGTGTCGTCGTCGCCGCCCGAGGCGAGCGTGCGTCCGTCCGGGCTGAACGCCACGGAGCGCACGGCCGCGGCGGAGCCGCGCAGCGTGCCGAGGGCTTGCGGCCGACGCGGGTCGGCGACGTTCCACAGCCGTACGGTGCGGTCCTCGCCCGCGCTGGCGAGGGTGTGCCCGTCCGGGCTGAAGGCGACCAGATAGATGGTGCCCTCGTGGCCGGTGAGGGGAGCGCCGATCGGGGTGGGGTGCCTTCGGTCGGTCGTGTCCCACAGCCGGACCGTGCCGTCGTCGCCCGCGCTGGCGAGGGTGTGCCCGTCCGGACTGAACACCGCGCTGCTCACCCAGCCGGTGTGGCCGGTCAGCGGCTTGCCGAGCGGGGACGGGGTCTTGCGGTCGGTGACGTCCCACAGGCGGACGGTGCGGTCGTAGCTCGCGGTGGCGACGGTGCGGCCGTCGGGGCTGAAGGTGGTGAGGTAGACGGCCCCGGTGTGACCGGACAGGGGGGTGGCGAGCGGGGCGTTCACGATGGAGATGAGGCGACTGTAGGCGCCGTTGTCGTCCGGTCGGAGTTGGTGGGCCACCAGGTCCAGGCGTGCGGCCAGCGACGGGTCGGTGTGCTGCACCCGGTCTGCCTCGGCCAGCACCTGCTCGAACACCGCGTCGTCCCGCTGCCGCGAGGCGATCACCGCCGAGCCCGCCGCGAGCACGGCCAGCGCCACCAGTGCCGCCACCGCGGCCCGGCTGATCAGTACCGTGCGCCTGCGCAGCCGTACCGAGGCGGCCAGGAACTCCTTCGCGCCCCGGGTCAGATACGTGTCCCCCGCCGACTCGGCCCAGTCGCGGGCCTGCTCGAGACGGGAGCCCTGGTACAGCAGCGAACTGTCCCGGCTTGAGGACTCCCAGGCCCGGCCGTCCTCCTCCAGCCGCTGGCGCCGCAGATGCTCGGTGCGGTTGTCGTCGATCCAGTGGCGCAGCCGGGGCCAGGCGTGCAGCAGCGCCTCGTGGGTGATCTCGACGGTGTCCGCGTCCAGGGTGACCAGCCGGGCGCGCACCAGCGCCTCCAGTGACTCCTCGGTCTTGCCCGGGTCGGTGGACTCCTCGGCCAGCTGGCGCCGGGTGCCGCGTCTGCGGGTGGCGTGGGTGTCCTCGCCGAGCCGGACCAGGCGCAGCAGGAGCAGTCGGGCGGCGGTGCGCGCGGCCGGGTCGAGACCGGACCAGGCGCGCTCGGCGGTGGCCGCGACCGCGCCCTGGATGCCACCGGCCGCGCGGTATCCGGCGAGGGTCAGCCGGCCGCCCTTGCGACGCTGCCAGGTGGCGAGCAGGGCATGGGACAGCAGGGGCAGCACGCCCGCGTCGTGTGCTCCGCGCGGGCCGTCGGAGGTCACCTCGCGCACGATCAGCTCGGTCAGCCCCGCCTCCAGCTCCAGCCCCACCGCCCTGGCGGGACCGGTCACCGCCTCACGCAGCTCGGCGGTGGTCAGCGGGCCGAGCACCATGTGCCGGTGCTGGAGGGCGTCGGCCAGTTCGGGATAGCCGAGGCACTCCTCGTAGAAGTCGGCGCGTATGCCGAGGACGGCGAGGACCGGGGCGGTCGCGCCCGGCGTGGACGGATCGGGCGTACAGGCGGCGTGCAGGAAGCGCAGGAAGACGCGGCGCTCGGTCTCGTCCGGGCAGAGGGTGAAGGTCTCCTCGAACTGGTCGACGATCAGGACGGGGCGGGGGCGCCGTTCGGTGCGTGGGGCAGGGAGCGGGACGGGTGTTTCACGTGAAACCTCGTGCGGTGTTTCACGTGAAACACCGGAGGAGCCGGTCCCTGTTTCACGTGAAACAGGGGAAGTAGTGGCCGCCGTTTCACGTGAAACAACGCCATCCGTCGTGCCCCACGCCCCCACGGTCTCCCGCACCGCCCGTGCCAGCCGGAGCGCGTCCGTACTGGGCGCCGACGGGTCGCGCGCCGTCTTCCGCTCGGCCGCGCGCGCTTCGGCGGCGAGCGGTGCGAGAGCAGGGACGAGACGGGTCAGCTCGCCGAGCGGATCGGCGCCGGGGACGAGTTGGAGTACCGGGCTGCTGCCGTCGCCCAGGGCGCCGTTCCGTACGGCCGGTACGAGACCGGCGTTGAGGAGGGAGGACTTTCCGGCGCCCGAGGCGCCGACCAGCATGACCAGGCCGCCTGTCCGCTCGGTGGCACGGAGCTGATCGACCAGGGCGTCCGTGCCGCGCTCGCGGCCGAAGAACCACTGCGCGTCCTCCCGCCGGTAGGGCGCGAGCCCCCGGTACGGGCAGACACTGACGGGCACGGGCGGCACCTGGGGCGGCGGCTGCCGGTTCTCCTCCCCCGCCCGCGTCTGCGGCTTCTCGCCCACCGGATCGGCCAGCGCCGTCTCCCACAGCCGCTGCCACTGCGCCAGGTCGTACAGCCCGCCGGAGACCGGCGTGGGCCGCGCGCGCCGGGCCTCGGGGATCAGGATGTGCAGGACGGCGGCGAGGGCGGTGAACTGGGCGGGGACGTTCCTGGCCCGTCGCCAGTCGCTGATGCGCTGCGCGGAGACCCGTACCGGCCGCCCGCGTTCGTCCATGCGCTGGAGCCGTACGACGGCCTCGGACACGCTCTTGAGGGGAGGGTTTCCTGCTTCTCGGTAGAGCAGGGCGAGTCGCTCGGCGAAGGCTGTGCGTGCCCCTGAGTCGGAACCCAAGGTCCCACCCCTTACTTCCCCCGCTTCTGGACGTCCGGACCGGAAAACTCACCTTATACGGCTGACCTGCGCGAAAGCCCGGTTCCGGGGCACCGGGATCTCCTCTGCGGGGGCACCGGATGGCAGGATCACGACGTGGTAGCGGAGCTGTCACACACCGTTCGGACAGGCCAAGGGCCCGGCCGCCGGGACAGCCGCCCAGGGCGTCGAAGGTTCTCGGTCAACTTCGCCGGAACACGCCCGGCGGCCCCGCGTCGCCCGCCTCAGGACCCGGGCGGCGTCCGTATCCGCTCCGCACGACCTCGCGCCGGGCATGCCGATGCGGCGCGGGGCTCCCGGACCCCCGCTCGGTTCGGTACCGGTCCCCACGAGGGGAGGGACCGGTGCCGGACGAGCGGCGGCGCACAGTGTCCGCGTTCGCTGGCCCCGGTTCAGGCGGGCGTCGAGAGGGCAGGGTCGTGCTGTGCGCGGGGGCAGCCCGCACGGGAGCCGGTTCCCGTGACCCGGGCCCGCCGCCCGAGGAGGGGAGGACGCATGAAGGTCTCCGTGGACCGGGACGCGTGTTACGGCTCGTCCGACTGCGCGTTCCGGGTGCCGGCGGTGTTCGACTTCGTGGACGGGTACGGCGTGGTCCGGCCCGGCCGGGAGGACGCCGGGGACGATCCGGCGGTGCGGGAGGCGGCCGAGAAGTGTCCGTCCCGGGCTGTGGTGATAGAGGAGCAGCGGCCGTGAGGCCGGTGGATATGCGGCGCTGACCCCCGGCCGGGTCGGCCAGGGGTTCGCATCGACGGTCGCGTACGCAAGTCGCCGGGTGTCGAGACGTCAGCGGGTCTGTGTGCCGGGGACGACCTCAGCAGTCGAGCTGCGGGGTGTGCCGGTCGCTGCTCTCGGACTGTTCCGGGACGTACAGCCGGTGCGGGATCTTCGTGGCGGTGTCGAGGGCGGAGCGGGCACGGTTCCGGGAGTGGGGGGACTTCCCGTGGGCCTCGGCCCGGATGCGCTGCTTCATCGTGGGGGGCAGGGACCTCGCCTGGGGCCAGATCCTGTGCTGTGCCGCCGTGGCGGTCGCCGGGGCCGTGTGGTGCTCGGTGCTCCGGTTCGGGCTCTCGGTCGGGCTGCCGGTCCGGGCGGTGGCCGCCGGGGCGGTCACGGCGACGAGTCCGAGCGCCGTGCACAGCGCCAGGAAGGCGGTGACGAAGGCGGTCCACAGCTTCATGACCTTGGTGCGGGCCATGTCCCCTCACTTTCGGGTTGGGCGATTTGCGTACTTTCCTCATGATGTGCATGAGCGTCCGGATGTGGTGGACCTCGCGCCGTGGCGCGTCGATGTTCAGATGAACACCACACGGATGGCCGCAAGAGCCCGGAAAACCCCGCAAAACCAGGTGATGAGGATGAAGTGGGAGAAAGATGACCGTGCGTGCGGGTGTGACCAGCCTCGTGATCACCCTCCGGACGAACCTCGCTCCGCTCGGCTATCGCGGGCGTGGAAGAGGGAGTTGGGGCGGATGACGGGCCCCGACGCAGGTCACCGATCGGTATCGGCCGGTGTGTATAGTCGGGCGCCAGAGGTCCCCAACGCCAACGAAAGACGAGGTCGCGCGGTGAAGAAGCTGCTCCTGGTCGCACTGGCCGCCATCGGCGGTCTCCTCGTGTACCGCCAGATCCAGGCGGATCGCGCCGAGCAGGATCTGTGGACGGAGGCCACCGACTCCGTGCCCACGGGTTCCTGACCCCGGCACCACGATCTGAACCGAACCCCGGCCGCCCCGAGCGACCGGGGTTCCGTGTTGCCCGGCCCCACCGGCGTTGTCCGGCCCCACCGCTTCCGGTTGCCGGACTCCCAAGGCTGGTGTACGCCCGTGGGAACGGCCCGGACGTTTCGGACAACCGCGCGGAATGCCCGGATGGAGCAAGGGCCCCCGGTGCAGGATGGGCCCCAGACGTGGTGCGGACGATGGGGGAGGGACCAGGGGTGTCCATGCGGGGGCGAGGACGCGCGGGGTGGCGACGGCGGAGGTTCAGCACCGCGCGAGCACGGCGGACGTACGCCACCGCACCGGACCGGCGGCCCCGGCGACACCGCCCCTGCCGCACCGCCGCCCTCGTCGCGGCGCTCCTCCTGCACGCCCTCGCCGCCACCCCCGCCATGGCCGCCGAGGCCGGACCCCAGCCGTACGCCTTCGCCATCGGAGCCGAGTCCGTGTCCGGTGTGCCGGGCACCTCCGCGGCGCGGCCGCTGAAGGCGGGCCACACATACCGCAGCTCACTCCCCGCCCACGGCAAGCTCTACTACCGCCTCGACCTCGCCGCGACGGCCACGGCCTACGTCCCCGTCACCGCCGTACCCCCGGCGGGCACCACCGTCGCCTCCACCGACGGCATCCGTGTCTCGCTCCGCGACATCGACGGCAGCGCCTGCTCCTACTCCTCCGCCACCATCGGCGCCGCGCTGAGCCCGCGGCCCGTGACCGCGCTCGCCCAGCGCGACACCGGACGGACCCTGTGCGGGGGCGCGGGGACGTACTACCTGCTCGTCGAGCGCCTGGACAGCGGGGACTCCGGGTCGGACCGGACCTGGGACCTGGAGATCGCGCCCGTCACGGAGTCCCGCCCGGCCACGGCCGGTCCCACCACCCCGCCCGCCACCTGGGACTCGGCCACGCCCCGGCCGCCCGTCGGCACCCCGCGCACCCGGACCGGCGGCGCCGGATTCGCCACCGCGCGTCCGCTGGGCGAGGGCATCTGGCGTACCCGCGCCGCCCCCGGCACGACCCTCTTCTACGCGGTGCCCGTCGGCTGGGGGCAGCAGCTCCACGCCACCGCCGAACTCGGCGCCGCCCCCAGCGGCAGCGGCTACGTCGGCGGCGCCCTGGACCTCACCCTGCACAACCCCGTGCGCGGGCGCGTGGAGAACGCCTCCCTCGGCTTCACCGGCACACCGCGCACCGCCGTCCTGCCGCCGGTGCCCCCGGTGGAGTACGCCAACCGTTACGCGGTCACCGACGACGAGAACACCGTGCGCTTCGCCGGCCAGTACTACCTGGTCGTCCACGTCAGCTCGCGCCTGGCCGACAGCTTCGGGCCGGGTCCCTTCGAGGTGACGCTGACCGTGCGGGTCGACGGGCGGCGGCACGACGGTCCCCGGTACGCCGGGAAGTCGGTGCCGGACGGCCTCTTCGCCGTCAGCACCCAGGACTGGCAGGACGCCCTCGTCGACGAGAGCGGGGACGACGGAACCGCGATGCGGGTCCTCGCGGCCGGGGGCATCGGCACCGGGACCGCGCTGCTGCTCGGCCTCGGCGCCTGGACCCTCGCGGCCCGGCGGGCTCAGACCCGTACCAGCGCCCAGAAGCCGACGGCGTAGCAGGCCAGAGCCAGGAGAACGACGGGGACGGCGACCCGGGCCGGAGGACCCGGACGGCGGCGGTGGTGTTGCGCGGGAGCGCGGTGACCCTGGGCGGTGTACGGGGCGGTCGGGGGCTCGGCGGGAGGAGCGGCGGTCGGGGCTTCGACGGGGACGGCGGGAGTTTCGAGTGCTGCCTGAGGCGCGGGGGCGCCCGGTGCTTCCCGGGGTGCGGGGGGAGGCAGGTGGAAGCTTCCGGTGTCGGACATGGCGGGGTGGGCGGTGCGCGGGTCGGGCACCGGTGCCGGGGGTGTGTCCGGGTGTACGGCGCCGGGGCGCACAGCGTCCGGTCGTACGGCGTCGGGGCGTACACCAGAGGCCCGTTTCGCCGGACCCTCCGGGCCGAACCCGTCCGGCAGCGGGCCGAGTTGGTCGAAGACCTCGACCGGTTCGTCGTCGGGACCGGGGGCGGGCAGAAGCTCCAGGGCCGAGGCGAGTGCCTTGCGCACCCCCGTCGCCGAGCGGAACCTGGCGCCCGGGTCGGGCTGGAGGAGACCCGCGACGACCTGCCACAACGGCTCGGGGATGCGCGCGGGCGCACTCGGTGTGCCGTGCTCCAGGAAGTACCGCACGATCGCCTTGGCGTCCGGCTTGGCCCCCTCCAGCAGGTACAGGGCGACCAGCCCCACCGCGAACAGGTCGGCCGGGAAGTCCGGTTCGCCGCCCAGCATCTGTTCGGGCGCCAGATAACCGGGGGTGCCCACCACGAGGTCGGTCTCGGTCAGCCGGGGCTCGCCCAGGCGCATGGCGATGCCGAAGTCGGACAGCCGCAGCCGGGGGCGTCCGGTGCCGGTGGCTTCCAGGAGGATGTTGGCGGGTTTGACGTCCCGGTGCACCACGCCCTCGGCGTGGACGGCGTCGAGCCCGGCCAGGAGCTGGTCGAGCAGCTCGCACACGAAGCGGGGCGGCAGCGGGCCGTAGTCGTTGACCAGGTGCACCAGTGAGCCGCCGGAGACCAGGTCCATGGTGAAGAGCACCTGGTCGTCGTCGGCGGCCCAGCTCGCCGGGGCGAGGACGTGCGGATGATCGATGCGCAGGGCCTGTTCGCGGACGAAGCGCAGCAAGGCGTGGGCGTCGCGCTGCTGGAGCACCTTCGCGGCCACGTAACGCCGCCGCCGGTGGTCCCAGGCGCGCCATACGGCGCCCACACCGCCGCGCCCGATCGGGTCGGCCAGCTCGTACCGGCCGCCGAACACCTCACCCATGCGTGCGGCTCCTCCCCCTGGTCCGGTGCGCCGTCCGGTCGGCGTCCCGACCCCCACGGGACGCGCGCCGGACGGCGGTCAGCTCTGGTGGGACTGGTAGTGCGCGACCGCGTCGGAGGTGCGGCCCGCCCCGTAGACCCGGAGGAACTCTGCCAGCTCGGGGTGGGCCGGGGCGATGCTTTCGGCGGCCTCGATGATGTCGCCCGCGGCGGCGACGGAGCGCAGCAGCGACTGGATCTCGCGGACGACGCGCTTGACGGTCGGCGCGCCCGAACTGTTCGTCGTCTGCGCGGTGTTGCTGAGCACGGAGCCGCCCTGGGACTTCTTGATCTCGTCCATCCGCTCGGTCGCCTCGGCGGCGCTGACGCTGCCGTCCGCGACCTGGGCGGCCAGTTCCTGCAACAGCTGCACCCGCTGGACCACCGCGGGATTGCCGATCTTCGCGCGCTGGCCGCTCATCAGCTGCGACAGCATCGGAGCGGACAGACCCAGGACCGCCGCCAGCCGGGCCTGGTTGAGCCCGAGATCCTCGATGAGCTTACGGAAGAGCGCCCCCAGTGGCTCCCCGTACCAGTTCCGCTGCAGCTCCCGCGCTCTCGCGGTCGCTTCCTGCTGTGCGGCGTCCATTGCGTCTCCCCATCGCTTCCCCATTGAACCGCGGTTCGCTCACGCGAACCTTGTCGAGCATCCTACGGAGCGTGGTCAGACGCGGGGAGCCCCAAAGTTTTTGCCGTATACCCGGGGTGACCCGGTACTCTGGTCTGCGGCGCCCGTCGGGAGAACCTTCTCCGGCCGGACGCTGCCGCACGGGGCCTTAGCTCAGTTGGTAGAGCGCCGTCTTTGCATGGCGGATGTCAGGGGTTCGACTCCCCTAGGCTCCACAAAAAACCCCTCTGACCTGCGGAAACGCAGGTCAGAGGGGTTTCTTTGTGCCGTTTTCGCCGCCGTTCGCGCACAGGACGCGGGGCAGGCGGTTCACAACTCGCCTGCCCCTGCGGTCCGATGGCGGTGCCGGGTCCGCCGTCAGGTGTTCTCGTCGTCGTTGGACGAGTCCTCCTCGTTCTCCTTGGCACGGACCTCCGGGTCCAGGGGGGAGCCGGTGCGGTCCACCGAGTGGAGGCGGGCGGCGTCGGGCATCTCCGTGGCGGCGGGGGGTTCGACCAGCCAGTCGGGGTTGGCCTGCTTGTCCCACCACTTCCAGACGGCGAGCGCGGTACCGGCGACGAGGGAGGCCAGGGCCGCGTACTTCAGGGCGCGGCGGGCCGTGCAGCGGCGTTCGTTGCGGCGGGCCAGCTTCTTGATCTGCTGGGCGGAGACGTTGCCGCGCAGCGCGACCAGGGCGGCGGCACCGCGCGTCGCGGCCTCGTCGTAGACCGGACCGGCGGCGGCCACGGCCTGTTCGATCCGCGGGCGCGAGTACTCCGCCGCCTGCTTGGCGGCCTTGCGGGTCAGCTCCGCGGCCTCCTGCGCGGCCTGGTCCACCTTCGGCGGGACATGGGCGAGTGCCTGCTCAAGACGGGGGGCGAGCAGCGCGTCGTACTGCACACGGGCCTGGTCGGCGGCCTGGGACATCACGGGCGCGAGCCGTACGCGTGCCTCCTGCGCGTAGTACGCGGCACGCTCCTTGGCCGTGTCGGCGTAGGGCGCCACCACGTCCGCGGCGTGCAGCACGCTGTCCTTCGCCGAGCCGGTCGCGGCGCGCACGCTCTCGATGCGGGTCACGGGAACCTCCTCCTCGGTGGCGGTACGGTATGTCGACTGTCCACCCTGTTACGGATCATGCCTGTCCGGGGCCGGTACGGCATGTGCGAGCGGGCATACGGGTGCCGATCGCTTCACACGTACGGAATTCCGGGCAACGGGCCCACCGCCGACCCTGCCACGAATCCCCGCCGCGCGCCGCTCTCCGCGGCGAACCGGTGGCAGTACGGCGCGGAACTCGTGGTCGTCCGGGGCCCGCTGCCCCACGGCGTGCGACGATCGAGGCCTTTCCGGGAATGACGACGGAAACGAACGACGGAAACAACAGGGAAGGCACCCCGTGGCCGAGCAGCTCCACGCCACTCTCAAGACCGATCGCGGCGACATCAGGATCCGGCTGTTCCCGAACCACACCCCGGCCACCGTCAGGAACTTCGTCGAACTCGCCGGGGGCGAGCGTGCCTGGAAGAACCCCGAGACCGGCGCGGAAAGCACCGAACCGCTCTACGACGGAACGGTCTTCCACCGGGTGATCAGCGGCTTCATGATCCAGGGCGGTGACCCGCTCGGCACCGGCATCGGCGGACCCGGCTACCAGTTCGCCGACGAGTTCCACCCCGATCTGTCCTTCAACCGGCCCTATCTGGTCGCCATGGCCAACGCCGGTCCGGGCACCAACGGCTCGCAGTTCTTCATCACCGTCTCCCCGACCGTGTGGCTCAACCGCAAGCACACGATCTTCGGCGAGGTCGCCGACCCGGAGAGCCGGAAGGTGGTCGACGCCATCGCCGCCGTCCCCACCGGGCGTGATCACCGCCCGGTCGAGGACGTGGTGATCGAGACCGTCCTCGTGGAGCGGACCGGGCAGGAGCAGGGTAAGGGCCAGACGGGGAAGGACACGGGGAAGGACATGGAGACGACCGGGTAGTCCTCGGAGACCGGGGCATCGCAGACGCCCGGGGACGGAAAGGCCGGAGGGGAACCAAATGCCCCGCTCGTCCGTAAGGATGGGCAGGGCGGGGTATCGCCCGGCGATGTCCCGCGACGGACAAGGGGATCTCATGGACCAGGCCGCAGCCGGCGCCCGGGACGCCCGGAGCCTGCCCGCGTGCTATCGGCACCCGGACCGCGAGACCGGTGTGCGCTGCACCCGTTGCGACCGCCCGATCTGCCCGGAGTGCATGGTCGACGCCTCGGTCGGCTTCCAGTGCCCCGACTGCGTGCGCGGCACCGCGCACGTCCCCCGTCCCGGCGGTGCCACCCCGGCCCCGGCCGCCGCCGCGCCCCGCACCCTGACCGGAGGGCGGCACACCGCCGACCCCCGGCTCGTCACCAAGGTCCTCATCGGGCTCAACATCGTCTTCTTCGCGATCCAGCAGATCGTCGGCGCCGCCTTCACCAACCGCTTCGAGCTGATCGGCCACGCGATCGTCCCGCAGCTCGGCGTACAGGGGGTGGCGGACGGTCAGTACTACCGGCTGCTCACCGCGATGTTCCTGCACGGCGGCTTTCTGCACATCGTGTTCAACATGCTCAGCCTGTGGTGGATCGGCGGCCCGCTCGAAGCGGCGCTCGGCCGCGCCCGCTATCTGTCCCTCTATCTGGTCTCCGGGCTGGCGGGCAGCGCGCTCAGCTATCTGCTGGCCCCTCCCAACACGCCCTCCCTGGGCGCCTCCGGTGCGATCTTCGGCCTCTTCGGCGCCACCGTCGTCCTGGTACGGCGGCTCAACTACGACATGCGGCCGGTCGTCGTCCTGCTGGTGATCAACCTGGTCATCACGTTCCAGGTCCCCGGCATCGCGTGGCAGGCCCACATCGGCGGCCTGGTCGCCGGTCTCGGCATCGGCTACGCGATGATCCACGCCCCGCGCGACCGACGGCAGCTGATCCAGTACGGCGCCTGTGCGCTGGCCCTCGTCGTGGTGGCGATTCTCACCCTGGTCAGAACCGCTCAGCTGACCTGACCCGAACCGTTGTCCACAGCGCGTGCGCGATCTTGTGCACAGTGTGCGGGAACAGCTGTGCCCCCCGTCGCTCGGATGAGTTTCCGCAGGTCAAGCAGGGGGCAATGGTTGATCTTCAGCTGGTGGGGCAGTCACATCGGCGTCAACGAGCGGTGAGTTATCCACAGATCGTAGTTTCTTTTCCCCAGGCACATGTGGAAACTCTGCCCAAGGCTGTGGATAACTCAGTGAAGGGCCGTGGGCAGAGGTGCCCGGGCCCCACCGTGCGGTCCCGCTACTTCCACTGCGTGGAGACGCCGAACCCGGCCGCGATGAAGCCGAAGCCCACGACGATGTTCCAGTTGTCCAGGCTGTCGATCGGCAGCGAGCCGTCGGTCACGTAGAAGACCACGATCCACGCCAGGCCGATGAGGAACATGGCCAGCATGACGGGCGCGACCCAGGCGCTGTTGCCGAGCTTGACGGCCTGCGCCCTCACGGGTGGCGGCGTGTAGTCGGCCTTCTTGCGGATACGTGACTTCGGCACGAGGGTCTCTCCTGTCGATGCGCTGCGTGGCCGCGCAGGTAACGGGTCGGGCTCGGGGCAGCGTACAAGGGGACAGTAAGGGCACACTGAGTGCTCCCCCGGGCGTCCGTTAGCGTAGTGCTTCTACGGCGCCGAAGGAGATAAGGGTACGTTGAGCAATTCTGCCGACTCCCCCGGTTCGGGATCAATGGGTCCGGCCCGTTCCCGTGCGCGCCTGAAGCCGGTGCGGATCCTCACGGCGGGCGTTTTCGCCCTGGCCGGCCTGATCTTCTTCACCAGCTTCGACACCGCCAAGGGCACGGACATCCGCACCGACACCTCGTTGCTCAAGCTGTCCGACCTCATCCAGGAGCGCAGCCGCAAGAACAAGGGGCTGGACGAGTCCAACGCGACCCTGCGCGAGCGGGTGGAGTCGCTGGCCGAGAGCGACGACGGCAGCAGCCGCACCGAGGACGAGAAACTCGGCGGTCTGGAGCGCAGCGCGGGCACGCACGCGCTGACCGGCAAGGCGATCACCGTCACCCTGAACGACGCCCCGCCGAACGCCACCGCCAAGCTCCCCGGCTACCCCGAGCCGCAGCCCGACTACCTGGTGATCCACCAGCAGGACCTCCAGGCCGTGGTCAACGCCCTGTGGCACGGCGGCGCCAAGGGCATCAAGGTCATGGACCAGCGGCTGATCTCCACCAGTGCGGTGCGCTGCGTCGGCAACACCCTGATCCTCCAGGGCCGCGTCTACTCGCCCCCGTACAAGATCACGGCGGTCGGCGACCCGGACCGGCTCCAGCAGGCGCTCGCGGACAGCAAGGCGATCCAGACGTACATGGTGTACGTCAACGTCTACGGCCTCGGCTGGCAGGTCGCCGACAACGGCACCGTCACGCTGCCCGGCTACACGGGCACCGTGGACCTGCACTACGCGCGCCCCGTCGGATAGGAGCCCCGCGAGCGCCCGGTGACCACTCCCCGGGAGACCGGCGCAGGGCGTCGCACAACCCGTTCCGTCACCCGTTGAGGCGATCGCCGCCGGGCCACGTATGTCCGGGTGTCGACCCGGCCTGTGGACAACGGCCGGGAGCCCGTCCGGCGCCGTTAGTCTGGTGCGGTACGGCGTGAGTCTGTGCCGTGAGGAACGGAAGGGACGGCATGTACGGCTTGATCTGGCGGCTTCTGCCGGGCAACACGTGGGTGAAGGCCCTGCTCTCACTCGTGCTGGTCCTGGCCGTGGTCTACGTCCTGTTCCAGTACGTGTTCCCGTGGGCCGAACCACTGCTGCCCTTCAACGATGTGACGGTGGACCACCAGTGAGCAGTGCCCGGATTCTCGTTGTCGACAACTACGACAGCTTCGTCTTCAACCTCGTCCAGTACCTGTACCAGCTGGGCGCCGAGTGCGAGGTCCTGCGCAACGACGAGGTCACCACGGCCCACGCGCAGGACGGCTTCGACGGCGTCCTGCTCTCGCCCGGGCCGGGCACGCCCGAGGAGGCGGGGGGGTGCGTGGACATGGTCCGGCACTGCGCCGCGACCGGTGTGCCGGTGTTCGGGGTGTGCCTGGGAATGCAGTCGATGCAGGTGGCGTACGGCGGCGTCGTCGACCGCGCGCCCGAGCTGCTGCACGGCAAGACCTCCCCGGTGATCCACGGCGGCAAGGGCGTCTTCGCCGGGCTGCCCTCGCCCTTCACCGCGACCCGCTACCACTCGCTCGCCGCCGAGCCGGCCACCGTCCCGGCCGAGCTGGAGGTCACCGCCCGCACCGAGGACGGGATCATCATGGGGCTGCGGCACCGCGAACTCCCGGTGGAGGGCGTGCAGTTCCACCCCGAGTCGGTGCTGACCGAGCACGGGCACCGGATGCTGGCCAACTGGCTGGTCGAGTGCGGCGACCAGGGTGCCGTGGCGAGGTCGGCGGGGCTCGCCCCGGTGGTGGGCAGGTCCACGGCGTGACCGCGCTGCGCCCCGAGCGCGAGGACGTGTACGGCGAGGCGCCGTACGGGTCCTACGGCCCGGCGTTCACGGGCGCGGGCGACCCGCCGACGGCACGGATGCCGGCCGTGGACGGGCAGGGCGGCGTGCCCGGGGGCGCACCGGAGCCGCGGCCCGACGAGCAGACGATGGCACTGCGGCTGCCCGAGCCGCCACCGGAGGCCGGGAGCGGCTCTGGGGGCGCCTCTGGGGGGCGTTCGGGCCGGTCGGGCTCCCCGGGGGCCACCGGTGGCCGCGCGGCCCGCAGGAAGGCCGCCAAGCGCGGCGGCGGCCGGGGTGCCGGACGGCACGGCGGTACCAAGGACGCGGCGGACACGGCGAGTTCGGCCGCCGCGGACTCCGGGCGGCCGCTGTCCCGGGTCGAGGCCCGTCGGCAGGCGCGGGCGAACAAGCCCGGCGCGGCCGTCATGGTGAGCCGCGCGGTCGGCGAGGTCTTCATCACCACCGGCGTGCTGATGCTGCTGTTCGTCACCTACCAGCTGTGGTGGACGAACGTGCGCGCGCACGCGCAGGCGGGCAGCGAGACCCATCAGCTCCAGGACGACTGGGCGAGCGGCAAACGGGCGCCCGGCGTCTTCGAGCCCGGACAGGGCTTCGCGATCCTGCACATACCCAAGCTGGACGTGGTGGTGCCGATCGCCGAGGGCGTCAGCAACAAGCGGGTGCTCGACAAGGGAATGGTCGGGCACTACGGCGAGGCGCCGCTGAAGACGGCCATGCCGGACGACAAGTCGGGCAACTTCGGCCTGGCCGCGCACCGCAACACGCACGGTGAGCCGTTCCGGTACATCAACAAGCTCGTCGCGGGTGACGCGGTCGTCGTCGAGACACAGGACAAGTACTTCGTGTACAAGGTCACTTCGATGCTTCCGGTGACACCGCCGTCCAACACCAGTGTGCTGGACGCGGTCCCCCGGCAGTCGGGCTTCACGGCGCCGGGCCGGTACATCACCCTCACCACGTGCACTCCGGAGTTCACCAGCAAGTACCGGCTGATCGTCTGGGGCAAGATGGTTGAGGAACGCCCGCGCACCAAGGGCAAGCCGGACGCGCTCATCGAGTAGTCGAGCCGAGTCGAACAGGGGCACAGGACGAGTGGCAGCCACCGCCGACGACACCGCAGCACACACGGACGCGTCGGGCGCGGGGAGCGCCTCGCGCCCTCCCCGGCCCGGACCGGTCGCCCTGGTGGTGAGTTTCCTCGGCGAGGTCCTCATGACGGTGGGTGTGGTCCTCGGGCTGTTCGTCGTCTACTCCCTGTGGTGGACGAACGTCGTCGCGGACCGGCACGCTGACCAGCAGGCGGACAAGGTCCGTGACCACTGGGCCAGTTCGCCCGACACCGGCCCCGGCGCGCTCGACACCAAGGACGGCATCGGCTTCCTGCACGTCCCCTCGATGCGCAACGGCGCCGTGCTGGTGGAGAAGGGCACCTCGACCGACGTCCTCGACGAGGGCGTGGCGGGCTACTACACCGAACCCGTCAAGGCCGTACTCCCGACGACGGGCAAGAAGGGCAACTTCACCCTCGCCGCCCACCGTGACGGCCACGGCGCCAAGTTCCACAACATCGACAAGGTGCGCGAGGGCGATCCGGTCGTCTTCGAGACCAAGGACGACTGGTACGTCTACAAGGTCTACTCGATCCTCTCCGAGACCTCGAAGTACAACGTCGACGTCATCGACCAGGTCCCCGAGGAGTCCGGCAAGAAGAAGCCGGGCCACTACATCACCCTGACGACCTGCACCCCGGTCTACACGAGCCGCTACCGCTACGTGGTCTGGGGCGAACTGGAGCGAGTCCAGAAGGTCGACAGCAAGCGCACCCCGCCGAAGGAACTCCGCTGACCCTCAGCGCCTCCCCTCCAGCCGCCGCAGCCGGGCGGAGTGCTGCCTGAGCCGGTGCTCGGCCCGGCGGACGTCACCGTGCAGCGCGGTCAGCTCGCGGCGGTGTTCGCCCGAGGTCTCGATCAGGGCGTTGAACATCGGGACGACGGTGCGGCCCAGGTGCTCCATGTCGAGCAGATAGGTGCGCACCCGCCGGGCGACCTCGCTGTCGCGGAGCAGCATGGCGATGTCGAGGACGGCTCGGCGGGAGTAGACGGTGAGGCCGGACCGGGGCTGTGGATAACTTCCGGAATAGCGTGACAAGATGTCACGCTTAAATTCCCGCAGGTCACGGCCCTGAAGCGTCACCATCCCGTTCTGGCACAGCTCCTCACGGTGCCGTGCCTTGATCTGTCGGATGGCCTCGACACTCACTCCGAAATACGCCGCCACCATCGCCGTCGTCACATGCAGCCCGTCCGGCAGCAGGGCGAGTGTCTTCACCCGGTCCAGCACATCCGTGCGCTCCAGCACGGAGCTGCGTAGTGCCCTGGACTCCAGGAGTGCCGTCTGGTCGATCATGCCCTGCCCCCTTCGATGCGCGTGCGGCCCTGCGGCCGGGCGGGGCGATGCGGCCCCACCCGATCGGTCAACCGACCGGCGCGCGGACGAGGGCACGACCCCCGGAAAACCACGGTCCCCCGGCACCAGGCGGTGCCGGGGGACCGGAGCGGGCGGGACGGGTCAGCCGTTCGTACCGCCGAAGATGTTAGGGAAACCGCCGTTGTTGCCGTTTCCCTTCGCGGTTGTCAGGGCGATGTTGGTGCCCGGGTTCACCGGGTTGCCCGGGCCCGGGTCGGCGCGAACAACGATGGCGTCGTCGTCCTGGCTGCCCTGGATGGTGAACGGGAGGTTCGCGCTCTGGAGCTGCTGGCGGGCATCCTTGAGCTGCTGGCCGACGACATTGGGCACCACGACCGGCTGCTGCGCCTGCACCTGAGCCACATTGACCGCGACCGGCGTGTTCTTCTTGACCGATTCGCCCGCCGCCGGGTTGGTGCCCGTGACCTTGCCGTTCTGGGCCGGGTCCGTGGCCGAGGTGTCGGGGGTGCAGGTCGCCGCCGGGGCGAGTTCCGCCTGCTGCAGCTTGGCCCTGGCCTCGTCACAGCTCAGACCGGCGACGTCCGGGACCGCGACCTTCTCATCGGGCTTGGCCACGATCAGCGTGATGGTGGAGCCCTTCTGGACCTGCCTGCCGTCCACCGGGTTCTGTTCGAGCACCTTGTCGGGGGTGTCGTCGCTGACCCGCGCCACCTTCTTGACCGTGAACTTGTAGTCGTCGCCCTCGAGCTTGGTCCGGGCGTCGTCGAAGGAGAGGCCGATCACGCTCGGGACGGTGACCTTGGGCGCGCCCGTGGAGACGACCAGCTTGAGGGTGTCGCCCTTCTTGACGTCCGTACCGGCCGCCGGGTCCTGCGAGCAGACGTTGCCCTTGGGCTGCTCCTCGCAGGGCTTGCGTTCCTCGGTGAGCGTCAGACCGACGTTGTCGGCCTGTTGCTTGGCGTCGGCGTAGCTGATGCCGACGAGGTTCGGGGACTTGAAGGACTTGTTCCCGGGACCGCCGCCGAACGCGTACATGCCGAGCAGGATGGCGCCGACCAGCACCAGCACACCGGCGACCACGAGCAGGATCGTCGAGGTGTTGTTGCTCTTCTTCGGCTGGCGCCGCCGGTCCGGGCGGTCGTCGTAGCCGTAGCCGCCGTCGTCGGGGCCCATCGGCGGGATCATCGTCGTCGCCCCGGCCGGCTCGGCGCGCATGGCCGTGGTGGCCTGGGAGTCGGGGTAGCCCCCGTAGTTGCCGTAGCCGACCGAGCCCATGGCGGCGCTGGCGGCGACGGGACGGCCGTCGAGGCAGGCCTCGATGTCCTGGCGCATCTCGTCGGCGGACTGGTAGCGGTAGTCCGGGTCCTTGACCAGTGCCTTGAGGACGATCGCGTCCATCTCGGGGGTGATCTCGGGGTCGAACACGCTGGGCGACTGCGGTTCCTCGCGCACGTGCTGGTAGGCCACGGCCACGGGCGAGTCGCCGACGAAGGGAGGACGGACGGTCAGCAGTTCGTAGAGCAGACAGCCGGTGGAGTAGAGGTCCGAGCGGGCGTCGACCTGCTCGCCCTTGGCCTGCTCCGGCGAGAGGTACTGCGCGGTGCCGATGACGGCCGAGGTCTGGGTCATCGTCATACCGGAGTCGCCCATGGCGCGCGCGATGCCGAAGTCCATGACCTTGACCTGGCCGTTGCGCGTCAGCATGACGTTGGCCGGCTTGATGTCACGGTGGACGATGCCGCTGCGGTGGGCGTACTCCAGACCCTGGAGGATGCCGATCGTCATCTCCATGGAGCGCTCCGGCAGCAGTTTGCGGCCGGAGTGCAGCAGTTCACGGAGCGTGGAGCCGTCGACGTACTCCATGACGATGTACGGGATCGAGACCCCGTCGATGTAGTCCTCGCCCGTGTCGTAGACCGCGACGATCGCGGGATGGTTGAGCGAGGCGGCCGACTGGGCCTCCCGGCGGAACCGGGCCTGGAAGGACGGGTCGCGCGCGAGATCCGCGCGGAGCGTCTTCACTGCCACAGTGCGGCCGAGGCGGGTGTCATGTGCGAGGTAGACCTCGGCCATGCCACCGCGACCAAGCACATGGCCCAGTTCGTACCGGCCGCCTAGGCGACGCGGCTCTTCCATAGCTACCTACCAGCCCTCTCCGTCGGTCCCGGTCTGCACGTGTGTGCGACCGGAGGCTGTCGTCCGGGCCCTACCGTACCGGTCCCGCTCTGTGTGACCTGGCCGAGCCGGTAACCCGATACCGGACCGGTATAGCAACGTGCACCGTTGTGGAGGTGACGTGATCGGGCTCACTTCTTGGAGTTGATGACCGCCTGCATGACGCTCTTCGCGATCGGGGCGGCCAGGCCACCGCCGGAGATGTCGTCACGGACGGCGTTGTCGTCCTCGATGACCACCGCGACCGCGACCGGGGAGCTGTTGTCGGGCAGCTTGGCGTAGGAGATGAACCACGCGTACGGGTTCTCGCTGTTGTCCACGCCGTGCTGCGCGGTACCGGTCTTGCCGCCGAC
>NZ_WWIR01000676.1 GCF_009863025.1 Streptomyces sp. SID4985 | reverse complement strand
TGCAAGGCCACCAGCGACGACGAGCACGCCGTGTCCACCGTCACCGCCGGACCCTCCAGCCCGTACGTGTACGCCAGCCGCCCCGAGACGACGCTGGAGAGGTTGCCCGCCAGGAGGAAACCCTCGAACTCGCCCGGCGTCCTGGGCAGTCGGGAGGCGTAGTCGTCGTACATGGCGCCGGTGAAGACGCCGGTGGTGGAGCCGCGCAGGGTGGCCGGGTCGATGCCGGCGCTCTCGAAGGTCTCCCATGCCGTCTGGAGGAGGAGACGCTGCTGCGGGTCGGTGGCGATCGCCTCGCGCGGCGACATCCCGAAGAACCCGGCATCGAACTCGTCGGCGTCGTAAAGGAA
>NZ_WWIR01000675.1 GCF_009863025.1 Streptomyces sp. SID4985 | reverse complement strand
CCGCCACCCTGAGTCCCGCCCTGGGTGTTACCCCGGCCGCCACCCTGGGTCCCGCCCTGGGTGTTTCCCCTGACCTTGCAGTTCTTGCGCTGCTTGCACGGCTTCGGCTTCTCTGGCGACAGGTGGTGCGCCTGCGTCGTCGTATCGGAAGGAGTCGATACCGGTGCCGCTGAGGCCGGGCCGCCGATGGTGATGATGCCTCCCACCATGGCCGCCGACGCTATCGCGGTCGCTATTTGCTGCCTCCGAGAGTGCCGCATAACTGTTTTCCTCTCTTCCCTGTCAGGTCGTATCGACTTCGGCGTCTGGTGATGTGTGACGCGCGGTGTTTCCCGTTCCACCGCGGATGTGCTGTGCCGTCAGGTGACAGGCGTCGTGGGGACTACCGGCACCGTGGCACCGCCCTGGGTTCCGCCCTGAGTGCTGCCGGTCCCGCCGCCCTGGGTCCCGCCCTGGGTGTTACCGGTCCCGCCACCCTGAGT
>NZ_WWIR01000674.1 GCF_009863025.1 Streptomyces sp. SID4985 | reverse complement strand
GACCCGGCCGACACCGACTACGCCGTCCAGCGCGCGGTGACCCGGCTGGGTGCGGGCGCGGTCGGGGAGGTCTCCACCTGGCAGCAGGCTCGGGCGCAGGCACAGGGCGACAACCGGCTGCTCGGCCAGGTGCTCGGGGCGTTCGGGCTCGGCGCGCTGGCCGCCGCCGGGTTCGCGGTGCACGGGGCGATCGGCACCCGCATCCGGGGCCATCTGCGGGACATCTCCGTGCTCAAGGCGATCGGCTTCACGCCCTCCCAGGTCGTCCGGGTCTTCCTGCTCCAGCATCTGGCGTACGCCCTGCTCGGCGCGGTCGCCTCGGCGGCGCTCATCGAGAGCCTGGGCACCCGGGTACCGGGGCGGCTCGGTGACGCGGTGGGCGTGTGGCAGGGGCTGCCGGGGCACACCCTCGCGCTGTCCGCCGTCCCCGTCGGCACGGTGCTGCTCATCGGCCTGACGACCGGACTCGCCGCCTGGCGCGCGGGACGGGTGCCGCCGGTGCCGGTGCCCCGTCCGGCGGGACCGTCGGGCGCGGGACTGACCGGGGCGGCCCGGCGGGCGCTCGGGCTGCGACTGCCCGCCGCGCTGGTCCTCGGCTGCCACCGGGCGTTCGCCGGGCGCGGCCGCTCATCCGCCGCGCTGGCCCGGCTGACGCTTCCCCTACTGCTCATGGTAGTCGCGCTGAGCGCCTGGACCACCATCGACCGCTTCCACACCGACCCGTCCCACGTGGGCCTGCCCGCCGCGCTCACCGTCCGCGCCGACGACGGACTGAGCGACCAGCGGACCCGGCACCTGCTGGCGGCCGACGACCGGATCGCCGAGGCGTACCCGGGCGTGGAACTGGCCGCGCTGGTACCCGGCCAGACCGGCACCATCGCCCTGCGCGGCCTCGGCACCCGCGCACGGCCGTATCCCTACGCCCTCGTCGAGGGGCGACGCGCACAGGGGCCCGACGAGGCGGTGGCGGGCCAGGGACTCCTCGACCTGCTGCATGTGCGGGTGGGCGACTGGGTGCGGATGACGGTCGGCGACCAGCCGCAGATCCTGCACATCGTGGGCCGCGCCCTCGAACCGCAGAACGGCGGCCGTACCGTCACCACTTCCTTGGACACCCTCCGCGAGAACGACCCCGCGCTCGCCCCCGCCTTCTACCAGCTGCGGCTGCGCCCCGGCGCCGATCCCGCGCGGGTCGCCGCCGCGCTGTCCTCGGCGGGCGGCGGCCATCTCGACGTGCACACCGTCACCAACCCGGCCGACGGCCTGTCCCCGCTGCGCGCGGTGGTCGCGGGCCTGATCGCCGTGCTCGCCCTGGTCGGCCTGGTCGAACTGCTCACCGCCATCGGCGGCACCGTCCGCGAGGGCGAACGGGACGTGCTCGCCCTGCGCGCCATCGGCATGTCCCCGCGCCAGATCACCGCGATCACCGTCACGTCGATCAGCTGTACGGCCCTGGCGGCGGACCTCGCCGCCACAGCCCTCGGCCTGCCGCTGGCCCGACGGCTGATCGACGCCCAGGGCGACTCCAGCGGCATCGGCGCCGGAATCGCCCGCTCACCCTCCCCCGGGCTCCTGCTCCTGGTCGGCGGCGGCGCCGTACTCGGAGCGGCGGCCCTCGCCGCACTGCCCGCCGCCCGGTCGGCACGCGGCCGACCGGCGGACACGATGAGCGCGGTGGGGTGACTTCTTGGCCGGGGGGAGCGGGCCCCGGCAGGCAGGCCCCGGGACAGGCCCGGGCGGCAGGCCCGGGAGCCCTGGGTAGGCAAGACCCGGCGGCCCTGTGGGGAGGGACCGGGAAGGCAGAACCGGGCACGGGCGGGGGGCCAGGCAGACCCCGGGCCCGGGCGGCAGCCCCGAGGGCTTCGGGGGGCAGGCCCTGACGGCAGACTCACAGACCCGGGGACAGAACCAGGGCACGGACTGGGTCACCGCCCCGGGCGGCAGCCCCAAGGGGCCGGGTGCCAAAGAGACCCGGAGTCCCGGAGAGGGCAGTCCCGGAGCCGGGGGGCGGAGCCAGGGGGCAGGCCCGGAGCCCGAAGGGGAGAGACGCGTGAGCGCAAAAGCCAGGGCGCGGACCCGGGGCCAGGGGGCAGAGAGGCCAGACCCGGAGCACGGGCCGGGGGCCCAGGTCTGCCCTGAGGGCCCCGGCGGGCAGACCTGGCCGGGCCCCGGGGGGAGACCCGGAAGCCTGAGGGCAGGCGCCGAGTCGGCCCCCTGACGTCAGCTCCGGTCGCGCAGTTCCCGGTACTCGGCCACCAGCGCCTTGGTCGACGGGTCCAGCCCCGGCACCTGGGCGCCCTCGGTCAGGGCGGGCTCGATCCGCTTGGCGAGGACCTTGCCCAGCTCCACGCCCCACTGGTCGAAGGAGTCGATGTTCCAGACCGCGCCCTGGACGAACACCTTCTGCTCGTAGAGGGCGATGAGCTGGCCGAGCACGGAGGGGGTCAGTTCAGGGGCCAGCACGGTCGTGGTGGGGTGGTTGCCGCGGAAGGTGCGCGCGGAGACCTGCTCCTCGGCCACGCCCTCGGCGCGGACCTCGTCGGCGGTCTTGCCGAAGGCGAG
>NZ_WWIR01000673.1 GCF_009863025.1 Streptomyces sp. SID4985 | reverse complement strand
CCGCCGTCAACCGCGCCGACATCATGCAGCGTCAGGGCTTCTACGACCCGCCGCCCGGTGCGTCCCCCTACCCCGGTCTGGAGTGCTCGGGGCGGATCGCCGCCCTCGGCCCCGGCGTCTCCGGCTGGTCCGTCGGCGACGAGGTGTGCGCGCTGCTCTCGGGCGGCGGCTACGCCCAGAAGGTCGTCGTCCCGGCGGGGCAGCTATTGCCCGTGCCCGAGGGCATCGGCCTGAGACAGGCGGCCGCGCTGCCCGAGGTGGTGTGCACCGTCTGGTCCAACGTCTTCATGATCTCCCAGCTGCGTCCGGGCGAGCTGCTGCTCGTGCACGGCGGCTCCAGCGGCATCGGCACCATGGCGATCCAGCTGGCCAAGGCCGTGGGCGCCCGGGTCGCGGTGACGGCCGGATCCAAGGAGAAGCTGGACTTCTGCGCCGAGCTGGGTGCCGACATCCTGATCAACTACCGCGAGCAGGACTTCGTCACCGAGATCGAGCGGGCCACGGACGGCGCGGGCGCCGACGTGATCCTCGACAACATGGGCGCGAAGTACCTGGACCGCAACGTTCAGGCGCTGGCCGTCAACGGACGCCTCGTCATCATCGGCATGCAGGGCGGCGTCAAGGCCGAGCTGAACATCGGCGCGCTGCTCATGAAGCGGGGCACGATCAGCGCGACCTCGCTGCGGGCCCGGCCGCTGAGCGAGAAGGCCGCCATCGTGGCCGCCGTACGCGAGCACGTGTGGCCCCTGCTCGACTCGGGTGTCGTCCGCCCGGTCGTGGACCGCGAGCTGCCGATGACGGACGCGGCCGAGGCACACCGCGTGGTGGAGGCCAGCGGCCACATCGGCAAGGTACTGCTGGTCGCGCCCTGAACAAGGCGCTGATGGTCGCGCCCTAAGAGGTCCTAACAGAAGCCGTTGATCATGTGACTTTCGGATTGGCTGGTCGTTGGTCCGATCGTGGGGAAACGTCAGTCGCGGCCCTGGATCGTCTCGGACGAACTGTGGTCGCTCATCGAGCCGTTGCTGCCCGTGCCGGGTCCGAAGCTGGTCGAGGGCAGACCGCGAGTCCCGGACCGGCAGGCGCTGTGCGGGATCCTGTTCGTCCTGCACACGGGCATCCAGTGGGAGTACCTGCCGCAGGAACTGGGCTTCGGCTCGGGCATGACCTGCTGGCGGCGCCTCGCCGCGTGGAACGAGGCCGGCGTGTGGGACGAACTGCACCTGGTGCTCCTGAAGAAGCTGCGGGCGGCGAACAAGCTGGACTGGTCCCGGGCGGTGATCGACTCCTCCCACGTCCGGGCCGCTCGACGGGGCCCAAAAGCGGTCCCAGCCCGGTCGATCGCGCACGGCCGGGCAGCAAGCACCACGTTCTCACCGACGGCCAGGGCATCCCGCTCGCGGTGTCGCTGACCGGTGGAAACCGCAACGACGTCACCCAGCTGATGCCCCTGCTCGACAAGATCCCGGCGGTTGCCGGCGTCGTCGGCCGCCCCAGACATCGACCCGACACGCTGCTTGCCGACCGCGGCTACGACCACGACAAATACCGGCGCCTACTGTGGCAGCGCGGCATCCGCCCGGTCATCGCTGAGCGAGGCGTGCAACACGGCTCTGGCCTGGGCATTTTCCGCTGGGTCGTCGAGCGCACCATCGCCTGGCTGCACGGCTTTCGCCGCCTGCGGATCCGCTGGGAGCGACGCGACGACATCCACGAGGCCTTCCTCGGTCTCGCCACCTGCCT
>NZ_WWIR01000672.1 GCF_009863025.1 Streptomyces sp. SID4985 | reverse complement strand
GGCCGCGCCCTTCAACCGGGCGCGCAACGCCCGTACGTTGGCGCGCAGGGCACCCAGATCGATCTCGGCGCGGGCGCGCAGGGGCGCCGTCGGCACAGCTGCTGTCTCGTTCATGGCGCCCCCAGTCTCTCAGAGGCCCCGCCCGGCCCCCGGAAGCACTCCTCGGCGGCCCTGTCCCGGGTGCGCGTCCCCCGGTGCCGCACAGCCCGTCATGCCCTGTCGGTGGGGCTCAGTCCCAGTCCAGCTCCCGCCGTACGTCCCGCCACGCCTCCGGCAGCCGGTCGGAGATGTCCAGGGCCGCGATCGGCGCGCCCCGGGAGGCGAACCGCCCGGCGAGGCCGTGCAGATAGGCGCCCACGCTGCCCGCGTCGAGCGGGGAGAGGCCGGAGGCGAGCAGCGAGCCGGTGAGTCCGGAGAGCACGTCGCCGCTGCCCGCGGTGGCGAGCCAGGCGGTGCCGGTGGGGTTGACCCGGACGGGGCCGCCGTCGGGGGCGGCGATCAGTGTGGTCGAGCCCTTGAGCAGGACCGTCGCCCGGTAGACGGCCGCCAGTTCGCGCACCGAGGCGAGCCGGTTCGCCTCGACCTCCTCGCGGCGTACACCCAGCAGGGCGGCGGCCTCGCCCGCGTGAGGGGTCATCAGGGTCGGTGCGCTCCGCCCGCGTACCGCGTCCCGGTCCGCGAGCCGGAGGCCGTCGGCGTCCAGCAGGACCGGTACGTCCGCGCCGAGCACCTTGGCGACGGTGGCCGCGTCGTCCCCGGCGCCGGGGCCCACCACCCACGCCTGCACGCGGCCCGCGTGGTCGGGGCCCTGGTCGGAGACGAGCGTCTCGGGGAACCGGGCGATCACCGCGTCCCCGGCCGGTCCGACGTACCGCACGGCCCCCGCGCCCCCGCGCAGCGCGCCGG
>NZ_WWIR01000064.1 GCF_009863025.1 Streptomyces sp. SID4985 | reverse complement strand
GCAGCAGCCTCCGCCGCAGCAGCCGCCACCGCCGCCGCCCGCGGGGGCCGGAGCGGCGGCGGAGGAGGTGCCGCCGACCGCGACCGCGGAGAGCAGCTTCACCGTGTCGTCGTGGCCAGTGGGGCAGGCGGCGGGGGCGGCGGACTCGGCCATGGGACGGCTCAGTTCGAAGGTGTCGTCGCAGGTCCGGCAGCGGTACTCGTAGCGAGGCATGGGGACAGGTTAGCCGCCGGACCGGGCGGCGGAGCGGGTCACTCGGAGGTCGTGTCCGGGGGCGCGCTCCCCTTCGCACCCGTCTCCTTCGTACCCGTCTCCCTCGTGTTCGTCCCCTGACCCGTGAGGGCGGGCCGGTCCGCGCCGGTGAGCGCGGGCTGCGCGTCCGGGTGGTCGGGGTGCCGGGCGCGCCAGTAGGGGTTGTCGTGCGGGAGGACCGAGCCGACCCGGCCGTACATGCCGAAGGTCATCAGCAGCAGGCCGACCACGAAGGTGAAGTACACGTTCTGGATCTTGAACGCCAGGATGTTGCTGTCGGTGCCCAGCAGGCCCAGGTTGATGAAGCCGTTCAGGATGAACAGCACGCCGAAGACCATGTTCAGCGTCGAGGCGAAGTTGCCGCCGATCACCATGCCCGCGAGCAGGATCAGCCCGACGACGATCGAGAGCACGCTCAGCGCGCCGTTGGTGTTGAGGCCCGCCACCATGTCGGCGCCGGTGTTGAAGGGGCCGATGTGGTCGACCACCCCGAGGATGCCGAAGATCAGCAGGAAGAGCCCGATCAGTCCGGCGCCGATCCGGTAGACCCTGTTCAGCCGGTGGTCGACGGGCAGGTGCTCGTCGAACGGGATGCGGCTGCCGCGCCGGTGTCTGGTGCGCTCTGCGTGTGTGGCCATGTCCGCCTCCCTCGGGGCGTTGGGGCAGGCCATACGGTTCATCCCAATATCCGCCCGGTGGGCGGGTAGCGGCAACACAGGGCGGCGCGGGGCGGCACGGGGCAACGCAGGGCGACACGGGGCGGCACGGGGCAACGCAGGGCGACACGGGGCGGCACAGCCGGGCGCGCACACGCGGTGCTGTCCGGTGGCGGCTCGGTGACCGGCGGCGCCCGGCCGCTGTGTCTCAGTGCCCGGAGCCGCGCTCCTCGCGGATCTGCGAGACGACTCGGGCGGCCATCTCCCGTACGGCCTCCGTCTCGGTCAGGAAGTGCCAGTAGTCGGGGTGGCGGCCGCTGTCCAGACCGGCGATCGCCCGGTCGAGGCGGGCCACCGCGTCGTCGAGCGGCCGGGCGTGCCGGGGGTCCGGCGCCGTACGGCCGGTCATGGCGAGCCGCTGGGCGTCGCGGAGCGCGAACCTGGCCCGTTCGATCTCGGCGCGGGGGTCCTTCTGGACGGCGTTGAGCCGGTTCAGCCGGTCGCCGGCGGCGGAGACGGCCTCGTCGGTGGTGTTCAGCAGGGCGCGGACGGTCGAGAGCAGGGAGGTGGCGTCCGCCCAGCGCTGGGCCTCCCGCGCGGAGCGCGCCTCGGCGAGCTTGCGCTCGGACTGCCGTACGTTCTCCCCGGCCTGCTCGGGCACGTGCTGGAGGTCCTGCCAGCAGGCGGCGGTGAAGCGGCGGCGCAGTTCGCTCAGTATCGGCTCGACCTGTCCGGCGCGGGTGGTGAGCGCCTGGGCGCGGGTGCCGAGGCTGACCAGCCTGCGGTCGATCTCGGCGGCCTTCTCCGGCAGCCGCTCGGCCTCGGCCCGGATCGCCCCGGCCTCGCGCCGTACCCGCTCGGCGCGGTCCAGGGTGGCGGCCACACCGTGCTGTCCGGCGCCCTGGTTGAGCCTGGTCAGCTCGGGGGAGAGCGCGGCGAGCCGCGCCGCGAGGTCGTCGGCCCGCAGCCGCTTCTCCCGTACGGCGTCCAGCGCGTTGCTCGCCCCCAGCAGCTCCTGCCGGGCCCGCTCCACGGCCGGGGCGAGCCGCGCGAGCTGCGTCTCCGCCTTCCCGAGCAGCGGCCCGAGCGAACTCCCGAACCGGTCCAGCTCCTGCTTGACCCGCACCAGCCCGTCCTTGGCGGCGGTCAGCTCGGTCCGCGCCCGTGTCGCGACGGCGGCCTCCAGGTCGTCCCGGTCCAGATCCTGCGCGTCCACGGCCTCGATGTACCGGTGACTGGCCTCGTCGATACGACGCCCCAGCGCGGCGAAGCCGTCGACCGCGCGTCGGGCGTCGGGCGAGTCGTCCACGGCGCTGATCGTCTCGATGGCGATCAGCAGATCCCGCTGGGCGGTGTCCAGCTCGTAGAACGCCTCCGCCGCCGCGTCCTTGGCCGCCTGCGCCTCGGCCCGCTGACTCTCGGCCCGGCCCCCGAACCAGCGCCGGGTACCGCCTCCGGCGAAGGCGGCGGGGAGCGCGAGGGCGGCGAGGAGGGGGAGGGAGATGAGGAGGGCGGTGTCGCGCAGGGCGGTGCTGGTGGGGCGCGGGGGCGGGGTGTCTCGCCGGGCGGTGTGGTCGCGCGGGGGCGGGGTGTCGTGCCGGGCGGTGTGGTCGTGTGGGGCGCGGTAACGGTGCCGGGCCCGTGCGGCCGACGGCGGATACGGCTGCGAACCTGACGGCGTGCCCGGTGTCCCCGTCACAATCCCTCTCCCGTGCTGTCCTGCGGCGCCCTGGGTGGAGTCATTCTCCCACCCGTCGAAGACGAACACACGGGCCGGTCAGTTGCCTCCACCCGGCCCCCCTGCCTCGCATTACGGGTTTGCGGTCACCTGGCGCACTCAAGGTAAGCTGTCGCTCGACCCGGCCACGTGCCGGTCTTCACGGGTGCGTAGCTCAGGGGTAGAGCGCCTGCCTTACAAGCAGGATGTCGGCGGTTCGAAACCGTCCGCGCCCACCGGCCTGGAAGTACAGGTCAGACGCTAGAAAGCGACCCCCCCGAAGATCATTCGGGGGGTCGTTTCTGTGATCGGAATCCACATGGACTCGCTCTCGACATCGACCAGGACTTCCTCGGTGCGGCCGTCGATCTTGTAGCTGCAGGCGCTGGACCGAGGGCGCGCCGAACTGCGCGATGAAGCGTGTCGTCCAGTCGGCCAGGACATCCGCGCCGATCAGGGCTTCCCGTTCGTCGCCCGTGCTGAGGTCGGGAAGGAGGCCGAACAGCGGCGGCATGCGGGGGGCGGGCGAGCATGAACTCGACCTGTCCGCCGAGGACGGGGCCCTGGGCGGTTCTGTCGTCGTGGACCGTGAGGCGCACCAGGTCGGCTCGACCAGGCGATGTGTAGCGCCATCGTCGGCGACGCGGCCGCCGCAGCGTTGAGCGTCACCCAGACCATCACCGACCTCCCGCCCGAGCACCGGTCCGCGCTGATCACCTACCGGGCCCGGCAGGTCGCGCGTAGGGTGCCCGAGACATCTGAGCTGCGGGTACTGCGCAAGGTACTGGCGCTGCCCGCCGGTGAAAGGGGTGACAAGGGTGCGGATCAGCGAGGCGACTGAAGCGGACAGCAACGAGATCGCACGCCTGCTCGGGGAGATCGAGGCGTACTACGGCGGCCCCGACACCGCCCCTCCGGCCGACGAGGTACGCGCGGCGCTGTTCGGGGACCGCCCGGCTGCCACCGTGCTCCTCGCCCGCGACGACGACCAGGTCCTGGGCATGGCCTCGTACACCTTCCTCTGGCCCGCCGCCGGAGCCGACACCTCGATCTACCTGAAGGAGCTGTTCGTCCGCGCGAGCGCACGCCGTCGTGGCGTGGCGGGAGCGCTGATGGACGCCGTCGCCGAGGCCGGGCGGACGGCCGGGTGCTCACGGCTGGAGTGGACCGCCGACACCGACAACCCGCCCGCGCTGGCCTTCTACGAGGCACGCGGTGCGAAGGAGAACCCGGGCAAGGTGGCGTACCGGCAGGCGCTGTAGCAGCACACGACGAAATGGCCCCGCCCTCCGGTATGGAGGGCGGCAGCTGATTCCTGCAGCCCGTCGGAAGCGACCCGGACGACGGTCAGTGCGCTCGGTCGTTGAAGTGGCGGATCAGGCCGGAGAGTTCGAGGAGGCTCTCCAGCCTGAAAGTTGGAGTCTTCTCCGCTTCCTTGCCGCGCCACTGGATGGCGGCCCAGGGGCCGCGTCGTACGAGTGCGGTGTGCAGGCCGGCGGCCGCTGCGGGGCGGATGTCGTTGTCGAGGCGGTCACCCACGTAGAGCATCTCGTGGGGCTCGGCGGGGACGAGTGAGATGAGGCGGGCGAAGAAGGCGGGGTCGGGCTTGGCCGTGCCCCAGTCGTCGGAGAGGCCGATCAGGTCCACGTCGCTCGCGAACAGCTCGCGCAGATACCGGCCCGCGCGGGCGTTCTGGTTCGCCGCGATGCCCAGCCAGAGGCCGTCGGCGCGCAGCGTGGCCAGGGTGTCCCGGACGTCCGGGTACAGGTCCTCCTCCGTGACGGTCTGCGGCAGGCCCGCCGCCTCCCGCTCCTCCCGCGCCGCGCCCAGGTCGAACCCCGGGCGGAACTCCTCGAACACCTCGCGCCAGTCGCCGCCCCGGGCCGCGACCGTCCCGAACACCGCGCTGAACGTGTGCCGCGGCACGCCGAGCCAGTCCGCCCAGGCGCCCCACTCGGCGGTCTCGTCCACGAGGCACTCGCCCACGTCGAAGATCACAGCGCGCATCATGGGGGCAGCGTATCCAGCGGTTGTCCTCCGGTGGAGGGGGTTCGCGGGGTGGGGAGCGCATGGTGCCCCACCCCGCGCTCTTCCGCCCGCCCGTCAAGCAGGCGGCTGCTCCTCCTCCGCGTACTTCAGCTTCGAGCGCGCGTCCACCCGGTCCGCCGCGGATATCTCGGACCAGAAGCGGTGGCCGGTGACGAAGACCGCGAGTTCGTGTTCGCGGCGGCGGAGTTTCTCCACCTCGGCCTGTTCGTCAGGTGTCCAGCCGGGGGAGGCCGGGCGCTCGATCTTGCGCCAGCCGGTGGCGTCGCTGAAGCCGTCCAACGGCTCCACCGACCAGGGGAGCCGCTTGAGCAGGGCCGACAACTCGGCCCGGACCTGGTGCAGCTCCGCCTGCCCGGCGAGGAGGTCACTGGGGAATTCGGGGGTCGTAGCCACGCGGCAATGGTACGCCTGTTCGAATTCGTACGGCGCGTTCGTGAGGCCGGTTCAGTCGAACGAGTGTTCCTTAGGGGTGATGAGTTGACGGCCCATGGCCCTCATCAGCCCCGCGGCCCTGCCCCCGGTTCCCTCCGGACCCGCGGCCCAGCCCCGCCTCCCTCAGTACCCCGCCGCCCGCAACTCCTCCATCACCCGCGCGGCCACCGGCACCGCCACTCCCCGCGTCTCCGCCGCCCGCAGCAGCGCGCCGCCGATCGCGTCCAGCTCCAGCGGCCGGCCCTCCTCCGCGTCCCGCTGCATCGAGGACTTCGTACCGGGCAGGAAGGAGCCGTACCGTGCGAGCAGTTGAGTCGCGTCCGTCGGGGCGCCGCATGCCCGGCCGACGGCCGCCGTCTCCGCGACCAGTGCCTCCAGCTCCGTACGGTGCCGGTCGAGTACCACGTCCAGCGGGGCGGCGTGTCGCGTGGTGAGCAGGGCGAACGGGGCGAGGAAGGCCAGCTTCGTCCACAGCGTCGCCGTCTCGTCGTCGGTGACGCGGGCCGTCACGCCCGAGGCGGTGAGCGCGGCCGCGAGGGCGTCGAGACGGTCGCGGGGTGCCGTCGCGCTCGCGAGGTCCACCTCCACGAACGGGCTGCCCTGTTCGATCACCACCGGCTCCGCCGAGACCCGCGTCGACTCCACCCGGATCGCCGCCGGGGCCACGTGGACGGAGCCGTAACGGGCGCGCAGGGCCGCCGGGTGCTCGACGCCGTTCAGGAACGGTACGAGGAGGGCGTCGCCCAGGACCTCCGCCGGGATGCGGGACAGGGCGGACTCCAGGCCCGTCTGCTTGACGGCGATCAGACAGGCGTCGACCGGCTCGCGAAGCTCGGTGTCCGCTTCCACGGACGCGGTGAACTCCCCGAACTGGCGGCTGCGGACCTGGATTCCGTCCTTGCGCAGCGACTCCGCCGTGCTCTCGCGCGCCAGGCAGATCACCCGGTGTCCAGAACGGGACAGCAGCGCGGCGAGCAGTCCGCCGACTCCGCCGGGACCGAGTACGGCAATGGTGGGCTTGATCGTCATGAGGTTGACTCCTGTCATGGGTCGGCCCCGGGTATCGGTGGCCGCCGTGGGGTGATCATGACATGGGAGTGCGGGGGAGGGGAGGGGGCCGCATACCCGTCCGTACAGCGAACCCCGCGCCGCCGCGCCACACTTGACCCATGTGCCGGAGTATCAAAACGCTGCGCCCACCCGTCCTGCCCGGTGAGGCCACCGAGGACGACATCCACGCCGCCGCGCTGCAGTACGTACGGAAGATCTCGGGCTTCCGCGCGCCCGCCGCGCACAACCGCGAGGCGTTCGACCGCGCGGTCGCGGCCGTCGCCGAGGCCACCGCCGAACTGCTGGACAGCCTGGAGGTACGGGGACAGAAGAGGCCGGCCGCCTCGGACTGAGCGGCGGGGGCCGGTCGTCGGTCGTGTCCGAGACGGGGTCGTCCCCCTGTCTAGTGCCGCGGCAGGCAACGTTTGCCCGTCAAGGAGCGGCGTCCGGTGCGTGCTCTCGGCGTGCCGGGCGGAAGCCCTCGTACTGGGCGTACTCGGGCTTTCGGCCGGTGCGGCGAGAGTGCGTGCCGGGCGTCGCGACGGGGCGAACGTTGCCTGTTGCGGCACTAGGGCGCACTGGCCCTGCCTCCGGGGGCACGCTCGGCGCTGCCCTCCCGGGGTGCGCTCGGCCCTGCCCCTTGGGGGACACGCTCAGCCCTGCCCCCGGGCGCCGCCCCCCGACCTCACCCCGCCGCCGGTCGCCGCCGCATCAGATACGCCGCCCCCGACCCCGCCGCGCACAGCGCCGCCACCGACACCCCCGTCGCCAGCCAGGTCGCGCCCAGCCAGCGGGCGCCGTAGTAGCCGAGGGCCACGCTGTAGGCCGCCCAGGACAGGCCCGCGAGGGCGGACCAGGGGAGGAAGTCGCGGGCGCGGCGGTGGGCGGCGCCCGCGCAGAAGGAGACGACCGAGCGGCCCGCCGGGGCGAACCGGGCCAGCACCACCAGCGCGCCGCCGCCCCGCGCGAGAGCCTCACCGAGACGTTCCTGCGCGCTGGTCAGGCGCCGGGAGCGGGCGATGGCGCGGTCGAGGCGTTCGCCGCCGCGCCAGGCGAGACGGTACGCGGCCAGGTCGCCCGCGACCGAGGCGACGGCGGCGCAGGCGATCAGTGCGACGGTGTCGGGCACGTCGTGCGGCACGCCGCCCGCCGCCGCGCCCGTACCGGCCGCAGCCGCCGTGGCCGCCGTGATGACCAGCACTCCGCTGGGCAGCACGGGTACGAAGACGTCGAGCAGAACCGACACGGCCACCATGGCGTAGATCCAGGGACCGCCCGCCAGTGACCCCACGCTCTCCAGCACCACGACTCCCTCGCTCCCCCGACGTCGGCCATACAGCGTACGCCTGACGGAGTGACGGATGGTTCACAAGAGGATCAAGGGAACGACACGACATGTTCACGGTGGCGCTCCGCTGGTGTGGCGGTGAGTGGCGGGGGTAGGCATCACGGACACCGGGTGTGCTGGCCGCACTGCATAGGTGTCGCCCCCCCCGTCACCCGCCCGGCGCGCCCACCGCGCCGCCCCTGCTCCCGTGCCGTACCAAAAGGGAGAGGCCCCCGCGACGGAAGCGCCGTGCTGCCGAGGGCCGGGAAAAGGCGAGGTGTGCGAGATGGTGGGAGCTGCTCTGTGGGCGGGGGCCGCGGCCATGGTGGTGCTGGCGGCCGTGCCCGCCGCTGCCGACGGGTACACCGTCGACGCGGAGGGGCGGTTCGCGCCGCCGGGGGCCTTCGTGCCGTCGGCGGCGGTGACGTACGACCAGGCGCTCGTGCCCGCGGCCGGGACGATTCGGGTGCGGCAGTTGGCCGGGCCGGGGGCGGCCACGACCGTCGAGTTGCGGGTGAGCGGGCTGAAACCGGGCCGTACGTACGGTGCTTACGTCCATCAGCGTGCCTGCGGTTCCACCGGGGCCGACTCGGGTGAGCGGTACCGGAACGACGCGGCTGCCGGGTCGACCGCCGCCAACGAGGTCCGGCTCGGGTTCAACACCGACGCCCGGGGCGCGGGTGCGGCCAGTGTGCGGCACGGCTGGGGGTTCCGGCAGGGCGAGGCCGCCTCCGTCGTGATCCAGGACCGCCCCGGCACGGTGGGCACCCGGCGCGTCGCCTGCTTCACCGTGCCGTTCGGCTGGGTCACGGGGATGTCGTGACGGCTGTCGCGCCGCCCTGTCGTTCGGCTTCCGCTTGGTTCGGCCGGATGCGGGCACTGTCGTCGGCGTACGCGCGGATGCGCACTCGATGGTTCCGTCGGCCATGACCCAACTCCTCGGGTCGTAACAGGCGTTCGCCGGGCGGTACGTGGTGGGCGGTACCGCACGGCGCGGCTGTCCGGCGACGCGCGTGCCCCGGCGGGATCAAGTCCCGGCCGGGGCAAGCTCGTTCAGAGGCGCGCTCGTTCAAGGGCGCGTTCGTTCAGGGGCGCCGCCTCACGCGGCCACCGCCGCCTCCTCCGCGGCAGGTTCCGCCGCCGTCGTCGTCGCCGTACGGCGGGGCAGCAGGGCCTCGGCGGCGAAGGCGCCCGAGCCGGTGAAGACGAGGAGGAAGAAGGACCAGCAGAAGAGGACGGAGAGTTCGCCGCCGTTCTGGATGGGCCAGAAGGCGTTCGGCTGGTGGACGTCGAAGTAGGCGTACGCCATCGAGCCGGAGGCGATCAGCGCGGCGCCCCGGGTGCCGAGGCCGAGCAGGACGAGGGCGCCCGCGACGAGCTGGATGACGGCCGCGTACCAGCCGGGCCAGCTGCCGGCCGGGACCGTGCCGCCCTGGGTGCCGACGGCGCCGCCGAGGACGCCGAAGAGCGAGGCCGCGCCGTGCACGGCGAACAGCAGGCCGACGACGACGCGGAAGAGCCCGAGGACGTAGGGCTGGGCGGCGTTGAGCCGAGCGGACATGGGGGGTTCTCCTCTTCGGTTTACGGCGCGCCCGCGCATCCGGCGACGGTGCCGGACGGGGGCCGCCGGGCCGGTGATGTGGGGGCGGCGGGTACCGAACGAGGGAGAGGTTAGGTGAACCTAATTTGTGCTTGCAAGTTCAACATCCGGCCATGGTCGCGTTTCGTCATGTGCCTGACATAAGAGGGGGCGGGTGCGGGGTGGGTGTGGGTGCTTCTGGGCGGGAATGGCGACGGCCCGCCCTCGCGGGCAGGCCGTCGGTGTGTCCTGATTCCGTTGTCCGCTCGGGTCAGCAGCCCGAGAGGTAGCTCGTCAGCGCGCTCTTCTCGGCGGAGTCGACCGAGAGGTTGTAGTAGTACTTCACCTGCACCCAGGCGCGGACGTAGGTGCAGCGGTACGACGTCAGGGACGGCATCCAGGTCGCCGGGTCCTGGTCGCCCTTGGACTGGTTGACGTTGTCGGTGACCGCGAGGAGCTGCGGGCGGGTCACGTCGTTGGCGAACGACTGGCGCTGCGCGGTGGTCCACTGGCTCGCGCCCGAGTCCCACGCCTCGGCGAGCGGGACCAGGTGGTCGATGTCCACGTCCGAGGCCGCGCTCCAGGTCGCGCCGTCGTACGGGGAGTACCAGCTGCCGCTGGTGGAGACGCACGCGGAGTCGGTGGTCACGTTCGTACCGTCCCGCTTGAGGATGTACTCGCGCGTGTTGCAGGTGCCGCTGATGGTGATCCAGGTCGGGAAGAGGTCCCGGTTGTAGCCGGTGCGGTTCTCGGTGGCCACGGTCAGCTGGGAGAGGTAGCTGCGGGCGGTCGCGCCGCTGACCGGGGTCGGCAGGGCGGCGGAGGCGGTGGGGGAGTTGAACAGCGCGGCGGAGGCGATCAGACCGGTGGCGGCCGCGAGCGTGGCCAGCCGTCGACGCGCGTAGAACCGAGGCATACGGGGCATACGGAACATCTGAACTCCCTTGTGGGGTGAGGGTTTTGGGGGTCCGGACCGGGGTGTGACGGACGTGCGCGAGGGAATGCTCGCGGTGCGGTGTTGCTGTGGGGTGAGCGCTCGGTTAGAAGCTAATGACGCGGCCATGACAGAACAAGATTGCCGACCGAACTTTCACGTCCCGTAGGATGGACGGTGCAGAAGGGGAGTAGCTCTTCGCCGGACCGTCGACATACTGCTCAGCCAGCCTGAGCCGGCGCCCGGAGGCGGGTCCCTGGCGGGACCGCCCAGCGAGACCTTCGGCAAGCAGTGCACGCCTGTGCCTTGTGGCACGGGTGTCCGTGTGTGCTGCCGTGCCGAGGTCTCCCTTGTGAGGTGCAGCCATCTCGGCGGGGCAGTCCCGACCGATTGAGGAACCTTGATCAGCATCACCGTGACGGCGCTCGTCTTCGGCGTCATCTTCCTCGCCGAACTGCCCGACAAGACCGCGCTCGCCGGTCTCGTCCTCGGTGCCCGCTACCGCGCCTCGTACGTCTTCGTCGGCGTCGCCGCCGCCTTCACCCTGCATGTCGTCCTGGCCGTCGCGGCCGGCAGTGTGCTGACCCTGCTGCCGCAACAGATCGTCCACGCCCTCACCGGTGTCCTCTTCCTCGGCGGGGCCGCCGTGCTGCTGCTGAAGAAGGACGAGGGCGAGGAGGAGATCAAGAAGCCCGCCGACCAGTCCTTCTGGAAGGTCGCGGGCACCGGCTTCATGCTCATCCTCGTCGCCGAGTTCGGCGACCTCACCCAGATCATGACCGCCAACCTCGCCGCCCGTTACGACGACCCGCTCTCGGTCGGCCTCGGCGCGGTGCTGGGCCTGTGGGCGGTGGCCGGGCTCGGCATCGTGGGCGGCAAGGCGCTGATGAAGCGGGTGCCGCTGCGGTTGATCACGCAGATCGCCGCGCTGCTGATGGTGGGGCTGGGGGTTTGGAGCCTGTACGAGGCGATCGCGGGCTGATGTGGGGCGGGGCGGGTGGGGTGCGGTGCGGGCGGTGGGGTGGGGCCCGGGTGGATGCGCCCCGCTGCCCGCACCACCCCGCCGTCTCGTCGCGTCCCCGGGGGTGAACGCGGGCGAACACGCGGTGAACGCTTCTGTGGGGCGGTGGCGGGATGTGGGCGCAGTTTTGTACCGTGGAGGAACAAAGTGGCTCCCGCCCGCATCCCCTGACCGGTGGGCGGGGCCGCCTTGTCCCTCTCGGGCCCCCTTCGACCGGGGCCCCGCGTCTTCTGGAGCTGCCGATGCCGGTCACCGTCACGCCCGTCGTCCTCAACGCCCGCGCCCTCCTGCTCGACATGGACGGCACCCTCGTCAACTCCGACGCCGTGGTCGAGCGCATCTGGCGGCGCTGGGCCGCTGAGCACGGGCTGGACGGCGACGCGACCATGAAGGTCGTCCACGGCAGGCAGGGCCACGCCTCCATGGCGCTCCTCCTGCCCGACCGCCCTCACGAGGAGAACCTCGCGGACAACGCCCGCATGCTCGCCGAGGAGACCGCCGACATGGACGGCGTGATCGAGGTCCCCGGCGCGGCCGTCTTCCTCGCGGCGCTGCGGGACCTCCCGCACGCGCTCGTCACCTCCGCCGACGTCGCTCTCTCCACAGCTCGCATGGCCGCGGCGGGCCTTCCCCTCCCCGACCTCCGCGTCACGGCGGAGTCCGTCGGCGCGAGCAAGCCGGACCCGGAGGGCTTCCTGAAGGCGGCTGCCGCTCTGGGTATCGACCCGTCCGACTGCGTCGTCTTCGAGGACTCGGGCGCGGGGATCGCGGCGGGGCGCTCCGCCGGGATGCGGGTCGTGGGCATCGGGGAGCGGGCGGAACAGTACGGGCCGGACGTGGTGGTTCCCGACCTCACGTGCGTGACGGTGGAGGCGTCCGCGGATGGTGGGATTCGGCTGACGGTGGAGTGACGGGGGGCTCCGGACGGGGGCCCGTGCGACTCGTCGCTCGGTGACGCGTCTCGCGGTCGGTCTCCCGGCGAGCGGTCGGGCGTCGGCGCGTCGGTGAGCCGAGGGGATGGAGCACCGCTCTCCTCAAGCGGGTGTCGCAGGTTTGAATCCTGCCGGGGGCACAACGCATAACGCCGCTGACCTGGGGTTTCTTCTCGAGGGGGGCGTTCTGTTCGGCCTCGGACTCCTCGTCCGGGGCCGTTTGCGTGAGCATTCGATTCCCGCCATCCGCTCGCGAATCGCCATCGCGGCACCTGGGTTCAGCGCCCGAGACGCAGATGCTGCGTCAGGAGGTCGGCGAAGGTCGGCAGGCCGGCCTTCGCGAGTCGGGCGATGGCGTCAGCGGTCGTGACGGGCGGGTTGCGCTTCTCTGCGGCAAGTCTGACCACCGTGTCCGCGACCTCATCTGGCAGATCGCCATACAGCCCGCACAAGTATGAATCCGGGTCTATCACTCGCACTCCGTGCTCAGCCAAGTCACCCGCAGGGAAGTCGGCAAGGTTCCAGGTGACCAGTGCGGAGGCGCCGGAAGCCACTGCTTCGCCACCGGCAGTGAGACCAGAATCAACCGGCCGATTCGCTGTCGTCCAAGACGTCGGCGATCTGCCGCCGCCCCTCCCTGCGGCGCTCGCGTCGCTGCTGAAACGCCAGCACATCGGCAAGACGCACCACACGGTGACTGCTTCCGGGCAGGTTCTTCGACGGGATGTCGCCCGCGTCAAGCAAGCGGGTGACAAACGGTCGGGACAGGCCCAGAAGCTCAGCGGTCTCAGCAGGCGACAGCTGAACCTCGGAGGCCAGGACTGTGACCGCATGCCCGCGGGACAGCTCGTCGGCGGAGGCGAGGAGAACACGGACCAGCTCCCGCGGCAGCGCCAGCTCACCGCCATCAGAGGTGCGCACCAGAATCCGTGCCGTGGCACCGGCCGCCTGCCTCTGGAGGCGGTCCGATCGCGGCGTAGGCCCCCTGTTAACCTGCAGCGTCTTGATCACGTTGAGGGGGGAGAGACGTGGTGCGTACCGCCGCCGCAATCCGGTTCGCGGCCGGCGTCCTGGTCGTGGCGTCCGCCGCGGCCTGTACGAGCAGTGCCCAGCCCGTCGCTGCGAGCAAGGTCAAGACCCTTCGGCCGATGTCCGCGGCAGAGTTGCGTACGCATCTGCTGCCCGCCGTCCTGCCGAAAGGCTGGACCTCCCAGGCCGATCCGGCCGATCCGGCCGATCCAGCCCAGTCGGCCCAGTCGGCCCATCCCGGGCCCGGCAGTGCCGCGATCGGTGAACCCCGCTGCGCTTTCCCGGGCGGCGGAGACGTGGCGGATGCGGGGGCCACGGCCGCGGTGGCGTCCGCGACGGCCTCGTTCAGCGGGGGACGCAGCGCCGGCGGCGGTGTCATGGCCGGTGCGGAGACGCTGTATTCGTTCTCCGGAGATGGCGCCGCGCAAGCCATGCGCCGCATACGGCAGTTGGCGGCCGAGTGCGCGAAGGTGGTCACACCCGCGAGCGATCCGCCCGGTTTCACGGAGCGGATCGCAGCCGTCTCCGGGCCCCGCCTGGGCGACGACAGCATCCGGGTACGGGCCACCACGACCTGGAGCGACCACCCCCGGGATGTCCAGCACGACGACGCGCTGGTCGTGCGCGAGGGCAACACCCTCATCGTTCTCTGGTGCGCCCCGACGCCTCAGGCCGAGGTGGACACGGTCCTGTCGTTCATGCCCGAAGCCGTCGCGCAGGTGCGCTCGCGGCATCCGGCGCCGGTGGAACCCGCGCCGTGAAGGGCAAGCGGTACTCACCGGACCGAAGCGGGAGCTCGACCAGGCGCCCCAACGTCAGCCTTCGTGCGGCACCCTCGGTCGAGTGACCGCCACCACGGTCAGTAGATCGTCCAGCCCCTTGAAGTCGTCCGGGTTGGTCGTGAAGAGGGGGAGCCCCTCGGCCACCGCGATGGCGGCGATCATCAGGTCCGCGACCCGGCGGCGCGGTTTGCGGCCCGCGCTGATGACCGCGGCGCAGATGCGGCCATAGATGCGGGCCGCGGCGGCGTCGAAGGGGAGGGGGTCGAATTCGTTCTCGGCGCGTTGGAGGACGTCGAGTCGGCGGGCGCGTTCGACGTGTTCGTCGTAGCTGCTCTGTTCGTCGTTGCGGCGGACCTCGTGGGGGCCGGCGGACAGTTCGGCCAGGGTGATGGCGGTGATCGCCATTTCGTCCGGCAGTTCCTCGGGGGCCACCCACCGACGCAGGATCATGATGTTGGTGTCGAGGAGTCCCTGCGCGTACGTCGGACGGTCACCGGGCATAGGGGTCGTCCGGATAGAGGTCCGCCGTGGCGTCCTGGTCGGCGCGGAAGGTGTTGAGGTCGATGTCCGGGGCGGTCCGGGACATCGACGCGAACTCCTGGCGGGAGACGAAGCGTCGGCGTCGGCGCAGGGGGACGAGCTCACCGATCGGATGACCGTCGCGGGTGACGGTGAAGGACTGGCCGCCCTGTATGGCGTCCATGATCTCCCGGGACCGGTTGCGCAGATCCCGCTGGGTGATTTCGGGCTGAACGCTCATACCGGCCAGGGTAGCGCCGTGTGCCACCCGGTGCTACCGAGTGCCCCACCCCGCCCCCACCTCTCGACAGGCCGTAATCCCCCCCACCCTCGACCATGGAAGGTGGGTATTCGAGTCCGGAAGTCCGGGAGGTCACATGGCCCTGGATACGCACGGTGCGGTGCGGGACGTGCGGGGTGGTGGGCATGTGGGGGCCAACGTGCTCGTGTCCATCGGGGCGCTGTTGCTCGGGCTCCTCCTGGCCGCGCTGGATCAGACGATCGTGGCGACCGCCCTGCCGACGATCGTCAGTGATCTCGGTGGGCTGGAGCATCTGTCCTGGGTGGTGACCGCCTATCTGCTGGCGGCCACGGCGGCGACGCCGTTGTGGGGGAAGCTGGGGGACCAGTACGGGCGGAAGCGGCTGTATCAGCTGGCCATCGTCATCTTTCTGGTCGGGTCCGCGCTGTGCGGGATGGCGCAGAACATGGGGGAGCTGATCGGGTTCCGGGCGTTGCAGGGGCTCGGGGGCGGTGGGCTGATGGTGTTGTCCATGGCGATCGTGGGGGACATCGTGCCGCCACGGGAGCGGGGGAAGTACCAGGGGCTCTTCGGAGCCGTTTTCGGGGCTACCAGTGTGCTGGGGCCGCTGCTCGGGGGGCTGTTCACCGAGCAGCTGAGCTGGCGGTGGGTGTTCTACGTCAATCTGCCGCTCGGGATCGTCGCCCTCGCCGTGATCGCCGCCGCGCTGCACATCCCGCGCCGTACGTCCCGGCACCGGATCGACTACCTCGGCACGTTCCTCATCGCCGCCGTCGCCACCTGTCTGGTGCTGGTGGCCTCGCTGGGCGGTACGACCTGGCCGTGGGACTCCGGGCAGATCATCGGGCTCGCGGTGCTCGGTGTGGTCCTCGCCGTCGTGTTCGTCGGGGTGGAGCGGCGGGCCGCCGAGCCCGTGCTGCCGCTGAAGCTGTTCCGGATCCGGACCTTCAGCCTGTCGGCCGTGATCAGCTTCATCATGGGGTTCGCGATGTTCGGCGCGATGACCTATCTGCCGACGTTCCTCCAGGTCGTGCACGGCATCTCGCCCACCATGTCGGGCGTGCACATGCTGCCGATGGTGATCGGGCTGCTGCTGACCTCGACCATGTCCGGGCAGATCGTCAGCCGGACCGGCCGCTGGAAGATGTTCCCCGTGGCCGGTACGGCCGTCACCGCGATCGGGCTGCTCCTGCTGCACAAGCTGGACGAGCACAGCTCGACCGCCGAGATGAGCCTGTACTTCTTCGTCTTCGGGCTCGGTCTCGGGCTCGTCCTTCAGGTGCTCATCCTCATCGTGCAGAACGCGGTCTCCTACGAGGACCTCGGCGTCGCCACCTCCGGCGCGACCTTCTTCCGCTCCATCGGCGCCTCCTTCGGCGTCGCGATCTTCGGCACCGTCTTCTCCAGCCGCCTCGGCGACAAGCTGACCGACGCCTTCCAGGGCGTACGGCTGCCGCCCGGGGTCTCGCTCGGCGGCCTGGAGGCGGACCCGCGCGGCATCGGCGCGCTGCCCGCCGCGCTGCGGCCGCCCGCGCTGCACGCGTTCTCCTCCGCGATCACCGACGTGTTCCTCTACGCCGCGCCGGTCGCGGCGGTCGGCTTCGTGCTCGCCTGGTTCCTCAAGGAGGACCCGCTGCGCGGCTCGGTCACCGCGCCGGACGCCTCCGAGACCATCCCGCCCAACCCGGTCCAGCGCTCGTCCTACGACGAGGTGTGCCGGGCGCTGTCCCTGCTCGGCACGCGGGAGGGGCGCCGGGAGGTGTACGAGGACATCACCGCGCGGGCCGGGTACGACCTGCTGCCCGCGGCGAGCTGGCTGCTGCTGCGCATCCGGCGGTACGGGTCGGTGGAGCCGTACGTGCTCGCCGAGCGCAGCCCGGTGCCGTTGCAGACGGTGCTCGCCGCCGAGCGGCAGGTGGAGGAGCGGCGGCTGGTCGACCGGCAGGGGCTGGACCTCACGCTCACCGAGGCCGGGCGGGTGGCGGCGGAACGGCTCGCCGCCGCGCGTGAGGATTCGCTGTCCGAGCTGCTCGGGGACTGGTGGAAGCCGGGGCGGTCCACCGATCTCACGCAGCTGGTCAAGGAGTTGACGTCCGAGATGTGCGGGGCGACGAGCGAGCGGCCGCACAATGGATCGGTCAGGAGGGTGAGTTGATCTCTTCGGTGGTCAACAGGTGGCCAACAGGTCTTTCCTGAACCAGTGTTCGGCGTAGACGTCGGTGTTGTGCGGGGCGGTCTCGGTGTAGCCGAGGCGGGCGTACAGGGCACGGGCCTCGGTCAAGTCGCCTCTGGTGTCCAGGATCAGGTGGTGGGCGCCCAGGTCGCGGGCGGCCGACTCGGCTGCGGTGACGAGGAGTTGGGCCGCGCCCCGGCCGCGCAGGTGGGCGTGCACGAACACCCGGGTGAGTTCGGCGGTGCGGGGATCGAGGAGCCGTACGCCTGCCGAGCCCCCGGGCTCACCCCCGTACCAGGCGATCAGCAACTGGCCGTTCGGCGGGGTGAGTTCGTCGCCGGTGTGGGCGGCGAGCCCGCGTTCCAGTTCGGCGGGGTCGGTGCGATGGCCCTGGTGCAGCAGGTACCAGCGGTCGCTGACCTCGGTGTAGTAGGCCCGCCAGAGGGCGGTGGCGGCGGGGGAGTCGTACGGCTCCGGGGTGAGGGTCCACGTCGTCATGGCGGGTATGCCAGCGGAGGGCGGCGGGGGCGCGCAAGCGGTTATCGGGCGCCGGGGTCAGTCCTGCTCGCGGCGGCGGTGCCACTCGCGTACGACCTCTTCCACGTCGTACGGCTTCTTGCCGAGCGGCGGGCCGGGCGGGGGACGGAACATCATGGCGCGGATCTTGACGTTGACGTCGGTGACGATCCGGCGTGCGGTCGCCTCGGAGGGGGCCGCGTACGCCGCCTCCAGGGCGTCCTCGGCCTCCTTGCGCAGGGCGAGGGCCGGGGGCAGGGCGGTCAGCCCCTCGCGGGCCATCTTCCGTTTGATCCACCACAGGTCGTCGTACGAGGAGTCGAGACCGGCGGGGAGGGGTTCACCCGCGCCCGGGAGACGGTCGAACTCGCCGCGTCGCTGAGCGGCGGCGATCTGGTGGTCCACCCAGGACTCGAACGGCACAGCCGGTGGCTTTCGCTCGGTCATGAGGCCATTGTGCCGGACGCGGCAGGGCCGGGCGTTCTATCATGCGGCGGCGGTGTGCGGCGACCGGCGTACGCACCGGACGTAGGGGGAAACGCGCGTGCTCGAACTCACCATGGCTTCCGTCTCCAGGGAGGAAGCGGGCGCCACGGCCGGCATGGTCATGGCGGAGGCGCCCAGCGAGCCGGGTGCCGTGCTGCGGGTGGGCCGGGACGCGGCGGTGTGCCGACTGGTCACCCCGGAGGACTGGCTGTTCGTCTCCCGCGTCCACCTCGAGTTCCTCTGCGGCCCCGACGGCGTCTGGCAGGTCACCTGGCTCCGCGGCTCCCAGCCCGACCCCTCCTCCGAGGTCCGCCTCACCATCGGCGACTACGCCCAGACCCTCCCCTACGGCGGCACCGTCCGCCTCCCGCACGGCACGGGCGGCGAACTGGTCGTCCAGGACCGGACGGCTCCTCGGAGCGTGAACGTGGGCTTCTACCACGAGGCGTGATCCCCGGCCGCACGGCCGCACGGCCCTTGAGTCCGAGCCTCCGGCGGTCTACCCCAGCACCCGCGCCAGCGCGAACCCGTCGTACCCCTTCGGCCCCACCGTCTGCAGCGCCGTGCCCGTCAGACGGGGGTGGGTGGCGATGAGGTCGATGGTGGCCCGGGTGCCGAGGATGTCGGGGTCGGTGGTGGTGGAGTCGGACACCTGGCCCTGGCGGACCACGTTGTCGATGACGATGAGGCTGCCCGCCCGGGAGAGACGGAGGGCCCACTCCACGTAGTGGGGGGTGTTGGCCTTGTCGGCGTCGATGAAGACCAGGTCGAAGGGGGGCGGGTTCTCGTCGGCCAGGTGGGGGAGGGAGTCCAGCGCCGGGCCGGTGCGGACCTCGACGATGCCGTCCAGCTCGGCGCGGGCGATGTTGCGGGTGGCGATCTCGGCGTGTTTGGGGTTGTACTCCAGGGTGATCAGGCGGCCGTCGGAGGGCAGGGCGCGGGCCAGCCAGATCGTGCTGTAGCCGCCCAGAGTGCCGATCTCCAGGACCGTACGGGCGCCCTGGATCTGGGCGAGGAGCTGGAGGAGCTTGCCCTGGGTGGGGGTGACGGCGATGGGCGGCAGTCCGGCCGCGTCACTGTCGCGCAGGGCCGCGCGCAGTACGTCGTCGTCCGCCGCCAGCCGACTGGTGAAGTAGCGTTCCACGTCGTCCCACACCTGCGAGTCGCCCATGCGCCTGCCGCCCTTCCCGAGTGTCCGCTCAAGCCTCTTCAAGGCCCAGTCTCCCCGGGAACGGTGCGAAAACGGCGAAGTGGGCGCGGGGAACCTTGTGATCGGTTTCCCGCACCCACCCCGGGCGCCCCTGGCTCACGCCGGGCCGCCGGTAAGCCGTACACGCTCACCTCAGGCGCGCGCCCCGGACATCACGCCCGCTCATCACGCCCGCTCATCACGCCCGCTCCACCGACGGCGGCGAGCCCGGCAGCGGACGGCCCGCGGACTCGCTCATCCGCCACACCGCGAAACCACCGATGACGGCGGCCGCCATCATGTAGTACGCGGGCATCATCAGGTTGCCGGTCGCGCCGATCAGCGCGGTGACCACCAGCGGGGTCGTACCGCCGAAGAGCGACACGGAGACGTTGAAGCCGATGGACAGCGAGCCGTAGCGCACCTTGGTCGGGAAGAGCGCCGGGAGCGCGGCGGGCATGGCCGCGGTGAAGCAGACCAGGAGCAGGCCGAGCGCGCCCATGCCGAGGGCGACGGCGAGCAGGCTGCCCTGGCGGATCAGCAGGATCGCCGGGATCGACAGGAGCAGGAAGCCCGCGCAGCCCGCGGCGATGACGGGACGGCGGCCGACCCGGTCGGTCAGGGCACCGGCGAACGGCTGGACGATCATCATCAGCGCCATGACACCGAGCACGACCAGCAGACCGTGCGTCTCGTCGTACTTCAGCTCACTGGTGAGGAAGCTCGGCATGTACGACAGCAGCATGTAGTCGGTGACGTTGAAGACCAGCACCAGGCCCATGCACAGCAGCAGCGACTTCCACTGGCCCGTGACCATGTCGCGCAGCGGGACCTTCGGGCGGGCGGCCTCGGCCTTCTCGACCTCGGCGGCGAAGGCCGGGGTCTCCTCCAGGCGCATCCGCAGGTAGAGGCCGATGATGCCCATCGGTCCCGCGATCAGGAACGGGATGCGCCAGCCCCAGGAGAGCAGGTCGGCCGAGGAGAGCAGGGCGGTCATCAGCGTGACCAGGCCCGCGCCGCCGATGTAACCGGCCAGCGTGCCGAACTCGAGCCAGCTGCCGAAGAAGCCGCGCTTCTTGTCGGGGGCGTACTCGGCGATGAAGGTGGACGCGCCCGCGTACTCACCGCCGGTGGAGAAGCCCTGCACCAGGCGGGCCGCAAGGAGGAGCAGCGGCGCGCCGACGCCGATCGTGGCGTACGACGGGATCAGGCCGATGGCGAAGGTGCCCGCCGCCATCATGATCATCGTGACGGCGAGGACCTTCTGGCGGCCGACGCGGTCGCCGAGCGGTCCGAAGATCACGCCGCCGAGCGGCCGGACCAGGAAGGCCGCGGCGAAGGCGCCGAAGGTGGAGAGCAGCTGCGCGGTGGGGTTGCCCGAGGGGAAGAAGACCTTGCCCAGGGTGACCGCGATGTAGCTGTAGACACCGAAGTCGAACCATTCCATCGCGTTGCCGAGCGCGGCCGCCTTCACGGCGCGCTTGACGAGCGCGGGGTCGGTGACCGTGACGTTCCGGGCCTTGGAGGTCCGGCGGGTCTGCGGACGGGGACTGACAGCAGTGGCGGTCGCCAAAACGGGGCTCGCCTACCTTTCGACGGGAACAGGACAGGCCCGGACGAACGGCGGCGACGCTGTGCACCGGGCAGAAAAGCGACGATAGGAGGACTTCGGCCCCTTACGTCCTGTGCACAAGTCATTGCATAGAGCACGTAAACCTTGTGTACGCAGGGACGTCTGCCCGCAAAGCCGCAGGTGATCCCGGCCCTCACTGTGATCCTTATCGCTCGATCCGAGTGCAACCATGCCTTTGTCGGGCTATCGTCCTGCGGATAAAACGGGGTCGGGACGGCGGATGAAGCGGGGGTTGCCCGCGCCCTGCCCCGAGGGGGCCGTGAGCGCATAGTGTTCGCGGGGGAACTCTCGGGCACCGGCGCCCGGGGTGACGGGGCGGGAGGCCGACGGGGCGTGGTGAACGTGGAGCACAGCGGACGAACGGCGGACGCCCTCGGCCCGGCGGACGGGCCCGGAGCGCGGCTGCGCGCGGCCCGGCTCGCGCTGTGGGCGGTGGCGGCGATCCTCGCGGTACGGCAGATGACGGCCGTCCTCACCAGCCCGAGCGGCAAACGCCTCACCGACCTGGAGACCTGGGTCGGCCCGCACGGCGTCCTCCATGTGAACGGGTCGCTCTACGACTCGACCCGCTTCACCGGCACCCCCTTCGCCGGACTGGTCCTCAAGCCCCTCACCCGTGCGGCGGAGGACGCCCTCGGCTGGGGCTGGACCTTCGGCACCCTGCTGCTGGTCGTCGCGCTCGGCCTGCTCGCCGCCCGCGCGCTGCCCCAGCCGGTGAGCCGCCGTACGGCACTGCTCGCCGCCCCGGTCGCCATCAGCCTGCTGATGCTCTCGCTGCCGGTGCGCAACACGCTCTGGCTCGGCCAGACCAGCGTCATCCCGGTCCTGCTGGTCCTGCTCGGCTGCCTCGCCGTGCGCGACGAACGCGCGGGCGGGCTGCTCGTCGGCCTCGCCGCAGCCCTCCAGCCGACCGTGCTGCTCTTCGCGCCGCTGTTGTGGTTCACCGGGCGCCGCCGGGCCGCGGTGAGCACCGGGATCACCTTCGCCGGAGGCACCGCGCTCGCCTGGGCCGCGATGCCGCACGACTCGTACACCTACTGGGTCCACCACGTGGCCGGGGCCGGGCTCGGCGGCGAGGCCGACGGGCTCGCCAACCAGTCCCTGCACGGCGCCCTGCTCCGCCTCGGCCTCACAGGACCGCTGGAGATCGCGCTCTTCCTGCTGCTCGGCGCCGCCGTCGCCGTCCTCGCGCTGCGCCGGGCCGTCGGCTACGCCCGCGACGGACAGCTCCTGCTCGCCGTCGCCGTCACCGGCTGCGCCGCGGTCGCCGTGTCCCCGACCAGCTGGCAGCACCAGCTGCTGTGGCTGCTGCTCGCGGTGGTCGGCCGCGTCGGCACGCGGGCCGCCGACCGTACCGTCTGGCCGGTCGCGGTGGTCCTCGTCACCATCCTCCCGGCGAAGATGATGCTGCCGAACACGCCGGTGCTCTTCCCGCTGCGCGACAACCTCGTCCTGCTCGCGGCCCTCGCCGCCGCCGTGGCCGTGCCCTTCCTGCCGCGCTCCTCCCCTTATTACGCGGCCCCCGTGCCCACCGACTACGCCCGGCAGCTCCCGGCCCGCTGGCGGCACGTCCCGCTGCTGCCCTTCCTGCGCCGCTCGCTCACCCGCCCCAACCTGCTCCTGGAGCTGCTCCTCATCCGCGTCACCTACGCCGCCTACCAGCAGGTACGGCTCGCGGCGACCGGCGGCAGCAACGAACTCGCGCGGGCGACCGCCGAGCACCACGGGCGGATCATCCTCGACACCGAGCGGTTCCTGCATCTCGACATCGAGCACGCCGTCAACCACGCGGTCGTCCAGGTCGGCTGGCTGCGCGGCTTCCTCGACTTCTACTACGAGTCCTTCCACTTCGTCCTCCCGCTGACCGTCCTCGCCGTCCTCTACTGGCGCCGCCCGGTCGACTACCGCTGGGCCCGCACCTCCCTCGGCTTCGCCACCCTGCTCGCCCTCATCGGCTTCTGGCTCTTCCCGCTGGCCCCGCCGCGCCTGATGCCGGGGCTCGGCTTCGTCGACACCGTGCACGGCGTGCAGGACCTCGCCCACCCGGACTACGGCGCGATGACCGCGATCACCAACCAGTACGCGGCGATGCCGTCGCTGCACTTCGGCTGGTCCCTGTGGTGCGGGGTGGTCATCGCGGTCATGGCTCCGCGCTGGTGGATGAAGGCGCTGGGCCTCCTGCACCCCCTCTTCACGGTCACCGCGATCGTCGCCACCGCCAACCACTGGGTGCTGGACGCGGTGGGCGGCGCGATGGTGGTGGGCGGCGGGTTCGCGCTCGGCTATCTGCTGATCGGGCCGCGCGGGGTGCTGGCCTCGACGGGCGCCGAGGGTGTGGGGCGGCCGCCGGGGCAACGGAAGGCCCCGGACGAGGAACGCTCCCTGACGACGAGCTGACCGGGAGACCGGGTGACCAGCCAGTTACCGATACGGGAGCGGGCGGCGGCGGACCGTCCGCCCGCTCCCACCCCCGAGCGCGGTGCGCGCCGCCGTACGCTCACCACCGCCCCCCTGGTCCTGCCCGCGCTCACCGCCCTGCTCCTCGGACTGTGGGGGCTCACCCGGCACGGCAGCCTGTGGCGGGACGAGTCGGTGACCTGGCAGGTCGCCCACCGCCCGCTCGACGACCTCCTCGCACTGCTCGGCCGGATAGACGCCGTGCACGGGCTGTACTACCTCCTCATGCACGGCGTCTTCGCCCTCTGGGACGGCGGCCTGGTCGCGCTGCGGCTCCCCTCGGTCCTGGCCACCGCGCTCGCCGCCGCCGGGGTCGGCGCGCTGGGCGCCCGGCTGGTGGGACGCCGGGCCGGTGTCCTCGCGGGCGTTCTCTTCACCCTGCTCCCGGCGACCCAGCAATACGCCCAGGAAGGCCGCTCCTACGCCCTGGTCACCGCCGGGGTCGTCTGGGGCACGTATCTCCTCCTGCGCGAGAAGTGGCCGGCGTACGGCGTCCTCCTCTGTCTGTCCTGCTGGCTGCACGAGTTCGCGGCCCTGGCCCTCGTGGCCCACGGGCTCACCCTGGCGTGGCTGCGCGTGCCGCGCCGTACCTGGCTGCGCTGGGGTACGGCGGCGGGCGCGGCGCTGGCCGGTGTGCTGCCGCTGGCGGTGCTCAGCGCGGGGCAGGCGGAACAGCAACTGGGCTGGCTGGGGCGGCCGGGCGTGGCGATGTGGCTCCAGTGCGCGGGGGTCTCGGCGCTGGGGGTGCTGCTCAGCCGTCTCACGCGCCGTGCCGTACCGGGCCGGGCCGTCTCCGCGCTCGCGCTGCCGCTCCTGATCGCCCCGCCGGGGCTGCTGATGACGGCCTCGCTGCTCAAGCCCTGGTACGTGGACCGGTACGTCCTCTATTCCCTCGCGGGTCTCGCGCTGCTCGGCGGCCTGGCGCTGGACCGGGCACTCGCGGGCGCGGGGCGGATGGCGGCGGGGGCGTGGGTGCCGATGCCTGGGGTGCGGGCGCTGACGGCGGGGGTGCGGGTGCCGATGCCTGAGGTGCGGGTGCCGCTCGCCTGCCTCATGGCCGTCGCCGTGACCGCCGTCTGGCTGCCCTTCTCCCTGGAGGTCCGCTCGCCGCAGAGCCGCAAGGACGACGTGGCCGCGATCGCCCACGCGGTCGCCCGGCACGCTCGCCCCGGTGACGCGGTGCTGTTCCTGCCCGCGCGCCGCCGCGAGTGGCTGATGTCGTACCCGCGTCTCTACGCCCGCCTCGACGACGTCGCCCTCGCCCGCACCCCGACCGCCTCCCGCACCCTCCAGGGCACGGAGCTGCCTCCCGGCACGATCCGGCACCGCCTGCTGTCGGCGAACAGGGTGATAGCCCTGACCGACCCCGAGGGCCAGCCCCTCGACCCCTTCGAAGAGGAGGTGGTCAAGCGGCGCACGCTGGCGGAGGGGTTCCGGGAGTGCGGGCGGGAGCGGGTGTGGGGTGGGCAGGTGGTGGTGTACGTGCGGGGCGGGGGGTGCGGGGGCTGACGGGGTGGCTGTCGCTGCCGATGTCACCGCCAGGGGACCGGGCCGCCGAGGCGATGCGATGTGCCCAGGGCGGGTCTGCCGTGTGAGCGGGTGCCGTGGCGGTCGGGGCGGCTCCTGAGGTGCGGGCGCTGTTCCGTCGCGGTCGACGCCACTACCGCCCATCCGCCGGAGGCATCAGTCCCGGTCCGACGCCGCCACCGCCAAACCGCCGGAGGCCACCGCTGCCACGAGGAGGGGTGGGCCCAGGCCGTGGTCGAGGACCAGCCAGGCGCCGAGGCAGGCGCCCGCGAACATGGCGATCACGGCGGCCGCGCGGCGGGGGGAGCGGCGGGGCGGGGCGGTGGCGTCGCCGAGGCGGGAGTCGGAGGCGAGGCCGGTCAGGGTCATGGTGAGGACCGTGGTGGTGAGGTCGGGGATGCCCAGTTTGCGGACGGTGGCGTTGCGCAGGCCCATCGCGAGGGCGGTGAGGGCGATCAGCGCGTAGCGGGTGCCGGGGGCCTGCGGCCAGGCGAAGGCGATGGCCGCCGAGGCGCCGACCAGCAGCGCCTCCACCACCAGGGTCAGCCGGGTCCGGTCGCGCCGGGCGTGCTCGCCGAGGCGGTTCGTCAGCCTGCCTCCGGCCGCCGCGCCGATCAGGAAGCAGACCAGCGACGTGGTGATGTGGGGCACGGAGAAGCCGGGCGCGCCGACGGCGGCGAAGCCGAGGACGACCACGTTGCCGGTCATGTTGGCGGTGAAGACCCGGCCGAGGCCCAGATAGCCGACCGCGTCGATCAGCCCGCTCACCACGGTCAGCAGCAGAAGCACGACCGTGAGACGCATCCCGCGCGGTCGCGGCAGCGGTGTCGAACCGGTCGTGGGCGTCGCCATCTCTATCTCCGGTCGTCCGCGCGGGCGGGGCGGGACCAGTGGATCACGGGGGTGCGGCGGATGAGGGGTGCGGCGCGACGCGGGGGATCAGGGGTGCGGCGCGACGCGGGGGATCAGGGGAGTACCGGTACTGCTCAAGTCAAAGCCCCGTAGGCAGGGTTGAGCCCGGACATGCGTAAGCACCCTCGCCTCGCGGGCAAAGGGTGCGGATATCGGTTGATGCGTCCCGGCCGGTCCGGCCGGGCGTCGCTGGACCCTGGGTCCAGTGGCGGATTCGGTGGTTACGGCTCAGTACCAGCCGTGGGACTGCCAGAAGTTCCAGGCCTGAACGGGGCTGCCGTAGCGCGAGTTCATGTAGTTGAGGCCCCACTTGATCTGGGTGGCCGGGTTGGTCT